>CASFAA010000217.1 GCA_949292505.1 uncultured Oscillospiraceae bacterium
TCAGACAGGAGGAATCGCAAGATGGCAATCGGGGAGAGAATTCGCTTTTTCCGCCGCCTGCGCGGCATGACGCAGAAGCAGCTCGGAGCGGAGCTCGGGTTTTCGGACGCGACGGCGCTTGTCCGCGTCGCGCAGTACGAAACGGGCGTGCGCAAGCCCAAGGCGGAACTGACGCGGGCGCTCGCGCAGCTGCTCGGGGTCTCCCCGCACGCGCTCGGCGTGCCGGACCTCAACTCCCCTGTCGGCCTGCTCCACACGCTGTTCGCCCTTGAGGATACGCGGGGACTGCGCGTCTCGGAGCAGGACGGCGAGCTGGTGCTGCGCGTCGACGCGGGCCAGAGCGAGGAGGCGCAGGAGCTGCTCGAGCTCCTTGCCGTATGGCGCCAGGCGGCCTCCATGCGGGAGAAGGGGCTGCTCAGCCGGGAGGCATACGACGCATGGCGGTACCGCTGTCCCGATTTCGACCCCTTCGAATCGCAGAGCAGTCCGGCCTCCAGCCCGCTGGCAGAGCAATTCAAAAACGCTCGCCGCTGACAGACGCGGTTTTATTTGTAATGGCTATCAGCTTTACAGTTCTGATCTGCGTCAAATACAGCCTGATGTGATACGGCACAATGTGTAAAGCAAACCTCCTTTCCACCTATCAAAATCTGTTGAAATTTCTTGATTTGGATGTACTGTAAACAAATTCCATAAATAAATACATTAAAATCCGTTGCGTGTTTGCTTTCCTATTTAACAAATTTGTTTTCTCTCATTTTTTCGAGTTCTGATTTATCAAGAACAGAAGCCGCTTTTGTTGAACAAAATCGTTAAACTTTATTTATCAGCCTTTTAGGCAAACGGACCAGCGGCTGAGGTCTTCGCGTTTTCTTCGTTGTTCCGATCTCTCGGCTGCAGCGCACAGGATATAAGAGCCGCACAGTGGGAAACCTATCGATGGCGAGCGTCTGCCCTGCGTTAAAAAAATCTTTTTCTTTGTTCATACCGGATTCACAAGTTCGGGCTAGGATATTGTCACAACAAAAGGGGGCTGCTCTATTGAGAAAGCCCCGGAAATGAGGTTGATTCAAAATGAGGAAGTATGTGAAAAAAATCGCAGCAATCCTTCTTGTCTGCGCAACTCTTGCCTTCCTTGCTTCGTGCGGAAATAACGATACGACGTCCAGCGCGGCTGTTTCGTCAGAGGCGCAGACGTCGTCTGAGGCTGCTGTGAGCGAGACGGCGAGCGACAAGCCGGAGAGCGAAGCCGCGTCGCAGGCGGAGACGTCCTCCGCGGCGGAGTCGTCTGAGGCAGTCTCCTCCGAGGAACCCGTCTCTTCTGAGGAAGGCATCCCGCTGCAGAGCATGATCAAGGGAACCATCGAGGACGCAACGATGAACTCCTTCGTTCTGAAAACGACGGACGGTTCCATTACGTTCAGCATCGGCCCTGACACCGACCTTTCCAACCTGCCGAACGGCCTGAAGATTGGCGAGAAGGTCTCGGTGCAGTTTTCCGGCAGCATCACCGGAGAGGACGCTTCGAGCTGCGTCGTTTCCCGTGTGAACCCGGTCAAAAGCTGAGGAATAGAGCGATAATTGGAGAGGGCGCATCCACGCGAAGCATGGATGCGCCCTCTTTCTTTACGGAGTTATGCTGTGCCGGTATCAGCGGGAACAGGACGAACGCCCCGAGCAGCCCGAGACAGGCTGCGTGTTCTGGCAGCAGGAGCAGGAGCTCTCGCAGCAGCGGTCGCAGCTCGCCTTCGGCGGGAAGAATTCGTCCGTCGGGAAATCGATGCGGCTGAACATATCGCACGGGCTGTCGGAGCTCGGCGACGAGCACTCCTTCTCGGGGATGCAGAAATCATACGTCGGAATGAGCATCTGCACATTGCGCACAATCTGCACGATGGTGAACAGGCCGACGGCGATATACACGCCGCGGCGGCACTTTCCGTCAAAGGCGCCGCCGTAACGGCGGCAGATGCAGTCGGGAATGTGGCAGCAGACGTCGCACGGCGAGCAGCAGTCACGGATATAGGCGGCAAGACCAATCGGCTGAGCGACCTGCACGCTGGCCTTCGGCAGAACGCGGCTGCAGGCCGGATCGACCGCCTCACAGGAATTATCGGAGCTGAACGATTTGACGCTTCCCTCTCCGCCGTACAGGATCACCTTCTTGTGGAAAATCGCGACGCCGTTGACCACAACGGAGGCCGAGCTGGGCGCCGTGACTATGTCCAGGCAGACGTCGAAGAAGAAGGTCATGTCTACCGAGTAAAAGCCCTTGTTGAAGGGAACCGACTCCAAATCCAGATAGACGGTAATCACGTCCACACTGCGCAGGTGTACGCTGGTGGCGCTCGCAATGAGATCGTTTTTGTCCTGCGTGAAGTAGACGCGCAGGTCTTCCAGACAATCCTTATCACTGCAACCGCCGCTGTATCATGCGCGCGGCCTCCTCTGAGAGAGCGCGCAGCAGCTCCTCTTTCTGTCTTTCGTCCTGCGGCGGCGTTAAAACGACGCGCGGCGCTTCTTTTTTCTCCAATTTCATTCCTCCTCTCTCCCCCGCTTCTCCGCTCACGCGGAAAATGCGGGACTTTTTTTGAAAAAAACAGAAATCCGGTGTAACAATCGCGGGAAGCGGCGGGTATTGACGGTGGAGAGCGGGAAAGATCCCCGCCTCCCGTTCATACCTATCTCCCAGAAGGAGGGAGCGGTATGAAAACCTTTTTGTACCTGCGCAAGTCAAGGGCGGAGGATCTCGCCGACTCGGCGGGAGACACGCTCCGCCGTCACCGGGAAACGCTCGAGGAAACGGCGCGCGCGCTGCGGCTCACGATCTGCGGCGTTTACGAGGAGGTCGTCAGCGGCGAGGATCTGTACGCAAGACCCGAAATGCTGCGGCTTCTGCGCGACGTGAAGAACGGCCTGTGCGAAGCGGTGCTGTGCATGGACGTCGACCGTCTCGGCCGCGGCACCATGAGCCAGCAGGGCGTCATTCTTGAGACGTTCAAGGAGGCGGGTGTGCGGATTATCACGCCGCAGAAGACGTACGACCTCCGCGACGAGGCGGACGAGGATTACACGGAACTGCAGACCTTCTTCGCCCGCAAGGAGCTCAAGCTCATCAAGAAACGGATGCGGCGCGGGCTCGAGCGAACGGCGGCCGAGGGCGGCTATCTCGCGAACGCGCCCTTCGGCTACGAAAAAACGCGCGAGGGCCGGCTGCCCACGCTGCGCGCCGTGGAGGAGGAGGCCGCGCTCGTCCGGGAGATGTTCGCCGCCTGCGCCCGCGGCGAGAGCTGCGCCGCCATCGCCGCGTTTCTCAACGCGTGCGGGGCAAAGCCGCGCCGGAGCGCCGCCTTCTCGCGCAGCGCCGTGGCAGCGATTCTGCGCAATCCCGTTTACACGGGGGAAGTCGTCTGGAACCGCCGCCGGTTTTTGCGCACAGGCGGAGAGAACGCCTCCTGCCGCAAGGCGGAGAATCCAAAGGAAGCATGGCTGGTCGCGCCTGGTAAGCATCCGGCCATCATTTCGGAAGCGCTCTTTACCCTCGCGCAGAAGCGGCTGGACGCGCGAGCGGGGTCTCCCGCAGGGAAGCGGGAGCTCGTCAACCCGTTTGCAGGGCTCATCCGCTGCGCGGGCTGCGGCCGTCTCATGCAGCTGCGCCCCAGGTCGAACCGGCCCGGCGGCTACCTGCTCTGCGAGACGCGCGGCTGCTGCCCCTCGTGCAGCTTTGAGGAAGCCGCCGCCGCGCTGCGGGAAGCGCTCCTCCCTCTCCTCGCACGGATCCCGGCCTCTCTCCCGGGCGAAGGCGCGGACGAGGAGCGGCGCAGAAAGCTCCTGCTCGACGCCGAAAAACGGCTCGCTGTCCGGCGTGAAAGACTGTGCGAGCTTCTGGAGTCCGGCGTCTACTCTCCGGAACGCTATGAGGAAAGGCTCCGCATATTGGAGGAGCAGGAGGAAAAGCTAAGAGAGCAGCTCTCGAAGCTCTCCCCCGTCCACAGCGAAGCCGCCCTTTCTCTGACGGCTGCCGACGCCCTGCGCGGCGCGTCTCCGGCGGAGGAAAACAGGCTCTGGAAACTGCTCGTCTCCGAAATCCTGTACCGGCGGGAGCCGGGCGGCTTCACCCTCGAGGTGCGGCTGCGCGTCCTCCCCGGCGCGTGACAACCGGGCGGTTGCCGTTCACTGCAGCTGTCATAAACGCGCATGGCGTCGATGCAGACCGCTTCCTTGAAGCAATTCGACGGGCAGCCCGTCGAAACGAAACTGTTTTCATCCATAGCAGAATCCTCCTAGCATGAGTCGATTGGCGAAAGGCTGAGAGCAGCAGCGTCGGAACCCACACCCTCCGCGCGTCCCCGGGAACGCGCCGCCGGGCCGGCGCGGCAGGCCGGAGGATTCCGCCGTTGCTCTACTACAATGTATTGCACAGACGGAATTTTTGTGCCAAA
The DNA here is from genome assembly GCA_949292505.1 of uncultured Oscillospiraceae bacterium. GTDB lineage: Bacteria > Bacillota > Clostridia > Oscillospirales > Acutalibacteraceae > Caccousia. The sequence continues at coordinate 4,443 of CASFAA010000217.1, forward strand.
AACCTTTTTCCTTCCGCCTCTGTGAAGCAGTCCTCTTTTTTCGCCCCTCTGTGGGAAACCATTTGACATATGAAAAAAATACGCATGAAAGGGTAGATTACACAATGAAAAAGAAGCTCATCGCCGCTCTGCTCCTCTGCGCCATGACGGCCTCCCTCTTTACCTCCTGCTCCGGCGGGGACGACGCCGCCTCCTCCGAGGCTCCCTCCTCCGCCGTGACCTCGTCTGAGACGGCTTCCTCGAAGCCGGAGTCCTCGAAGCCGGAATCCTCCGAGGCAGAGTCGTCTGAGGCGGCTTCCTCCGAGGCGGACGAGGAATCTGAGGCCGCCTCGCAGACGCCGTCCGCTCCCGCCGCAAGCTCCGCCGCTCCGCAGCAGAGCCAGTCTCCCGCCTCCTCCGCCGCTCCTGCTGCCTCCGTCGCGGTGAGCACGATTGTCGACGCGGTAAAGAACGCATACGGCGAAAACTATCTCCCCCAGATGGATCTTACTGCCGAGGATCTCGAGGCCCGCTACGGCATCAAGGCGGACGATTGCGATGAGGCCGCCGGTCAGGTCGCCATGATCAGCACGCAGGTCGACACGTTTGTCGCCGTGAAGGCGAAGGATGGCAAAGCGGATGCCGTTGTCGCCGCACTCAACGCCTACCGCGACGATCTCGTCAACAATTCGATGCAGTATCCGATGAACGTTCCGAAGGTCAACGCCTCCAAGGTATACCAGAACGGCAACTACGTCTTCTTCATCATGCTCGGCGAGTTTGCCCCCGAGGACGCGGACGAGTCCGCCGCCGTCGCCTTCTATGAGGAGCAGAATCAGATTGCCGTCAACGCAATCGACAGCGCTCTGGCAGGCTGAGAAATCAATTCGGAAACGGCGGCTGTGCACGCGTGATACCGCGCTGCGGCCGCCGTTTTTCTCTGTGCTGCACGCGCCGCGCGCTTTTCCACATTGACTGAGAGTGAGGGAACCTGAGTGGTATTCAGCAGTCTGATTTTCCTGTATCAATTTTTCCCCCTTGTGCTCCTGCTCTATTTCGTGATTCCCCGGCGCTTCCGCACGGCGCGCAATCTTGTTCTTCTGGTATTCAGCCTGTTCTTCTACAGCTGGGGGGAGCCGAGAGCCGTCTGGCTGATGGTCGGTTCGATTCTTCTCAATTACGCGCACGGCTGGCTGGTACAGCGCTTCTGCGATCGCGGAGAGAGGAAGAAAGCGCAGGCGGTCGTCGTGTCCGCTGTCGTGCTGAACCTTCTGCTGCTCGGCGTCTTCAAGTATTCCGGCTTCTTCCTCGAAAACCTCTCTGCATTGCTGGGGCGCGAGATCCCTCTTCTGCGGCTGGCGCTTCCGATCGGCATCTCGTTCTACACCTTCCAGTCGCTGTCGTATTCCGTCGACATCTACCGTGGCGAGGCAAGATCCCAGAAGAATCTTATCGCTTTCGGTATGTATGTGACCTTCTTCCCGCAGCTCATCGCGGGGCCGATTGTGCAGTTCCACTCGATTGCCGACCAGCTCAGGAACCGCGAGGAGTCGCGCGACGCGTTCTCCCGCGGCATCTCCCGCTTTCTGCAGGGACTCGGGAAAAAGGTGCTGCTCGCCAACAGCATCGGCCTTCTGTGGGAGGAGATCTCCGCCATGCCGGCGGAGAGCCTCCCGGCGCTGACGGCTTGGCTCGGCCTCATTGCCTTCGCGTTTCAGATCTACTTTGACTTTTCCGGATCCTCGGACATGGCCGTCGGCATGGGCCTGATGTTCGGCTTTCATTTCCCGGAAAATTTCGATCATCCTTACCGCTCCAAAAGCATCACGGAGTTCTGGAGGCGCTGGCATATCACGCTGGGAAGCTGGTTCCGCGATTACGTCTACGTCCCGCTGGGCGGAAACCGGCGCGGCCTCCCCATCCAGCTGCGCAACATTGCCATTGTATGGGCGCTGACCGGAATCTGGCACGGCGCAAACTGGAATTTCCTGCTTTGGGGCGTCTATTTCGGCGTCCTGCTGATGTGCGAAAAGCTCTTTCTGCTGCGCCTGCTCGAGAAGCTACCCGCCTTTTTCCAGCATCTTTACGCACTCTTTGCCATCCTGATCGGCTGGGTGCTGTTCGCGTTTGACGACCTTGGGGCGGGGCTGTCGTATCTCGCCGCCCTGTTCGGCGCGGGTGGCAGTCTTCTCTCGAACGACACCGTCTACCTGTTCTACACAAACGCCATACTGCTCGTCATCCTGTGCGTCGCCTCCGCCGGGATTCCCCGGCGGCTGCAGGACGGCTTTGCGCGCTTCTCCGGCAGGCGTCCCCTCCCCGCTTCCCTCCTGTGCTCGGCGGGAGCCGCTGTTCTCCTCGTGCTGAGCACAGCGTACCTCGTGGACGCGAGCTATAATCCCTTCCTGTATTTCCGCTTTTGAGAGGAGGCTGCGCTATGAAAAACAAGCTTGCCGCATGGCTTCCCATCGGCGTCTTTCTGAGCCTGACGCTTGTCTTTTCCATCTGGAACCTGCTTCGCCCGACGCGCTCCTTCTCGGAAAATGAGAACCGGTATCTCGCCCAGTTCCCGGAGGTCACGGCGGAGGCCGTCCTCGACGGAGAGTTCTCGGAGGAATACGAGACCTACCTCGCCGACCAGTTCCCGCTGCGTGACAGCTGGATCTCACTCAAGACGAGGATGGAGCTTCTGATCGGGAAGAAGGACATCAACAACGTCTATTTTGGAGACGACGGCTGGCTCATTGACAAATACCGCGGCACGCTCGACGAAGACCGGATTGCGGACAACCTCAGCAAGCTCGGCGATTTCACAGCCTACGCGGCTGAGAAGCTCGGCAGCGACCACGTCCGCGTAATGCTTGTCCCCACGGCGAGCGCCGTCCTCGACAACCATATGCCGCCCTTCGCAGAGGACTTCGATCAGGCGGCCCTCATTGCGCAGGCAGCCGGACTCTGCCCGGACGGCGTGGCGCTCGACCTTCTGCCCGTCCTCGGCGCGCACAAGGAGGAACCCATCTACTACCACACCGACCACCACTGGACGACGCTCGGCGCGTACTACGGTTACGCCGCGTGGGCGGAGAGCATCGGCCTCGCGCCGTATGCGCAGGAGGCCTTTACCGTTGAGACGGCGAGCGACGCGTTCTACGGCACGACGCACTCAAAGGTTAACGTGTCCGTCCAGCCGGACAGCATTCTCCGCTATACGCCGAACTGGCCCGTCTCCTACCATCTGACGTTCAACCTCGGCGAGAAGGAAAGCGGCAGCCTCTACGACGAGACGAAGCTCGAGGGGAAGGACAAATACTCCTACTTCCTCGGCGGCAACAATCCGATCGTGGAGATTACGTCCTCCTGCGGCGAGGAGGGGCGGCGGCTGCTGATCATCAAGGATTCGTACTCGCACTGCTTCGCCCCGTTCGCCGTCAATCACTTCGAGGAAACGACGCTCATCGACCTGCGGTACTTCAACCTCGGCGTGAAGCAGTACATGGAGCAGGAAGAGTTTACCGACATCCTCGTCCTCTACAGCACCGCGAATTTCGCCGACGACCGGAACCTCAACACGCTCGTCAAATAAAAAGGGAACAAAAAACGGGAGCTCTCCGCGTGTGGGGAGCTCCCGTTTTTTGCTGTGATATTATCCTATGTAGGCGATTTCGTCAGGCTTTCTCCCCGCCGTCGAGGATGGAGGTGCAGTGCGGGCAGCGCGTCGCGAGGACGGGGATCTTCGATTTGCAGAAGGGGCATTCCTTCTCCGTCGGGGCGGCGGGCGCAGCAGGCTTTTCGTCCTTTTTCTTCACGAGATCGCGCAGGCGGTTGATCCACTTGACGACCAT
>CASFAA010000218.1 GCA_949292505.1 uncultured Oscillospiraceae bacterium
CGTCAGCGGCTCGTCGAGCAGGAACAGGTTCGGCTGCGCGATCATCTGAATCAGCATCTGCATTTTGTTTTTCATGCCGTGGGAGTAATCCTTCATCAGCTTGTCGCGGTCCTCCGGCGCGATGCTCATCTCGTCGAAGTAGGCGTCGAGAGGCTCCGGGGCGGGGATGGAAGCGCGGTTGATGTCAAGGAAGAACTTGAGGAATTCCCGCCCCGTCAGGAACTCCGGGACGGTCGGCGTCGAGAGGACATAGCCGACGTCGTCGGCCTTCAGCTCGCGCCGTCCCTCCTCCGACTCAAAATAAAACTCTCCGCCGTCGCAGACGAGGTCGCGGTTCAGACAGTTGAACAGCGTCGTCTTGCCCGCGCCGTTTCTGCCGAGCAGGCCGTAGATTTTCCCGCTTTCAAAGGTAAAGCTTGCGTCCCGCAGGACTTCCTTTTTGCCGTAGTTTTTTTGGAGATGTTCGATCACAAATTTCATAAAATACTCCTTCTTACGGGTCTTGGGTGGATGTCCGGGCAGAAGGGAGGACGAGCTTCTTCCTTTTCCCGGACGGCACATTTCGTTCCGATCGGAACGGTTTCAGTATACGACATTTCCGAAAAAGAGTAAAGCGCTCCCGGCGGCACAGTGAACGAGCGGCAAAGCGCGCCGCGAAAGAAGGAGACTGCCAGCGGGCAGGATTTCTCCGCAGCGGAAAATTTGAACAAAATCAGGCGTAAAACAGGCGCGCCGCAGAGAAAGTGCAGCGCGCCTGAATACCGGGACAGCTTATCTATTCAATTCAGTCGCCGAAGGAGATGCCAAGATCCCGCGCGGAGCGGACCTCCTCGCAGTCGACGGGGACGCCCTTGAGCTTTCCGGCAACCTCCGAGAGCGGCACGGCGACAATCTCGGTGCCCTTGAGAGCGACCATGTGGCCGTAGTGCTCGTCGGCGATCAGCTGCGCAGCCGCCGTGCCGAACCGCGTCGAGAGGACGCGGTCATAGGCGCACGGGCTGCCGCCGCGCTGGAAGTGGCCGGGAACGGTGACGCGGATCTCCTGGCCGGTCATCTGGCCGATCTCGTCCGCAAGGCGGTAGGAGATGGAGGGGTGCTCCATTTCCATCCGGGCCGCCTTGAACTCCTTCTTCGACATCTTCGATTCCTCGAGCGACAGCGCGCCCTCGGCGACGGCGAGAATCGAGAAGCGCTTGCCCGCCTTGTTCCGCTGCTCGAGCGTCTTCACGACGGACTCAATTTTGTACGGGATCTCCGGCAGCAGGATGACGTCCGCGCCGCCGGCAACGCCGGCGTAGAGCGGCAGCCAGCCGACCTTGTGGCCCATGATCTCTACGATAAAGACGCGGCCGTGCGAGGTGGCCGTCGTGTGGATGCAGTCGAGGACGGTCGTCGCAATCTCCACGGCGGAGTGGAAGCCGAAGGTCATGTCCGGTCCCCAGACGTCGTTGTCGATCGTCTTCGGAAGCGAGACGACGGGGATGCCCTCCTCGCTGAGAAGGTTCGCCGTCTTCTGCGTGCCGTTGCCGCCGAGAATGGCAAGGCAGTCGAGCTTCATCTTTTTGAAGGTCTCCTTCATTGCCTTGACCTTGTCGACGTTGTCCTCGCCGATGACGCGCATCTTCTTGAACGGCTGGCGCGAGGTGCCGAGAATGGTGCCGCCGAGCGTCAGAATCCCGGAGAAGTCCTCCCGCTTCATGTGGCGGACGTTCCCCTCGATGAGGCCGCGGTAGCCGTCCTGAATGCCGTAAATTTCCACCTTGTCCCCCCACTTGACGTAGAGGGCCTTGGCCACGCCGCGGATGGCTGCGTTCAGGCCCTGGCAGTCGCCGCCGCTTGTTAGAATTCCGATTCGTTTCATATGGACTGACTCTCCTCTCGCAATCTATTTATTTCTGCGCTTCCTCTATGGTGTAGACGGGGCGCAGGGGTTTTGTGAGCTCCACCTCCTCGAGCGCGTGAACGGCGTCCGAGGCGAGGCGAGAAAACTCGATGTGGCAGTTGACCGAGGCTTTCCCGCGCCGGTCGATGTGGACGTACGAGGTATCGGGCTGCATGAGCCGCGCGTTGACGTTGTCGCTGAGCATCAGCTCGAGAATCGAGAACGCGCGCTTCTTGAGCCGCTCGTCCTCGATCGGGAAAACGAGCTCGACGCGGCGGTCGAGGTTTCTCGGCATCCAGTCTGCGCTGCCCATGAAGATGTGCGGCTCGCCGCCGTTTTCAAAGCAGAAAATGCGGCTGTGCTCAAGCAGCTGGCCGACGATGCTGCGCACGGTGATGTTCTCGCTCACGCCGGGCAGGCCGGGAATCAGGCAGCAGATGCCGCGCACGATGAGCTGGATCGGCACGCCTGCCTGCGACGCCTCGTACAAAAGGCCGATGATCTTCGGATCGACGAGCGAGTTGACCTTTGCCGTGATGCCGGAGGGGAGGCCGCGCTTCGCGTTTTCCGTCTCGCGGCGGATCCGCTGCTCAAAGAAGGTGCGCATCCCGTGCGGCGCGACGACGAAGCGGTTGTATTCCGGGGGCATGGAGTAGCCGGTGAGCACGTTGAACAGCGAGGACGCGTCCGCGCCGAACGGCTCGCGGCAGGTGAACATACCGATGTCGGTGTAGATGCGGGCCGTGGAGTCGTTGTAGTTGCCCGTACCCATGTGGACGTAGCGGCGGATGCCGTCCTCGTCCTGCCGGACGACGAGCAGGATTTTGCAGTGCGTCTTGAGGCCCGCGAGGCCGTACACAACGTGACAGCCTGCCGCCTCCAGCTTCTTCGCCCAGAGGATGTTGTTCTCCTCGTCAAACCGCGCCTTGAGCTCAACGAGCACCGTCACCTGCTTGCCGGCCTCGGCGGCCTTGATGAGCGCCGCGACAATCGGCGAGTTGCCGCTGACGCGGTAGAGCGTCTGCTTGATGGCGAGGACGTTCTCGTCCTCCGCGGCGCGGCGGACAAACTCCGTCACGCAGTCGAAGCTCTCGTACGGGTGATGTACCATGCGGTCGCTCTCGCGGATCGCCTCGAACATATCCGTATAGCCCCAGAAATCGGCGGGCGGGGAGACGGGCACAATCGGCTTGAAGCACAGCGAGCCGGAGCCGGGAATGCCCGCGAACTTCGAGAGGAACGTCAGGTCGAGCGGGCCGGGGAGCTCGTAAATGTCCTTCTCGTTGATCTTGAGCATTTCAATCAGAAACTCGCGGATCTCCTTGTCGCAGTGCTGCTCGAGCTCGAGGCGCACAGGGCGGCCGCGCTTGCGCTTCTTGATGGACTTCTGCACCTCGACCATCAAATCCTCCGCTTCCTCGTCGATCTCGAGGTCGGAGTCGCGCGTGAGACGGAACGGGCAGGACGCCTTGATTTTGTGCAGTTCAAAGAGCTCGGGAAGCATGAGGTCGATGACGTCCTCCAAAAGGAAGAAGCCGCGTTTTGATTCGTCCTCCATCGGAATTTCGAGGAAGCGCGGCAGTATGCCGGGTACCTGCACGACGGCAAAGCACGGCTCGCCGCTGCTTTCCTCGAGCCGGACGGCGATGTTCAGGCTCTTGTTCGACAGCATGGGAAAGGGGCGGCTGCGGTCGACGGCGAGCGGCGTCAGGACGGGGAAGAGGACCTTCGTAAAATAGCGGCGCAGGAATTTCTTCTGCTCGTCGTTGAGCTCCTCCGGCGCGACATAGAGAAAGCCTTTTTTCCGCAGGACAGGCACAATGGAGCGGTGGAAGCAGGAATACTGCTTCTCCATGAAGCCGGAGATCTTTTCCCGCAGGCTGTTGAGCAGCTGCTGCGGCGTCAGGCCGGAGAGATCCGGCGTCGTAATTTTCGAGCGAACCTGCTCCATCACGCCTGCGACGCGAACCATGAAGAATTCGTCGAGGTTCGACGCGGTGATGGACAAAAAGCGCAGACGCTCAAAGATGGGGTTTTCCTTCTTGAACGCTTCCTCGAGCACGCGGACGTTGAAGTCCATCCAGCTGAGCTCGCGGTTGAGATACGGGATTTTTTCCTTTTCATTGACTGCTTTCATAGCGACGTCACACCTTTCCCTGCTTTGCTGTGCTCGGGGACGCTGCGCGGACGCTCAGCTCCGGCCGCACGCCGAAAACCTCCTCGAAGAACGGCGCCGCCTGGCGGAAGGCCCACTCCTCAAGCGACGTGTCCTCGCCGCTCTCCGCGGAGACGAGGAGCTTGTTTTTCTCAAGACGCGCCTTGAGGCTGAGGAGCTTCTGCTTCTGCGCCTGGTCGAGGGAATCGGCCAGGCGGAAGATGGCGGCGAGCTTTGAGACGATGAGCTGCTGCTTCGGCGTCAGGGAGGACGCCGCCTCCCAGCTGTCCGCGGGGAGGAAGATGGAGGCGACCAGGTTCAGATCGCCCTCGGAGATACCGTAGATATCCATGCTGCGGATGAGATGGAAGGTGCTTGCGGACGATTGGCGCGGATGGGTGTAGTATCCGATCTCGTGCAGCAGCGCGGCAAGCTCCACGAGAAGCCGCTTGTGCGAGTCGAGACCGTGGATGTCCTTCGTTTTGTCGAAAATATGCCCCGCAAAGCCCGCGATCTGCTCCGCGTGCGCCATGTTGCACTGGAAGCTCTTTCCAAGCAGGCGGACGCACCCGAGCGTGCTTCGCCGCACGCGGCTGAAGCTCTGCTCCCGGCTTTTCGGAATGAGGATTTCCTCGATGATGGGCCGGAGCAGATCGACCTGCGGCGCGTATGCGGTTTTCACGCCGGTCAGATCCATCAGATAGAGGTAGATGGAGAGCGTCGTGTAGAGAAGCTCGGCGTCTGATTCCGCGATGCCGTAAGTAAAGCTGATTTTTTCCGGCGTCATCGCGCGGATGGCATGGTACAGGCTCCGCACGGCGTTTGCCTCCACGACGAACACGTCTCCTTCGCGCCTTCCCCCGCAGAGCTTTGCGACGAGCGAACTGCCGTTATCCGCGAGGACAAGCTGGGAAATGGAAGGGAAGCCTCCCGGATAGACGGAGAGGAACCGCCCGATGGCGACGTGCACATACTCCTCGAGCACCTCGTGGAAATTTGTCGTAGACGCCTGCAGGCTCCCAAGCATATCGTGAAGCTTGAGTGCGCCGACAGGGATATTCTTAGAAAAATTGGCAGTGCTGCTGTTGACGACGGCAACGCCGATGCTGCCCGTCCCGATGTAGGTAATGAGCGTGTTGCCCTCCTGCAGCTTGTCCGGGAGCTTCTGCAGAATTTCGCCGTAGACGAAGGATTTCTCCTGATTATCTTCCAGAATCTCGACCTGCAGGCCGTTCTGGATCTTGAGCTGGTCAACCACGAACGCGCGGTTGCCTGCTTCGCGCAGGGCCGTCGTGGCGACGACGCGGCACGAGTCCACGCCGTACTGCGCCGTCAGCTCCGAAAAGCCGCGCAGCGCAGAGGAGATGGAGCGGATGCTCTCAAAGCTGATCTTGCCGGTGGTGAACACCTCGTGCCCGACAGAAATCGGGTATTCGAGCGATTCGAGATAGGCGATCTCTCCCTTGCGGAGCTGGGCAATGCGCATCCGGAGAAGCTTTGAGCCGATGCTGACGGCCGCGGCGGTGCGCGTCCCTTTTTTCTTGATACTCTTGATTTGTTTCAAAATGGTTTTCCTCCCGAAAGATGATGGTGCGGCGGAAAATTCGGTGGGGGAATGCGCTGGTTTTCCTTATTATATCAATATTTGAGGATTCGCACAATTATTTTCCGGTGTTTTTCCTTAATAAATCGGCTTCCTGAACGATTTTTACAGGAATTTTACACGGAACTGAAGCAGCGGGAAAAAGAAAGCAGATTTTTTTCAAAAAAGGGGTTGATTTTTCGGAAGACATTTGATATAGTAATAAAGCACTCGGGACGACCCGGGGGACAGAGAGATGCTGTTGGATACGGAGAGGTATTCTAATGGTAAGGAGCCACATTGGAAATGTGGTGTGCCGCAAGGCATTGTGCGTTCGAGTCGCATCCTCTCCGCCAAAGGCCAGACATTTGTCTGGCCTTTTTTCATACTCGTTCCCGAAAAATCGGCGTCCCCCTCTGCGGGGGAAAGACGGCAGGAAGCCGTCCCGATGACTCTCAAGACAGGAAGGCATGGTGCTTGCAAAATGAAACGGACAGAGATCAAGGAGCTCTACAAGAGTTCGGAAAGCCTGAGCGGGCAGGTTGTCACGGTTTGCGGCTGGGTCCGCACCATCCGCGACTCGAAGGCTCTCGGCTTTATCGAATTGAATGACGGAAGCTGCTTCAAGGGCGTGCAGATCGTTTTTGAGGACGCGAAGCTGCCGAATTTCAAGGAGATTGTCAAGGTGAACGTAGGCGCCGCGCTGGTTGTGACGGGCGAGCTTCTTCTGACGCCCGAGATGAAGCAGCCCTTTGAGATTCACGCGCAGGAGATCGCCGTCGAGGGCGCGTCGACGCCGGACTACCCGCTGCAGAAGAAGCGCCATTCGCTTGAATATCTGCGCACGGTCGCGCATCTGCGCCCGAGAACGAACACGTTCAGCGCCGCGTTCCGTGTCCGCTCCGCCGCCGCGTTCGCGATTCATAAATTCTTCCAGGAGAACGGCTTTGTCTACGCCCACACGCCGATCATCACCGGCAGCGACTGCGAGGGCGCGGGCGAGATGTTCCATGTGACCTCCTTCGACCTCAACAATATCCCGAAGCTCGAGGATGGCACGCCCGATTACAGCCAGGATTTCTTCCAGAAGAGCACGTCCCTGACGGTCTCCGGCCAGCTCGAGGCGGAGTGCATGGCGCAGGCGTTCGGCAAGGTCTACACCTTCGGCCCGACCTTCCGCGCCGAGCGTTCCTACACGCAGCGCCATGCCGCCGAGTTCTGGATGGTCGAGCCCGAGATTGCGTTTGCCGACCTCGAGGACGACATGGAACTTGCCGAGGCGATGATGAAGTACGTCATCCGCTATGTGCTCGACGTTTGCGCTGCGGACATTGCGTTCTGCAACCAGTTCATCGACAAGGGTCTGCTTGAGCGCCTGAACCATGTGGCGAACTCCGATTTCGGCCGCGTTACCTACACGGAGGCCATTGAACTGCTTAAGAAGAACAACGAGAATTTTGAATATAAGGTGGAGTGGGGCGTCGACCTGCAGACCGAGCATGAGAAGTATCTCACCGAGAAGGTGTTCGGCCGCCCGGTTTTCGTCACCGACTATCCGAAGGAGATTAAGGCGTTCTATATGCGCCTGAACGACGACGGCAAAACGGTCGCCGCCGTCGACCTGCTCGTCCCCGGCATCGGCGAGATCATCGGCGGCAGCCAGCGTGAGGAGCGCCTTGAGCTGCTTGAGAAGAGAATGCAGGAGCTCTCCCTCAACCAGGAGGACTACTGGTGGTATCTCGATCTTCGCCGCTACGGCGGTACGAAGCACGCCGGCTTCGGCATCGGCTTCGAGCGCCTCATCATGTACCTTACCGGCATCTCCAACATCCGCGACGTGCTTCCCTTCCCGCGCACGACGGGAACGGCGGAGTTCTGAGCCAAACCGCAGTTGCGAAAGCCTCCCGTTTTGGGGAGGCTTTCTTTATTTTGCAGGAAATCGTCGCTTTTCCTGCTTCTTTCGGTTTTTCGGGGGTTTGCGGCGGCAAACTGAAGGCGCGCAGGGGAGGAGAGTAGCCCCCGCATTCCTCCGGAACGGACAATGCCGCCGGCTCGGGAGCGCGGAATTGTAGACTTTACCAGAAAGCCTGCCGTTTCCGGATCGTTCCTTTGTCAAAATGAAGGAAATGCATTTTTATCTTGCATTTTGTATTGGAATAGATTAAAATGGGAGAAGATTTTACAGGCCTTTTGCATTTTTTGAGAAGGAGATGCGCAATTTGGACTTTCAAGCAATGTCAAGGGAAGAGCTTTCGCAGGTAAAGCAGGAACTGGAGAACCGCTATCATGAGGTGCAGGCCCTTGGTCTGAACCTGAACATGGCGCGCGGTAAGCCGAGCGAGGAGCAGGTTGAGCTCTCGATGCCGATGCTCGATACGCTGAATTCCCGTTCCAAAATGACGGCGTCGAACGGCGAGGACTGCCGCAATTACGGTATGGCGGACGGCCTGCCGGAGCTGCGCCTGCTGTTTGCCGAGATGATGGGCGTCGACGATCACAATATTATTGTAGGCGGCAACTCGAGCCTCAATATGATGTTTGACGTCATCTCCTGCGCGATGACCCATGGCTTCAGCGACTGCGAGCCCTGGATGCATCAGGGGCATCTGAAGTTCCTCTGTCCCGCTCCCGGCTATGACCGCCATTTTGCCATCACCGAGTATTTCGGCATGGAGCTCATCCCGATTGAGATGACGCCCGAGGGCCCGAATATGGACGAGGTCGAGCGCTGGGTCAACAACGACCCGCAGGTCAAGGGCATCTGGTGCGTGCCGAAGTACAGCAACCCGCAGGGCTACACCTACTCCGACGAGACGGTGCGCCGCTTTGCCGCGCTCCAGCCCGCCGCCCGTGATTTCCGTATCTTCTGGGATAACGCCTACTGCGTGCACGATCTGACCAACACTCCCGACGAGCTGCTCAACCTCTGGTACGAGTGCCGCAAGACGCACAACATCGACCTGCCGATCTTCTTCGCTTCGACGAGCAAGATCACCTTCCCCGGCGCAGGCGTCGCGGCGGTCGGCGCGAGCGAGGTCAACCTCGCGATTCTCCGCAAGCACTATTCCTACCAGACGATTGGCCCGGATAAGCTCAACCAGCTGCGCCACATTTATTTCCTGCGCGACATGGAGGGTGTGAAGGCGCAGATGCAGCGCCACCGCAAGGTCATCGCCCCGAAGTTCGAGATTGTCCTCAGCAAGCTGTCCGACCATCTCGGCGGCAAGGGCATCGCCGAGTGGACCAACCCGAACGGCGGCTACTTTGTGAGCGTGCAGGTGCTCGACGGCTGCGCAAGGCGCGTCGTGCAGCTGTGCAAGGAAGCCGGCGTGCAGCTCACCGGAGCAGGCGCGGCGTACCCATACGGCAAGGATCCGCGCGACAGCAACATCCGCCTCGCGCCGACGTATCCGCCGGTGTCCGAACTGGAAGTCGCCATGGATCTCTTCTGCCTGTGCACGGAGCTTGCCGCGGCGGAGAAGCTTCTCGAGACGAAATAAAAGGCTGTCCGGGCGCAGCGGCGCCGGGTCGGCGGTTTTTCAGCCGGGAGCGGCGGGATGCAATTCCTCCGTTCCCGGTTTTTTCGTCGTCTTTTAGGGCGTTGTGACGTAATTTTGTTGACTTTTCAATCGGATAACAATATAATAAGTCTGTTACGTCCGCAACAGCCTGCGGAAATACAAACACACTTTTGGAGGCTATGCGCATGAAGCGAGTAGGAAAACCGGTATTTTTCATCGTCGCCCTCCTCATCCTTGCTCTGGCTGTGACGTCTGTTTTCGGCATCCATGTCCAAAACGGAGACAACACCGTCACCTACATCAAGGGTATGGGCGACATCCGCTGGGGTATTGACATCAACGGCGGCGTTGAGGCGACCTTTGTTCCGGATACGGATGAGGCTGTCACCTCTGATAATCTCGAGGCTGCGAAGGCGATCATCGAGACCCGTATGACAAGCCAGCATATCACCGACTATGAGATTTACACCGATCCGGCGAACAACCGGATTATTGTCCGTTTCCCGTGGAAGAGCGATGAGACGAGCTTCGATCCGGAGGAGGCGATTCAGGAGCTTTCCGCCACTGCGGAGCTGACCTTCCGCGCAGGAGCGGAGTATGAGACGACCGAGATGGGCGAAGACGGCGAAACCATTTACAAGACGCCTACCGGTACGACGGCCGAGACCGTCCTCATGACGGGCAGCGACGTCGAGTCCGCCACCGCGCAGATGTATCAGGATCAGAGCACCGGCGCCATCGAGCACGTCGTCGCCCTCAAGCTCACGGAGTCCGGCAAGGAGAAGTTTGCTCAGGCGACAGAGGAGTACCTGAACCAGACAATCTCCATCTGGATGGACGATGTGATGATTTCCGCTCCGACGGTGCAGTCCACCATTACGGAGGGCGAGGCGCAGATCACCGGCGTCACCTCCGAGGAGGCCACCGTGCTGGCGCGCCAGATCAACGCCGGCGCGCTGCCGTTCCAGCTCACGACGAAGAACTTCCGCACCATCAGCCCGACGCTCGGCGCCTCTTCGCTTGACGCCATGATGATTGCAGGCGTGGTTGCGTTTATTTTGATTGTGGTCTTTATGATTTTTGTTTTCCGTCTGACAGGATTTGTGGCCGTGATTTCCCTTATCGGTCAGATTGCGCTGTGCTTTGCCGCCGTTTCCGGCTATTTCCCGGCATTCAACAGCTTTACGCTGACACTGCCCGGTATTGCCGGTATCATCCTGTCGATCGGCATGGGCGTCGACGCCAATATTATCACCGCGACCCGCATCAAGGAAGAGCTCTGGGCGGGCAGAACGCTTGACGGCGCCATTCAGAAGGGCGACGACAACAGCTTCTGGGCGATCTTCGACGGCAACATTACGACGATCCTCGTTTCCCTGATTTTGATGGCCGTGTTCGGACCGACGAACATTCTTTCCTCGATCTTCGGCGCTTCGACCACTGGCTCGATTTATTCCTTTGGATATACCCTGCTCATCGGCAATATCGGCAACTTTATCTTCGGCGTCGGCACGACCCGCCTGATGACAAAGTCGCTCTCCGGCTTCAAGCCGCTTCATAAAAAATGGCTGTTCGGAGGTGCCGCAGAATGAAAAAGTTCAATATCAAATTCTACGAAAACAGGAAGATTTATTTTGGAATTACCATTGCCCTTCTTGTGGTCGGCGTGATTTTCAACGTCATTTTCGGGACGACCCTTGACGTTCAGTTCAAGGGCGGCGCCATGCTGGACTACTCCTTCTCCGGCGACATTGATACCGGCGAAGTGGAGAGCATTGTCGAGGAGGTCACCGGCCAGAACGTCGACGTCGGCGTGTACTCGAGCATGGTGGACACGAACGGCGCTTCGAGCAGCGGCCTGTCCATTACGTTTGCCGGCACGGATTCCATTACGGTTGACGAACAGAACGCCATCACCTCCGCGATTCTCGAGAAATATCCCGAGAGCGGCCTTGTGATTGAGGAGACGACCTCCGTGGATCGCACCGTCGGCACGACCTTCTTTGCGAAATGCCTGGTGGCCGTCGCCATCACCTTCGTTCTGCTGGTCATCTACATCGCGTTCCGCTTCCGCAAGATTGGCGGCGCGTCTGCCGGCATCATCTCGATCATCGCCCTGCTGCACGACGTGATCCTCGTTTACTTCACGTTTGTCGTGTTCCGGATGCCGATCAACGATAACTTTATCGCCGTCATCCTGACGATCCTCGGCTACTCGCTGAACAACACCATCATCATCTACGACAGAATCCGTGAGAACCGCCGTTCCATGGGCCCGAAGGCCAAGACGTCCGAGCTTGTCAACCTGAGCATCAATCAGACGCTGACCCGTTCTGTCTACACCTCGCTGTGCACCTTTGTGGCGATCGCGTGTGTGTATGTTGTCGGTATGCTGTACGGCCTGTCGAGCGTTACGACGTTTGCGCTGCCCATGATGGTCGGCATTCTGGTCGGCTGCTATTCCTCCGTCTGCATTACCGGTCCGCTCTATGTGATGTGGAGAAATCATAAGGATAAGGCGAAGGCTGAAAGCTCCGCCAGATAATCGGTCCTATGCGTTCAGACTTCCGCCCGCCGAAAGCGGGCGGAAGTTTTTTGTTTTGCTCTTTCATCTTTTGCCTGCATGAGATATAATAAAAGAAATATACTGATCCAGAGAGAGGGTAGATGTTTTCATGCCAACGAATTATACCGTTTCGCTTGCGAAAGTCATGAAGGAACTTGCACTTTCTGACCTCTATATGCCGGAGGATCCGGAAAAGATTATGATTTGCTCGATGGACGTCAACCGCCCCGGGCTGGAGCTGAACCTTTTTTATGATTACTACGATACGACGCGCATCCTGATATTCGGCAAGGCTGAGACGGCTTTCCTTCGTTCCCTTTCAGACGAGAAGCGCGGCGAGGTCCTTGACGCGCTCTTCTCGAAGCGCCCGCCGGCCGCCATCATCGCGCGCAGCATTGCGCCGACGCCGGAAATGCTCGACGCGGTAAAGCGCTATCAGGTGCCGCTGCTCGGCACGGCGGATCCGACGTCGAGTCTGGTCGCCGCGCTTGTCTCGTTTATGAACGTGGAGCTGGCTCCTCGCCTGACGCGTCACGGCGTGCTTGTGGAGGTCTACGGCGAGGGCATCCTCCTCGTCGGTGACAGCGGCGTCGGCAAGAGTGAGACGGCGATTGAGCTTATCAAGCGCGGCCACCGCCTGATTGCGGACGACGCCGTCGAGATCCGCCGCGTCTCCGCGAAGTCGCTGGTCGGGCAGGCGCCTGAAAACATCCGTCACTTCATTGAGCTGCGCGGCATCGGTATCATCAACGCGAGACGCATCTTCGGTATGGGCGCCGTTAAGCTCACGGAGAAGATCGACATCGTTATCAATCTCGAAAACTGGGATCCGCAGAAAGTATATGATCGCATGGGCCTCGACAACGAGTACACGGAGATTCTCGGCATCAAGGTTCCGGCACTGACAATCCCGGTAAAGCCTGGACGCAACCTTGCGGTGATCATTGAGGTCGCCGCGATGAACAACCGTCAGAAGAAGATGGGCTATAACGCCGCGACGGAGCTTTTGACCAGTCTTGGTATGGACATCGACGATCTGCAGCAGGAGGACAAAAAGGTCAAGCTCGACCTCTGATCCGCGCTGCTTTCCGCAGAAACCAGAAATCATTTTTGTCAGGAGGAGTTTTATGAATCCTTTGGAGGAGCTTGAGAGAGCTGCGGTCGCGGCGGGCTGTCTGACGGTGCGCGATGAACCGATGAGCCGCTATTCCACCTTCCGCATCGGCGGTCCCGCCGATTTATACGTCACCGCATGGAGCGCTTCGCAGCTCGAGCTTCTGATTCGGGAGACAGGACGCCTCGGGATTCCGCTGTTTGTCCTGGGGAAGGGCTCGAACCTGCTCGTCTCCGACCGCGGTATCCGCGGCTGCGTCGTATCTCTCTCGGGAGATTTCAATGAGCTCTCCCTGCGCGGGGGAACAGACATCGTCTGCGGCCCGGC
>CASFAA010000219.1 GCA_949292505.1 uncultured Oscillospiraceae bacterium
CTGTCAGCTCGCCTTCCTCGCCGTAATTTGTGCGCTTGAAAACCAGCCCGTCTTCGTTGTAATCGGTTGTGAGGGAGAGCGTTTCGTCGCTGCGGTATTCGCGCTTCTGCGTGACGGTTCCGTCGTCGCCGTAGACAGTGACCGTGTAATCCCGCAGGCTTCCGTTCGGCTCGAAGACGCTTTCCTTGACAGCGTTTCCGTTTTCGTCGTATTCCGTCGTCTCCGTATACGAGAGGCTGCCCTCGTCGTACCAGGCGCATTTGACGGCCAGCCCTTCCTCGTTGTACTCCCAGACGTAGTCGAGCACCCCGCCCGCTCCGTAGGAGGTTTGAGTGGCGAGCCGCCCGTTTTCGTCGTAGACGCTTTCGGTTTTTCTGGTGATTTCTCCCGCTTCATCGTAATAGGCAGACATGAGGAAGCTGCCCCACTTGTCCTTCTCGGCCTCGTACTGCAGCGTACCGTCCGCCGCATACTGGCGCACAGCGGAGATTTTGCCGCTCTCGCCGTGCTCGTATTCCGTGTACCGCTCGAGGCTGCCGTCCGCGCCGGTTTGCTCGAGGCGGGTGCGGAAGCCGCCGTCGTCGTAGAAGTATTCGTTCTGCGATTGGACAGCGCCGGTTTCCTCATAGACCAGCTCCTTCACGGTGCGGGAGAAGCTGTCGTACTCCACGCGGGTGGTCGGGACGCTGTCGGCATTGTAGGTGGAGTAAGAGAGGACAGTGCCGTCCTCGTCCCGTTCATACCGGAAGTATGAGAGCAGAATGCCGGTTTCATTGTAATAATAATACGCGGCGATATTGTCCCCGTCATACTCATACTCGGTTCCGGAGGAAAAGCTTCCGTCCGGCTTATAGGAGACGCTTCGCGCTAAATTCCCGTCGTCGTTGTACCGGTAGGATGTGTAGCTGGTGAGATCTCCGTTTGCATCGAGATAATCTGTCCGGGTTATGATGCCGTCCTCGTAATACTCGATATTGAAGCGCTCCAGCTCGCCGAAGCGGTCGAAGGTCTCGATGCGCGTGTTTGTGAGCTCCCTGGTGTACAGGGTGAAGCTCTCGAGCTCGCCGAGCAGGTTGTAGGTGGCGATGTACTGCACCTTTCCGTCGTCGCCGTACGCGTGTACGTTGCGGGAGACGGAGCCGTCAAACTCGAAGGAGGGCTGCCCAATCACTTTTCCCTCGCCGTCGTATTCCGTTTCCAGATAATCGCCGATCTCGATGGACGTCGGCACGCCGTACATGGCGTCCGCTGTTTCCTCGGAGACGGAGACAGACGCGGAGGACGCTGCCGTCCCCGTCTTGGAAGCCACATCTGCCGCCGGCGTATTGCCGAGCGAGGAGACGAACAGGCCGAAAATCGCAAAAATCACGACGCCTGCCCCGACAAGGAGGCCAATCGCCCACCCGGGGAATTTTTTCTGTGCGGCAGGCTTTGCCGGGGACGTCCCCCCGCCCTGCGGGGGAACGCCGCCGCCCTGCGGGGGCCGGTCGGGAAAGTCGCTGACGGTTCCGTCCAGGTTTTGTTCGAGAGCCGGGCCTCGTCCCCCGCCCTGCGGAGGAACACCGCCGCCCTGCGGGGGCCGGTCGGGGAAATCGCTGACGGTTCCGTCAAGGTTTTGTTCGGGAGCCGGGCCTCGTCCTCCGCCCTGCGGAGGAACGCCGCCGCCCTGCGGGGGATCCTTCTGCGTCGGGTCGATACCAGGGAGGGGCGGCTGTCCGCCGGATGAGCCGGAGCCCCGATCGGTGAAGCCCTCTCCGCGATCGAGAACCGCGTTGTTCCCGCTCTGCAAAAGCAGCTTCTCGAGGTCCGCGCGCATCTGCGCGGGGCTCTGATACCGCTCCCTCGGGTCGTACGCGCACGCCTTGAGCACGATCGCCGCGAGCGGCCCCGAGGCAAAGCGCGGCGGCGGAAGCGGCGCGCCCGAGAGACGGCGCGCGAGGGCGTTTTCGCGGTCGTTGTGCGTGACCGGCGCGGGCGCGGCGGGCAAAAACGGCGTGCGGCTGCCGTTGAGCAGACGGTACAGCACGATGCCGAGCGAGTAAATGTCCACCGTCGCGCCGTACGGCTCGCCTTTGTAGACCTCGGGAGCCATATAGGTGTAGGTACCCTTTTTCGAGAGGCCGCTCGTCGTCTTCTCCACGGTGCGCGCGATGCCGAAGTCGCCGAGCTTGAAGCTCCCCGTCTCCGAGATGAAGATATTTTCCGGCTTCACGTCGCGGTGGATGATGTGATACGTCTGGCACAGCTCGAGAGCACGGCACAGATCCGCGCCGAGGCGGATGACGTCCTTCGCCGTGACGGCGTGGTCGGCGGTGTACCGGTTCAGCGGCGTGAGCAGCTCCATCTGAATCAGGATGTCCCAGCCGATCCCGTTTTTGTGCTCGATCACCTGATGGTTCTCGTAGCTGACGATGTTGCTGTTGCCCTTGAGGCGGCTCATGAGGGCGAACTCCTTCACGAGCTCCTCGACGAAGCCGCCGAAGTACGCGCGGACGCTCCTGTCGTCCATGCCGTCGGCCTTCACGTCGAGCAGCTCCGCCTCGCTCGCCGGAACGGTGATGGCCTTGAGCGCCGCCCGGTAGGTGACGCCGAAGTCCTCGCGCACGATCTCGAAGACCTTGCCGAAGCTGCCCTCGCCGATCTGCCGCTCGATGCGCCACGCGCCGAAGATCGGCTCGTACTGCTTATAGTAATTGATGTCCATGTTCCAGCTCTCCCTGATACTGTTCTGGGGTGCTTATTCGGCGCTCTCCGCCGTCTGGGCGGGTTTGACGTCGCCGGAGACGTCGCCCTTTTCGATCCAGTCCTCGCTGCCCCCCTCAACGGAGAGTGTACCGCTGTTCGTGCAGCCGGTGACGGAAACGTCCTCGCCGTGCGAGCCGACTATGCCGCCCACCGGGCAGGGGACGGCGTCGTCGTCGGACGCGCCGGAGACCTGCAGCGTGATGCTGCCGCGATTGACGCAATCCGCCACGGAGACGGAGCCGCCCGTCGTGATCGTGCCGCCGACGATGCCGCCAAGCTCGATCATCGCGCCGCTTGTCTGACCGGTGATGCCGCCGCTGTTTTCGCAGCCCGTCACCTCAAAAATGTCCCCGTCCGCGGAGAGAAGCGTCACCATGCCGAGAATGCCGCCCGTGTTCCAGCCGCTGGCGGTGAGGTCGCCCATATTGCGGCAGCCGGACACGCGGATGACGCGCTGATCCTGGGGCTCCGTGTCCGCCGTCCCCGTCACGGAGGCGAAGATGCCGCCGCAGCAAGCGTCGACCGTCTCCACCGCGCCCATAGTGCGGCAGTCGGAGATTTCGGCCGTTCCCCAGCCGGTGAGCAGGAGCGTGCCGGCGAGGCCGCCCGCCTCATGCGCCTCGGCGCTGACGGAACCGGTGTTCTCGCAGCCCGCAATTTTCGTGACCGCGCCGTCCGACGTGCGGAAGGAGCCGCTCAGGCCGCCCGCGCTGCCTGCCGGTTTGTTCGCGCTGAGCTTCACCCGGCCCGCGTTTTCGCAGTCGGTGAGCGTGAGACTGCCGGGGACGGAGTCGGGGTTGGACACGCTGCTCAGTGTGGCGGCCGCACGGCCGAACAGACCGCCCACCTCCCCGTCGCCGGAGACGGTGCCCTGGTTCGAGCAGCCGGTGACGGTGACGGGCGATTTGCCGCTGTAGATGCTTCCGGCGATGCCGCCAACCATGCCGTCGGTGGCGGTGACCGCGCCGCCGTTGCTGCAGTTCGTCAGCTCGCAGGCGAGGTCGAGATCGCTCAGGGAGCCTACAATGCCGCCGATCAGGCCGCAGCCGGAAACGTCGCCCTCATTGACGCAGCCCGTCAGGCTCACGTCGACCGCAAGGCCGACAACGCCGCCGATGGTCTCGGTGCCAAGCGTGCCGCCGTGCCGGATGACGCTTTTGTTGGTGCAGTCCGTCACCGTCGTATCGTGCGCGGAGCCGAGAACGCCGCCCGCGCCCTGCGCGGCCTCCTCGCAGATGAGGAGGATGTCGGCGGTGCAGCCGGAGACAGAGGAGTTCCACGATTGCGCCGCGATGCCGCCGCAGGACGGCGCTCTGCCGGTGGAGCCGAGATACGATTCGGTCACGGTGACGTCCTTGACCGTCGCGCTCTCGAGCGCGCCGAACAGGCCGAGGTAGTAGTTCCCCGTCTTCTGGGTGTCAACGGTGTTCTCGCCGTATATGTACAGCCCGGCGATGCTGTGTCCCGCGCCGTCGAAGACGCCGGAGAACTGCGCCGCGCCGTCGCGGCCGTCGGCAATGGCCGTCCAGCGGTACTGCGGCGGCTCCTCGCCCCACGTTTCATAGGACGAGCTGTCGTTGACCGTGATGTCGGCTGTCAGCACATAGCACGCGGACGCGGCCTCCTTGTCGCCGCCGTTGACCTTCTCGGCGAGCAGAGCGAGCTGCTCCGCCGCCGCGATCTGATACGGGTCGGATTCGGTTCCGCTGCCGCCGTCAAACGACGAGGCCGCGGGGACGG
>CASFAA010000220.1 GCA_949292505.1 uncultured Oscillospiraceae bacterium
CCGAGCCACTTCCACGCGCCGCCGGCAAAGATGATGTTCTTCGTCATTTCTGCGTGGCGGTCAAGCATCCCGTCGTACGTCGAGGCATCCTCGGAATAGTAATCCCAATAGACAAGGGAAACGTCCTCCGGAATGGTTTCGGCAATGCGCGGATCCATGCGGCAGTCCTTCGCGTAATACTCTCCGCCGGACGCGAGGCGGAAAAACATATCGCTCCACATCATCGGATGCAGGCCGTTTTCCTTCGCGAGCGCGTAGACGCGGCTGAAATGGTCGAGCATGATCTGCATCCGGTCATGGTAGCCGTTTCGGTCGAGATATTTGCCGAGGCCGACGAGGTGCGCCTCGTCCATGCCGATGTTGATGCGGCGCGTCCGCAGGCACGAGGAGAAGAGCGAGAACATCGCGCCGACGAGCTCGTATGTCTTGGGCTCGTCCGCGAGAAGAATGTCGTCGAGATCGTGGACGCCGGAGAACGCGGGCCAACGGAAAATCTGGCGCAGATGGGCGAGCGTCTGGATCGCCGGGATGAGCTCGATGTCGAAAGCGTAGGCAAAGTCGTCCATGAAGCGCAGATCGTCCTGCGAATAGCGCCCTCTCCCCCAGCCGAAATATGGGTAGCCGGGAAGCTCGTACACGTCCTCGATGTACAGCTGCAGCACCGTGAAGCCCATCCGCGCGAGGCGGACGACGAGCTGCTGGAAGCCCTCGCGGCTGAGTACCGCGCCGCGCGAGCAGTCGGCCATCAGCCCAAGGTCGCGGTACGCGGGCTTCTCCTCCACGGAAAAGTCTCCGCCCGCAGCAAAGCCTTCTTCCAAGAGCACGAGGGCACGCCCAAAATACGCCTCGCGCGCGAGCTGCACGCGCACCTCGTCCCCCGCGCGGCAGACGGAAATGCCGTCGCCGCCGTGGGTAACGGTCACCTGATCTCCGTCAAAGGGGAGGACGCCATCCTTGTAGAACCAGCGGAGCATCCCCTGCTCTCTCTCGGTTAAGCCTTTCATACATTCTTCCTCCTGACTCTTCATTCTCCGGCAAGCTTGCGGAACAAATCCCACGCGAGCGCGTCGCGCTCGATGTGGTACGCGCAGCGGATGAAATGACGCCGCGCGTCAAAGGCGAAATGATTGTCATACTCGGGAATCGGGCTGTGGACGAGCGCAGTGCGCACAAAATCGCCGGTGAGCCATGCGGCCGCCGTCACGTCCCAGATGACGCGGCTCCACGTCGGCAGGGAGCTTCCGCGCACCGCCTCCTTCGTTGTGACGTCAAGCAGGTATTCGCACAGCGCGTTTTTCCCGGAAAGCCAATGCGTCAGCTCCGGCCCTGTGACGGTAAAGGCGCTCACGACGCCCATGCACGGGAGCTGGACGAGCGGAACGCCGCAGCCGAAGACGACGCGGGCCGCCGCGATGTCCTGACTGAGGTTGAACTCCTTCGTGTCCGGCCAGTGATGCGCGTTTCCGCCCAGCCAGACGAGCACAATGCGATCGGCGATCGCGGGCTCGAGAAGCAGCGCCGAGGCGACGTTCGTGATGGCGCCGATCGCGACGACGTACAGCGGCGCGCCGTCCGCCGGGCGCGCCATGGCACGGCGCACCAGATCGCGCGCCGCCTGGGAATCGACCGGCGTATGCTCATCCGGCAGATAGGCCGCCGATCCCTTGTAAACGCTGCGTCCCTCCTCGCCGAGCAGGGCGAGAATGCGCAGGATCTCCTCATAGCTTTTTTCCATACCGTCGGCGGGCCCCTCCGACTTCTCGTTCCAGAACGGGGCGGCGTAGACGGCCTGCAGATTCACCCGCTCCGGGGAACGGATGAGGTATGAAAGGGCGTACTGATCGTCAATTTCGTTGAAGGTGTCGGTATCGAGCACCGCGTCGACAAGTCCCGACGGGGGCTCAAGGCGTCCAAGCAGCTGTTCCTGCGTCAAAGCCATAAAAATTCCTCCCACAAACAATCTGTCCCGCGCCTGCCGCAGGACTTCAGCCTCACTTTACCATATGGGCGCGAAAAAAGCAATTTCTATCTCAAATGCTTAAAAAAGTTTTAAACTTACCGACATAAGCGCACAAAAAACTCCCCTCCGCCGGGAGGCGGAGGGGAGCTCAGGCTGCCGCGGAGGGCAGGCGCGGGGTTCTGCCGTTTTGATATGCCGCGGGGACGCGACGCTGCGCCTCATTGTCCCCCGGGGCGGCGTTTCCCGCCCTGTTGTTCCGGGAGCCGTACCGTCACCCCTGCATGAGGGAAAGCGTCTCGCGCATGGTGTCGAGCGGGGTGCCGGAAAGCTTCACGCTGATATACGGCTTCGCGCCGGCGTTGACCATGACGCGCTTCTTCATCCCGGAGACGAGGCGCGAGACCTGCTTCATGTCGATCTTGTTCTGGTAGAACAGGATCGTCTCGCCCTGCTGCTTGATCTCCGAGACGCCGAGGGCGGCGGCCTGGCTGCGCAGGAGGGCGATCTCAAGCAGGCCGTTGACGCTCTCCGGCGGCTCGCCGAAGCGGTCGATCAGCACGTCGGTGACGTCGAGGGCGTCCTCGCGCGTGCGGACGTCGGCAATGCGGCGGTACACGTCAAGCCGCTGGTTGAGATCGGCAATGTAGCGCTCCGGGATGTGCGCCTGGATCTGCACGTCCACGAGGCAGCCGGCGTCGATCTCCTGCACCTCCTCGCCCTTCTCGCGGCGGATCGCCTCGCCGAGAAGCTTGAGATAGAGGTCGTAGCCGACGGCCTCCATGTGCCCGTGCTGCTCGCCGCCGAGGATGTTGCCCGCGCCGCGGATCTCGAGGTCGCGCATCGCGATCTTGAAGCCGGAGCCGAACTCCGTGAACTCGCGGATGGCGGCGAGGCGCTTCTGAGCGACGTCAGAGAGCACCTTGCTGCGCGTGAACGTCAGGTAGGCGTACGCGCGGCGGCTCGAGCGGCCGACGCGGCCGCGGATCTGGTGCAGCTGCGACAGGCCGAGGCGGTCGGCGTTGTCGATGATGAGCGTGTTCGCGTTCGGCACGTCCACGCCCGTCTCGATGATCGTCGTGCAGACGAGAATGTCGATCTCGTGGTCGATCATCTTCCGCCACACCTCGGAGAGCTCCTGTTCGTTCATCTTCCCATGGCCGAAGCCGACGCGCGACTCCGGGATGGCGGCCTGAATTTTCGCCGCGACGCGCTCGATGGTGGCGACGTCGTTGTGCAGGTAGTACGCCTGCCCGCCACGGCGGATCTCGCGGCGCAGCGCCTCATAGACGACGCCGTCGTCGTGCTCGAGGACGTACGTCTGCACGGGATGGCGGTCGTGCGGCGCTTCCTCGATGACGCTCATGTCGCGGATGCCGGAAAGCGCCATGTTGAGCGTGCGCGGGATCGGCGTCGCGGAGAGGGTGAGCTGGTCGACGTTCGCGCAGATGGTTTTGAGCCGCTCCTTCTGCGCGACGCCGAATCGCTGCTCCTCGTCGATGATGACAAGGCCGAGATCGCGGAACGCGACGTCCTTGCTCACGAGGCGGTGCGTGCCGACGACGATGTCAATCTCGCCGTGCCGCAGGCGGCGCAGAATCTCCTCCTGCTGCTTCGGCGTGCGGAAGCGTGAGAGGATCTCGACCCGCACCGGGAAGCCCTCCATGCGCCGCGTGATCGTCTGGAAATGCTGCCAGGCGAGGATGGTCGTCGGCACCAGAATGGCGCACTGCTTGCTGTCGGAGACGCACTTGAACGCGGCGCGCAGGGCGACCTCCGTCTTGCCGAAGCCGACGTCGCCGCACAGGAGGCGATCCATCGGCGAAGAACGCTCCATGTCGCTCTTGATCTCGTCGATGCAGCGGAGCTGATCCTCCGTCTCCTCATACTCAAAATGCGCCTCAAAGTCGCGCTGCCAGTCGGTGTCCTCCGGGAAGGCGTGGCCCTTGACCTGCATCCGCTTCGCGTAGAGCGCGATGAGCTCCTTGGCCATGTCGCGCACGGCGTGGCGCACGCGCGTCTTCGCCTTCTGCCACTCCGTGCCGCCGAGACGGCTGAGCTTGACGGCGGAGTCCTCGCGCGGGCCGATGTATTTGCTCACGAGATCGAGCTGCGTGACGGGGACGTACAGCGTGTCGCCCTTCGCGTACCGCACCTTGATATAGTCCTTGACGACGCCGTGCATATCGAGCTTGTGGATGCCCTCGAACACGCCGACGCCGTGCGAGACGTGGACGACGTAGTCGCCGGGCGTGAGATCGGCGAGGCTGTAGATCTCCTGGCTGTTCTTCTGGCGCTTTTTCTTCTTCACCGCCCCCTGCGCGGTGCGGCCGTGGGTGATGAGGCCGAAGAACGCGCCGGGATACTCGAAGCCCGCCGAGAGCGCGCCGCTGGTGACGACGACAGTACCCCGCTGGACGGTCTCCGGGTTGTCGAGGTGGGCGGCGGGCAGGCCCTGGGCGCGCAGGTCGGCGGCGACGGTCTGGCCGCTGCGCTCGTTGCCCGCGAGGACGACGCACGCCCAGCGGTTGTGGAGCATGGCCGCGAGATCCTCGCTCAAAAGCTGCGTGCTGCCGCCCCAGACGGAGAGCTGGCGCGCCGTGACGGCGATCTGCTCGCGCACCGCCGTGTCGTACCCGCCGCGCGCGAACACGTCGAGGTAGACTCCGGCGCGGTCGAAGCGCGTGAGCAGGTACGGCCAGTCCTCCATGTACTGCGACAGGCTGCGGCACAGGACGCCCTCCTCGAGGTAGTCCTTCACATCCTCGCCCCACTGCCACAGCGTCGAGCGCAGCCGCTCGCGGCACTTGTTGGACTCGCTGAGAAAGACGAGGGCGTCCGGCGCGTAGTCAAAGAGCGTCGCCGGGGCCTCGTAGAGCAGGGGGATGAACTTGTCAAGGCAGCTCAGGTGCAGCCCGGCGGCGAGCTTCTCCGCCTGCGAAAGGAGCACCTCCTTCGCCTTCGCGGCGGTTTTCCCGCGCAGCGAAGAAGCAAGCCTGCGGATTTTTTCCGCGAGGGCGGCCGGATCTCCGGCAAGCGCCTCGACGGCCGGGGCGAGCAGCAGCTCCTCGATCGTCTCCGTGCGGCGCTGGGTCTCGACGTCAAAGAGGGAGATGGTGTCGATCTCGTCTCCCCAGAACTCGAGACGGGCAGGCTGGGCGGCGTCCGGCGTGAACACGTCGAGAATGCCGCCGCGGCGCGAGAACTGGCCGCTGCCGTCGACCTCAACCGTGCGCTCGTAGCCGCACGCGAGAAGGGCGGCCTCCGCCTGCTCCATCGAAAGCTGCATCCCCGGGCGGAGCGTGACGGTGCGGCGGCGGAGCTCCGCGGGCGGGAGCGTGTACTGCAGCGCGGCGTCCGGGCAGCAGACGACGGCGTCGTATTCCCCGGCGGCCATCAGGGCCAGCACCTGCAGGCGCTGGCGCTCAAACTCGTGCGACGCGCCCTCGGCGTCGCGCAGGGCGAAGTCGCGGTAGGGGTAGAACAGCGGGCGCAGGCCCATCGCGCGCAGATCCTCGCAGAGCCTCTGCCCCTCCGACTCCTCGCCCGTGAGGACGACGGCGCGGCGCTTCTCCCGCACACAGAGCGCGGCGATGAAGGCCGCCTTGTGGACGGCGGAGAGCCCCGTGACGGCGGCGGGCAGCGCTCCCGCCGAGACGGCGCGCTCAAGCGTCTGGAACTCGGGGAGCTTCCCCATCATGGCGTGCAGGAATTTCATGGCGTCCTCCCTTTCAGATTTTTCCGAGCGTCCGCAGCAGGAAGATCCAGCCGGTGACGGTGACGCTCGAGAGCAGCGTCGTGACGACGATGATCCCCGAGGTGAGAACGTCGTCGTTCTTCATGTTCTTTGCCATAATATACGCGCTCGGCGTCGTGGCCAGGCCGAGCATCGCGAGCAGGGCGACAAGCTGGTCGCCGTGAAAGCCGAGGACAACGGCCAGCGTGAGGAACACGCCGGGCAGGGCGATCAGCTTGATGAAGGCGGCAAGGAGCGTCGGCCTCCACCGCGCGAACGCCTCCCCGAGCTGCACGCCCGCGCCGATCGCGATAAGGGCGATCGGGGTGGACATATCGGCGAAATAGCCGAGCGTCTTGTCAATGAGCGTCGGGAAACGCCAGCCGGTAACCGAAAAGAGCAGCCCGGCGAGAATTCCGAGGAGAATCGGGTTTTTGCACACGCCGAGCAGCGCCTTTTTGAGCTGGGCCGGATGGAAGCCGCCGCCGTCGCCGTGGATGGTGAGAATCAGCACGGCGAAGATGTTGAACAGCGGCACCGAAGCGACGATCATCAGCGGCGACGCCCCGGCGTTGCCGTACATATTCATCACGAAGGCCACGCCCATGACGGCGGGGCTGCCGCGGTAGCAGCCCTGCACGAACGCGCCGAGCAGCTTCCTGTCCTTGACGAAGATGGCGGAAAGCGTCCAGATAAGGACGATGCCCATGAGCGTCGCGCCCATACAATAGAAGAAGAACGCGGGGTCGAACGCGTCGGAGAGGCTCATCTGCGAAATTTCGGTGAAGAGCAGGATCGGGAGCGTGACGTAGAAATTAAACTTGTTCGCGACGTCGACAAAGCCTTGCGTCAGCATCCCAAACCGGCGCAGCAGCCACCCGGCGAGCATGACGAGGAAAATGGGGAACGTCGCGTTGACGCTGAACAGGAAATTATCCATGGGGGACTCGCCGGCTTTCTCAGGAGTTGAAGCGGTTCTGCGCTTCCTGCAGCTTTCCGTTGACGATGAACTCCACGGCCTCGGCGGCGTGGTCGAGCACCGGGTCGAGCGCCTTGAGGTCGGCGGGCGAAAAGCGTGAGAGCACCCAGTCCGCGAGGTCCCACTCGGGGTTCGGCTTTTTGCCGACGCCGATCTTGATGCGGGGAAAAGCATCGCTGTTCAAGTGATAAATGATGCTTTTCAGCCCGTTGTGCCCGCCGTCCGTACCTTTGCGGCGGATGCGCAGCCGCC
>CASFAA010000221.1 GCA_949292505.1 uncultured Oscillospiraceae bacterium
AGCTGCTGACGTTCACCGGCCCGAAGGGGATGGCGCACATCCTCGATCAAAGCACCGGCGAGACGTACCTGCGCGAAAAGCTCGAGCTCTCCGTCGGCGAAAACATCTACGGCCTCGGCGAGCGCTTCGGCCCGTTCGTCAGGAACGGCCAGAGCGTCGACCTGTGGAACGCCGACGGCGGCACCGACAGCGAGCAGGCGTACAAGAACGTGCCGTTCTTCCTCAGCAGCCGGAAGTACGGCGTCTTTGTCAACTCGACGGGACGCGTCTCCTACGAGATCGGCAGCGAGACGGCGTCGAAGACGCAGTTCTCCGTCCTCGGCGAGGAGCTGGAATATTTCGTCTTTTCCGGCGACACGCCGAAGGAGGTGCTGACGCAGTACACCGCCCTGACGGGACGCGCGCCGGAGCTGCCCGCGTGGTCGTACGGCCTGTGGCTCTCGACCTCGTTCACCACGGAGTACGAC
This sequence comes from uncultured Oscillospiraceae bacterium, assembly GCA_949292505.1. Lineage (GTDB taxonomy): Bacteria > Bacillota > Clostridia > Oscillospirales > Acutalibacteraceae > Caccousia. Next base: position 468 of record CASFAA010000221.1, read on the forward strand.
GAGAAGACCGTCCTCTCGTTCGTCGACGGGATGCTCGAGCGGAGGATCCCGCTCTCCGTCTTCCATTTTGACTGCTTCTGGATGAAGGAGTTCGAGTGGTCGAGCTTTCTGTGGAATGAGAAGGTCTTCCCCGACCCGAAGGGCCTGCTCGAAAAGCTGCACACGCGCGGGCTGAAGGTCTGCGTCTGGATCAACCCGTACATCGCGCAGAAGTCGCCGATCTTTGAGGAGGGGCTTCAAAACGGGTACTTCGTCCGCACGGGCGACGGCGGAGTCTGGCAGTGGGATCGCTGGCAGGCAGGCATGGCGCTCGTGGACTTTACGAATCCGGACGCCGTCTCCTGGTATCAGGAGAAGCTTGCCGCGCTCGTCGACATGGGCGTCGACTGTTTCAAGACGGACTTCGGCGAGCGCATCCCGACGTCCGAGCCGTTCTACGGCCCGAAGGCAGCGAAGTACGGCGTCCGCTGGTTCGACGGCTCCGACCCCGAGGGGATGCACAACTACTACACCTATCTGTATAACAAAGCGGTGTTTGAGCTGCTCGAGCGGAAAAAGGGGAAGGGGGAGGCGTGCCTCTTTGCGCGCAGCGCGACAGCCTGCTCGCAGACCCTCCCGCTGCACTGGGGCGGCGACTGCCTCTCGACGTACCCGTCGATGGCCGAATCGCTGCGCGGCGGGCTGTCGCTCGCGCTCTCCGGCTTCGCCTACTGGAGCCACGACATCGGCGGCTTCGAGTCGGGCTGCACGCCTGATATTTATATGCGCTGGACGGCGTTCGGATTACTCTCCTCGCACAGCCGCTACCACGGCAATCAGGAGTACAAGGTGCCGTGGCTGTACGGCGAGGAGGCCGTGCAGGTCACGCGCGCCTTCTGCGAGCTCAAGCAGCGCCTGACGCCGTACCTCGTGCGCCTCGGGCGCGAGGCAGCCGAGACGGGCGTGCCCGTCCTGCGCCCGATGCTTCTCGAATTCCCGGACGACCCGGTCTGCCTGACGCTCGACCGCCAGTATATGCTCGGCGGCGCGCTGCTTGTCGCGCCGGTGATGAACGAGAGCGGCGAGGCCGAGTATTACCTCCCGGCAGGGATGTGGACGCACCTGCTCTCCGGCGAGAAGCGGCAGGGCCCCGGCTGGTTCCGCGAGACGTGCGGGTATGAGACGCTCCCGCTCTACGTCCGCGAGGGCTGCTCCGTGACGGGGGATTGACGCGGCGGGCGGAATCGGATAGAGTAAAGAGGAGAAGACGAACCCGCGCGTGGCAATGGCGCGCGGGAGGGAAGGAGCAAAGACAAAATGATTTTTCAGAAATCCAGAAACGTCGCGCAGACGCCGCCGATGGGCTGGAACAGCTGGGACTGCTTCGCCGCGAACGTGACGGAGAAGCAGCTCATGGCGAACGCGCGCTATGTCCGCGACCACCTCAAGGCGCACGGCTGGCAGTACGTCGTCTGCGACATCCAGTGGTCGGAGCCGCTCGCCGGCACGGAGGAGGGCGAGTACCGCCCCTTCGCGGCGCTCTGCCTCGACGAGTACGGCCGTCAGATCCCGGCGGAGAACCGCTTCCCGAGCAGCGCGGGCGGGAAGGGCTTCGGCCCGATCGCGGACGAAATCCACGCGATGGGCCTCAAGTTCGGCATCCACATCATGCGCGGTATCCCGCGCCAGGCGGTGCACGCGCACCTGCCCGTTCTCGGAACCAACGTCACGGCGGACAAGATCGCGAGCCCGTTCTCCATCTGCAAGTGGAACGGCGATATGTACGGCGTCGACGCGTCGCGTCCCGGCGCGCAGGCGTACTATGACTCCATCTTCCGGCTCTACGCCGAATGGGGCGTCGACTTTGTCAAGGTGGACGACATCTGCAACACGAACCTGTACGCCGGAAACCCGTACTCCGCGGCGAAGGAGGTTGAGATGATTGCGAAGGCCATCGCCGGCTGCGGCCGCGAGATGGTGCTCAGCCTCTCGCCCGGGCCGGCGGTCATCGAGGAGGCGTGGCACCTCAAGACGTACGCGAATATGTGGCGCATGACGGACGACTTCTGGGACAAGTGGGAGCTGCTGCGGAATATGTTTTACCGCTGCGAGCTGTGGCAGGCGCACGTCGGCCCCGGCAGCTGGCCGGACTGCGATATGCTGCCGCTCGGCAAAATCGGCATCGGCTTCCGCAGCCCGCGCATGACGAACTTCACGAGGGACGAGCAGCGCGCCATGCTGACGCTGTGGTGCGTCTTCCGTTCCCCGCTGATGGTCGGCGGCGATCTGCCGCAGAACGACGACTGGACGCTCTCGCTCCTGACGAACGACGAGGTGATTGCCGTCAACCAGCAGGGCGCGAACCCGCGCCAGCTCGACAAGACGGACGACTTCCGCCTCTGGGCGAGCGACGCCCCGGACGGCGGCCTGTACCTCGCGGGCTTCAACCTCTCGGATGAGCAGAAGACCTTCGCCGTCCCGCTTTCCGCGCTCGGCCTCGAGGGCGCGCCCGTCCGCGACCTGTGGACGCATGAGCCCGTCGCTTCCCCCGCGGAAGCGGCGCTCCCCGCGCACGGCTCTTTCCTCTGGAAACTGAAATAAGCAGGACGCCCGGACGCATCGCATCCGGGCGTTTCATTTCTCCCAAAAACAACAGCATTGCTGCTTGCCCTTGTTTGCGGCCTATAGTATGATAAAAGAAAGGGGGGCGGAGCAGTGGGCAACAGAAAAAAACACACCAAAGGGGACAGGCCGAAAAAAGCGCCGCAGGAGAAACCGATCCGCCTGGAATTGTCCGGCGAGCAGGCGCGGGAGCTTTCCAAACGGCTTTGGCCGCTCTTCTGGATGTACGGTGCGCTCTGCCTCTATGCCGTTCAGGCTGCCATCCTGAAAATCACAGGCACGGAGGCGGTTCCCGCCGTCTGGAATGCTGCGCTGGGGAGTGTGCTGCTGTGGGCGTCGCGCGTCTGTCCGCGCTTTGGCAGGGCCTCGGTGATCTTCTTCTGCTGCGCGGGGATCTCCCTGCTGGAACTCCTGTTTTCCGGCATGACGGTGCTGACCCTGGTTTTGGCGTGCGCCGGGCTGGCTGCCTCTCTGGCAGGGACATTCCTGGAGCTTGACGCCCTGCGGGAGGCGGCGCGGGGAGATGAGCTTTCGGAAAAATGGAGACGGCTGCGGTTTTGGGCTGTCGCGGCGAATGCGTGCAGCGCGGGGCTTTCGATCCTGTATCCCGTTGTGAATGCTCTGCTGCTGCATACCGATCTCGATCCTGCCGCGCCGCTCGACATGGCGGTCGGCGTGCAGCGGCTGGGAGCTTATCTCGGCGTCGGCATCTTGTCTTTTCTCTGCACCGCCGCAGCGGCCGCCGCGGATATTTTGATTCTGGTTTATCTGGTCAGAACCGTCCGCCTGCTCAAGCGCTTCGCGGAGCAGTGCGAGAAGCGGGAGGAGAAAAAGAGAAGGAGAGAGAACGCATGAACGAGGGCCTTTGCGGAAAAGCCTGCGACGCGTGTCCGCATCTGCAGAACAGGGATTGCCCCGGCTGTGCGCAGGGACCGGGCCAAAAGGGGACCGGCGAGTGCGAGCTCGCGCGCTGCCGCCGGGAGCACGGCTATCCGGCCTGCTCCGCGTGCCGCTTCCGTGTCTCGTGCGGGACGTACCGCCGCTGGCACGACACGCAGGCGGAGAAGCTCGACGGCCGCCGGGAGGAGATTGATCAGCGTCTTGCGCGGAGCCGGAACGGCCCGGAGATCGCGCCGTGGCTGTGGGCGCTGTTCGTGCTGTCGATCCTGCTGCTGTTCCACATCAACATCAATACGGGAGAGGCGGCGGCGAACGGCGTCACGGTCTCCTGGAATGTGGTGCAGACGATCTGTTCCGCCGCGTATGGCGTTGTGCTGCTGCGCCTTTCCCGCGAGGAGGAGGCGTACGGGATGGCCGGCGTTCTGTCTCTCGTTTCGTGCGCCGTCTCGCTCCTCTCCATTCTGCTCGTGTGGTCGCCCGCGCTGCTGATTCTGGCTGCGTTCGCCGCGGCGGCGATCTCGCTTATTTCCGCGCGGTATGAGTATCAGGCGCACGCGGCGCTCGCGGAGCGCTTCGATCCCCGGCTCGGGGAGAACTGGCGGACGCTGTGGAAGGCCGTGCTTGTGATTCTGATTGTGGGGATTGCCGGCATCGCGGCGATTTTCGTCCCTGCCCTTGGCGTGGTGCTTTTGATCGTCTCCGCCCTCGGCGGGCTTGTGACCGGAATTGCAAAGCTCGTCCTCCTCTGGCGTACCGTTCATTTGTTTTGAACAGGGGCTGCTTGCGCGGCGCTCCGGTTTGTGGTAAAATAACCCGGGAACGGCATGAGACCGCACCTGGGGAGGAAACACAATGCCGAATTTCAGAGAGATTTTAGAGGACGGCCCCGTGATCGCTGCCGTGAAGGACGACGCGGAGCTCGAGCAGTGCCTCGCGACCGACGTGAAGGTCGTGTTCATCCTGTACGGGACGGTGTGCAGCATCCCGCGCATCGTTGCGCGCGTCAAGCGGGCGGGGCGGTACGCGATGGTGCACCTCGATCTCGTCGCGGGCCTCAGCGCGAAGGAGGTCAGCGTCGATTTCATCCGCGAGTTTACGGAGGCGGACGGGATCATCAGCACGAAGCAGCCGATCGTCGCGCGGGCGGCGGAGCTCGGCTTCTGCACGGTGCAGCGCTTTTTCGTCATCGATTCCATGGCGCTCTCGAACGTGACGCGCCGCCACGACGCGGGACGGCCCGATTTCATCGAGATTTTGCCCGGCGTGATGCCGAAGATCATCCGCCGTATCTGTCTCGAGACGCAGACGCCCGTCATCGCGGGAGGGCTCATCGCCGACAAGGAGGACGTCATCGCCGCCCTCGGAGCCGGAGCGTGCGCCGTCTCCACCACCAACCCCGCCGTCTGGTCGATGTAACAACCTCTTGCTTTTTTCGCGCGGAGGTGCTACAATATACTTGATTCGGAAGGCATTTCCGGAAAAACAGAATAGAAATTTGCGTGAGATGTTGAGCCAAGCAAAGAGAAAGCCCGCGGAGGGCTTAGCTTTGCTTGGCTTTTTTGCGTCCTCACGGAACATGGAGAGGCAGGAGGAGAAAAGATGGTAGACGTAGTCGTCATCGGAGGCGGAATCTGCGGCTGCTCGCTGCTCTATGAGCTGAGCCGCTACAAGCTCCGCGCCGTGTTGGCGGAGAAGGAGAACGACGTGTCCGTCGGCACGACGAAGGCGAACAGCGCCATCGTGCACGCGGGCTACGACCCGCACCCCGGCACGAAAATGGCGCGGTACAACGTGGAGGGCAACGCCCTTGTGAAAGAGCTCTGCGGAAAGCTTGACGTTCCCTACAAGCAGATCGGCAGCCTCGTGCTCGCCTTCGACGGGCAGCAGGACGCGCTCGTCCGCGAGCTGTGCGCGCGCGGCGAACAGAACGGCGTGCCCGGCCTGCGCGTGCTCACCGCGCAGGAGGTGCGTGAGCTCGAGCCGAACGTGAGCGAGAAGGTCACAAGCGCCCTTCTCGCGCCGACGGCGGGCATCGTCAGCCCGTGGGAGCTCGCCATCGCGCTCGCGGAGACCGCCGTCAAAAACGGCGCCGAGGTGCTTCTCGACAGCGAGGTCACGTCGATCGAGAAGACGGACGGCGGCTTCCGTGTGACGGCTGGTTCGCACGTCCTCGAGACGCGCTTCGTCGTCAACGCCGCCGGAATCTGGAGCGACAGGGTCAACGACATGGCCGCGCCGCACCGCTTCACCGTCACGGCGAATAAGGGCGAGTATTACCTGCTCGACAAGAGCCAGGGCACGCTCGTGAACCATGTGATTTTCCAGTGCCCGAGCAAGGTGGGCAAGGGCGTGCTCGTCTCGCCGACGGTGCACGGCAATCTCATCGTCGGCCCGAACGCCGAGGACGCGGAGAAGGACGACCTCGGCACGACGGGCGAGGGCCTTGCCTTCGTCAAGAAAATGGCGCAGCTCTCCGTGCCGGACATCGGCTTCCGCGACTCGATCCGCAACTTCGCCGGCCTGCGCGCCAACACGGAAATCGACGACTTTCTCGTCGGCGAGACGGAGCAGAAGGGCTTCTTCAATATCGCCGGGATCAAGTCCCCCGGTCTGACGTCCGCCCCGGCCATCGCGCGCGACGTCGTGCGGATGCTCGGCGAGGCGGGCCTCCCGCTCGAGGAGAAGGAGGGGTTCCTCGATGAGCGCCGTGTCGTGCGCTTCAAGCACCTCTCCCACGAGGAGCGCGCCGCCGCGATCGCGAAAAATCCGCTGTACGGCCAGATTGTCTGCCGCTGCGAGACCATCACCGAGGGTGAGATCG
>CASFAA010000222.1 GCA_949292505.1 uncultured Oscillospiraceae bacterium
TTCCAGCGCGTTCTCATCTCCTCCGGCGTTATCGACGCGCTGCGGGAGGCCGGCGTCCAGGAGGGCGACACGGTCAGTATGTACGATCTGGAATTTGATTTCATGGAATAAAGGAGCCGCAGAAATGGAACGCTTTCTACAGGAGCCGTGCGATCCGCGCCAGCTCAGCCCGCTGACGCTCGCCTTCGTCGGGGACGCCGTGTTCGAGCTGTTCGTGCGCGAGCGCCTTGTCTGCCAGGGAAACTGCTCGGTCAACAAGTTGCACAGGCGCGCCGTCGAGCAGGTCTGCTGTCAGGCGCAGGCCGGCGCGGCGCAGCGTCTGCTGCCGCTTCTGACGCAGGAGGAGGCGGACGTGTTCCGCCGCGGGCGAAACGCCCATGTGACGCACGTCCCGAAAAACGCCGATCCGGCGGATTACCACGCCGCCACGGCGTTTGAAGCGCTGTTTGGCTATGTTTACCTCAAGGGCGAGCTCGAGCGGCTTCGCCTGTTCTTCGACACGATCTGCGGGGAGGAAAACGCCCCCGCTTGCTGAGGAGGGGTGTCTGTGAAAAAAACGAGAAGCCTTCCGCTCGTCATGCTGGGAGATGTCTTCTGCTTCGCTGCGGGCGGATTTATTTTCGCCTGTGCCGTCAAGCTCTTTGCCGCGCCGAATCATTTCGCGCCGGGCGGGCTGACGGGTCTGTCCACTGTGATCAATTATCTGACGGGCTTTCCGATCGGCGCGATGGCCTTCCTGCTCAATCTGCCGATTTTTCTCTGGGCGATCCTGGAGATTGGCTACAAGCTCGTCGGGAAAACCATCCTTGCGACCTTTTTGTCCTCGATGGCGATCGACGCTATTTCCCTCCTGATTCCGGACGTCCTCACGCCGTACACGAACGAGCCGCTTCTGGCCGCCATCTGCGGCGGCGCGCTTGAAGGACTCGGCCTGTCGCTCGTCTTTCTGCGCGGCGCGACGACGGGAGGCAGCGATCTCATTGCCCGCCTTCTCGGCCGGCGCTTCCGCCATCTCTCGATGGGGCGGCTGATGCTGACGGTCGACGGGATGATCATCCTCTTCTCCGCGATCGTCTATCAAAGTCTTGAGAGCGGCCTGCACGCCTCCATCGCCGCGTTCGTCTCGTCACGCGTCATCGACGCCATCCTCTACGGCACCGACATCGGGACAGGAAAGCTGCTCTACGTCTTCTCTGAAAAGAACGAGCAAATTGCGTCCCGGATTCTCAAGGAGATCGAGAGGGGCGTGACGAAGCTCTCCGCCCGCGGCGGCTACAGCGGCCGTCCGGGAGAGGTGCTCCTGTGCGCCGTCCGACGCGACGAGGTGCATCGCGTCATCGACATCGTCCACGAGTGCGACGAGAACGCGTTCCTCATCGTGGGGGAGGCCGGCTCCATCACGGGAGAGGGCTTCCGCAGCCCAAAGTCGGACGACAGCACGCTCGGCGAGCTGATTTCCGGCGCGCGGGCGAAGCGGAAGCAGCGCAGGCAGAACAGGGAGAAACGCCGCTGACGAAAAAACAGGGTGAAAAGCGTCACGCTTTTCACCCTGTTTTTCAGCGTTCCTGCGTCAGTCGCAGTTCATGCCGGAGTTCTGGGAGCGGTAGTTGCTGTAGGAATTCCCATTGTCGGTCTTGGAGGAGGGATCCTTGCGGTTCGTCACATCCTGCGGCTTCGTGTTGGAGTTCTTGGCGTTGGAGCCCTTCTTGTTCATCGTCTTGTCGTTCATGATTCTGTCTCCTTTTTTCGCCTTGTTATTTCTTCGCTCCCCTTTTGGGGGCGTGTTGTTAGTATGAAGCCCGGCGGCGGGATTATGCGTGTGGATCGGAAAAAAAGATGGGCCCGGCGGCGGTTGCCACGGCGTGCCGGGATGTGATACAATAATCGCGACATTGGCAGAAGGCGCCGCTTTTTGCCGCAAGGAGGAATCGTCATGGATTTGCCCGCCCCCTTCCTTCGCAGGATGCAGTCGCTGCTCGGGGACGAATATCCCGCTTATCTCGCGTGCTGCGAAGAGCCCCATTTCCGGGGGATCCGGCTCAACACGCTCAAATGCACGGAGGAGACGCTGCTCGCCTCCTTTCCGTTCCCGCTTGAGAGGACGCCGTTTTCGCCGCTCTCGTTTTACTACCCGCCGGAGGGCGGGAAAATCGGCGCGCACCCGCTGCATCACGCCGGCGCGGTTTACTCGCAGGAGCCCTCGGCGTCCTCCGCCGTGACGGCCCTCGCTCCGCAGCCGGGGGAGCGGGTGCTCGACCTTTGCGCCGCGCCGGGCGGCAAGTCGACGCAGATCGCCGCCCTGCTCGGCGGGGAGGGGTTGCTGTGGAGCAACGAGGTCGTCAGGAGCCGTGCGAACGTCCTGCTTTCGAACCTCGAGCGCATGGGCGTCAGAAACGCCGTCGTCTCCTCGTGCCGTCCCGAGACGCTCTGCCCGGCGCTCGAGGGCTTCTTCGACCGCGTCCTCGTCGACGCGCCTTGCTCCGGCGAGGGAATGTTCCGCCGCGACGGGCAGGCGGTCGCAGAGTGGAGCGAGGAGCACGTCCGCTCCTGTGCCGTCCGCCAGCGGGCGATCCTTGATGACGCGGCCTGCGCGCTGCGTCCCGGCGGCACGCTGGTCTATTCGACCTGCACCTTTTCGCCCGAGGAGAACGAGGAGACGATCGCCGCCTTCCTCTCCCGCCATGAGGACTTCTCCCTCGGCGAGACCGGCCTTTCGGGAGGACGCCCCGGCTTCTTCGGGATGACCGCGGCGCGCCGGATTTTCCCGATGGACGGGGGGGAGGGACACTTTGTCGCCCTCCTGAGAAAGCAGGGGGACGCGCTGCCGCCCGCCTGCGCGGAGCCTGCCGCCGTCCCGCCCGCCGTCTCCGCCGCCGCGCGGGAAATTCTGGGGGAGGTCTTCCGAAATCCCGAAGGGGAGCCCGCGCTCGCCCTGGCGGGCGGCCTTGTCCTCCTCGCGCCGCGGGAGCTCCCCGAGCTGCGCGGCCTCGGTGTCCTGCGCGCGGGCGTCCTGCTGTGCGAGAAAAAGGGGAAGCGGTGTGAACCCTGCCACGGCCTGTTCATGGCCTCTCGCCCCGAAGAGCTGCGGCTCTGCCTCAGTCTGCCGCTCGATTCCCCGGCGCTCGCCGCCTTCCTGCGCGGCGAGGAGATCGACGCGCCCGGGGATTGGAAGGGCTGGTGCGGCGTCGCGGCCGGCGGCGTCGTGACCGGCTTCGGGAAATGCTCGGGGGGCCGCCTCAAGAACCGGTACCCGAAGGGACTGCGGAGCTTCTGAGAAAACGCCGTCCTGCATTCTGCTTTGCACATTCCCCCAAACACAAGGAGAAAGCGCGCAAAATCGCAATGTTTGTGCAGGATTTTCCCCTCTGGGATTCATATTATCCCTTGCAATGCTCGGCAAATGATGATACAATGAGGAAAAATGAAAACGAGGCGGATTTCCGTCCCAAAGAGAAGAAAGAGGGCATCCCACCATGCAGGAAATCAGACTGGAATTGACGAAGAATCCGAAGCAGAAGCCGGCGCCCGGCGATCCGCTGCCCTTTGGTACGATTTTCACCGATCATATGTTCATGATGGACTACGATCTCGGTCAGGGCTGGCACGATCCGCGCATCGTCCCCTACGGCCCGATTGAGCTCGAGCCCTCCTCCATGTGCCTGCATTACGGCCAGTCGGTCTTTGAGGGCATGAAGGCATACCGCGCCGTCGACGGCCGCATCCTTCTGTTCCGTCCTGAGAAGAACATGGCCCGTCTGAACGTCTCGAACGATCGCCTCTGCATCCCGCCCATCGACGAGGAGTTCGCGAAGGAAGCCATCGCGAAGCTCGTTTCCATTGAGCGCGACTGGATCCCGAGCGGCGAGGGGACGTCCCTGTATATCCGCCCGTTCATCATCGGCGTTGACCCGCACGTCGGCGTGCATCCGGCGCACCACCTGATCTTCATGGTTATCTGCTGCCCGGTCGGCGCGTACTATCCCGAGGGGCTCAACCCGGTCAAGATTTATGTGGAGAAGAATTATGTCCGCGCTGTCCGCGGCGGCATGGGCTTTACGAAGACGGCGGGCAACTACGCCGCGTCTCTGAAGGCCCAGGATGAGGCCGAGAAGCAGCAGTATACCCAGGTGCTGTGGCTCGACGGCGTCGAGCGCAAGTACATTGAGGAAGTCGGCACAATGAACGTTTTCTTCGTGATTGACGACGAGATCGTCACCCCGGCGCTGCAGGGCTCCATCCTCTCCGGCATTACGAGAATGTCCTGCATCGAGATCCTCAGGCATTGGGGCATGAAGGTCACGGAGCGCCGCCTCTCGATTGACGAGGTCGCCGAAGCCGCCCGTACAGGCCATCTCAAGGAGGCTTTCGGCAGCGGCACCGCCGCGGTCATCTCCCCGATCGGCCACCTCAAGTGGGGCGACGAGGTCATGGACATCAACAACGGCGAGATCGGGCCGATCTCCCAGAAGCTGTACGACACCCTGACGGGCATCCAGTGGGGCAAGCTTCCGGATGAGCTCGGCTGGACGTACGAGGTTCGCTGATTTTTCATCATCGCATTCTGCAGCCGGACGCCGCGCGGCGTCCGGCTGTTCTGTGTCAGGAGGAAGTATGAAGGCCGTTGAATTTATTGTCCCGCCCGCGTACGAGGGCGCGTCGCTCAAGGGCTTTCTGCGCGGCTATGCGGGATGCTCCGCCCGCCTCCTGACGGCGGCGAAGCGTCTGCCCGGCGGCCTCTCCCGCAACGGGGTGGAGGCAACGGCGCGCACGGCGCTCTCTGCGGGAGACACGGTTCGCCTCGTGATCGAGCCGGCCCCCTGCGCGGCGGAGCCCGTGCCGCTTCCGCTGTCCGTACTCTGGGAGGATACGTCCCTCCTCGTCGCGGAGAAGCCCGCCGCCATGCCGATGTACCCCTGCCCCGGTCACGACCGCGACAGCCTCGCGAACGCCGTCTGCTGGTATCTTTCGCAGAACGGCGAGCCGCCGGAGTATCACCCTGTCTACCGTCTCGACCGCGACACGACGGGCCTTGTCGTCCTCGCGAAGGACAGCTTCGCCGCGTCGCGCCTCGCAGGGGCGGTGGAGAAGGAGTACCGCGCGTTCTGCGAGGGAGCGTTTACTGGAGAAGGGACGATTGACGCCCCGATCGGGCTTATGCCCGGCCGCCGGATTCAGCGCTGCGTCAGTCCGGACGGGGAGCGCGCTGTGACGCACTGGCGGTCGCTTGCCGTTTTCGGCAGCTATTCGCTGCTTTCCTTTCGCCTCGAGACGGGGCGGACGCATCAGATCCGCGTCCATATGGCCTCGATCGGCCACCCGCTCCTCGGCGACGATATGTACGGCGGCTCCCTCGCGCTGCTGCCGCGCCAGGCGCTGCACTGCGCCGCCGTCTCGTTCTCCCATCCCGTGACGCGCGGGCGCGTCTCCCTGTTTTCTCCCCTTCCGCCCGATATGGCGGCGCTTCTTTCTCCGAATTGTGGATAGATTCCGCCGCGAAAAACGGGTCGCAGGAGAACAGTTTCGACAAAAAGCGGGCAGTCTTCTCAAGACGCTTGCTTTGCGTATATTTATGCGATATAATACAGACATTCTATGCGGAAAAACCGTGAGAAAAAATTGGAGGCTGGAAACATGAAAAAGATTGCAAAAATTGCTGCGTTTGCCATGGCTGCCCTGATGGCTGTCAGCGCCGCCGGCTGCAGCTCCTACCGGAGCGTCTCTGATATTCAGAACAGCGGCAAGCTCCTGATGTCCACGAACGCCGAGTTCGAGCCCTTCGAGTACAAGGACGGCGGCGAGGTCGTCGGCATCGATATCGAAATCAGCCAGAAGATCGCAGAATCCCTCGGCGTCGAGCTCGAGGTGACCGACATCGCGTTCGATTCCTTGATCTCCGCCCTGCAGTCCGGTAAGGCCGACATTGTCGCCGCCGGCATGACGGCTGACGACGAGCGCAGAAAGAGCGTCGACTTCTCCGATCCGTACTTCAATGCTTCCCAGGCCATCATCGTCGCCGTCGACAGCGAGATTGCCGGCCCTGAGGATCTGGCGGGCAAGACCGTCGGCGTCCAGCTCGGCACGACGGGCGACCAGTACTGCACCAACGAGGACGGTGAGAGCGAGTACACTGTCGGCGAGGTCAGACGCTACAACAAGGGTATGGAGGCTGTCTCCGACCTGATGGCTGGCCGTATCGACGCCGTCGTCATCGACAACTTCCCGGCCGAGAAGCTCGTCGCGAACAACCCCGACGCCATCAAGGTGCTTGACACCGCCCTGACCGAGGAGGAGTACGCCATCGCCATCTCGAAGGGCAACACCGAGCTCGTGGAGAAGGTCAACGCGGTTCTTGCTGAAATGCAGGAGAGCGGCGAGCTTGACGAGATCGTTTCCAAGTACATCGACGCTGAATAAATCAGAGCGCCAACGCGAATCGAACGGGCGGGCGGCAGTTTCTGCCGCCTGTCCCTTTTCCATTTTTTCAAGGGAAAGGAAGTGGATGGCTTGAATGGACTCATCAATCAAATAAGCTCCTTTTTTGACATCGTGGCGGATCAGTTTACACGCTGCTTCATTGATGAGAACCGTTATATGTATCTGGTGGAGGGCCTCGGCAACACGCTGATCATCACGCTCGCCGCCGTCGTCATCGGTATCCTGCTCGGCAGCCTGACCGCCCTCGTGCGCATCACCTATTCCTCCAAGCAGCGCCCGGGGGTAGCGATCTCTCTCCTGAACGCGATCTGCGGCCTGTATCTGACGGTGGTCCGCGGCACGCCGATGGTGGTGCAGCTGCTCATCATGTATTTCGTCATCATCACCTCGCCGCTCGTCCCGCCCCTTGTGGTGGCGATTCTTGCGTTCGGCATCAACTCCGGCGCCTATGTCGCCGAGGTTGTCCGCAGCGGCATCCAGTCTGTGGACAGAGGGCAGATGGAGGCGGGCCGCTCTCTCGGCCTGAGCGGACGCACCACAATGGTCCGCATCATCCTCCCGCAGGCGTTCAAGAATGTCGCGCCCGCCATTTTCAATGAGTTCATCGTCCTGCTCAAGGAGACGTCGGTCGCCGGCTACGTCGGTATCCAGGATCTCACCAAGGGCGGCGATATCATCCGCAGCATTACCTACATTCCGTATATGCCCTTCCTCGTGGTTGCCGCCGTCTATCTCGTGATGGTGATTGGCCTGACCACGATTCTCAAGCGTCTGGAAAGGAGGCTGGCGAGAAGTGATAAGCGTTAGAAATCTGGAAAAAACCTTCCACACCCTGGACGGGGACCTGCAGGTGCTCAAGGGGATCAATCAGGAGATCCGAAAAGGGGAGAAGATCGTCGTCGTCGGCCCCTCCGGCTCCGGCAAGAGCACCTTCCTGCGCTGCCTGAATCTCCTCGAGACGCCCACGGGCGGCGAAATCTGGTTCGAGGGAACGCAGATCAACGCTCCCGGTACGGATGTCGACCGTCTGCGCCAGAAGATGGGCATGGTGTTCCAGCACTTCAACCTGTTCCCGCACCTGTCCGTCAAGCAGAACATCACCCTTGCGCCGGTCTGTCTCAAGCTCAAGACGCAGGAGCAGGCCGACAAGCAGGCCATGCAGCTGCTCGAGCGCATCGGCCTCGCCGAGAAGGCGGACGCCTACCCGGCGCAGCTCTCCGGCGGCCAGCAGCAGCGCATCGCCATCGTCCGCGCCCTGGCGATGGAGCCCGACGTGATGCTCTTTGACGAGCCGACGAGCGCCCTCGACCCCGAGATGGTCGGCGAGGTGCTCCAGGTCATGAAGGAGCTCGCAGACGACGGCATGACGATGGTCGTCGTCACCCATGAGATGGGCTTTGCCCGCGAGGTTGCGACGCGCGTCCTGTTCATGGCGGACGGCTATGTCCTTGAGAACGCCCCGCCGCAGGAGTTCTTCGGCAATCCGCAGCATCCGCGCTTGAAGGACTTTTTGTCGAAAGTTCTTTAATTCTTCCGCAAAATATGATACGATGAGGGAGTACGGAGCTGCCGTGCTCCCTTTTTCGATCAATCCGGTAAAGGAGCCTGAAGCCATGCCAGCAGCCATCACCCATTGCCTGCAGAGCCGTCGCGTGCTTTCCGAGCTGCAGAAGGAGGAGCCCTCCTTCTCGGTGGTGGAGGAAGCCTACCTCTGGGGCGCGCAGGGGCCCGACTTTTTCGCCTGCCACCGTTTCCTTCCCTGGTGGAAGGGGGAGAGCCTCGTCAAGTTCGGCGACCGTCTGCACAGCGCGCCGCCCGCGGAGACGCTGGCCGCGATGTGGGCGTATGTGAATGAGCGTCCGAAGGACGCGTATGCCCGCTCCTACGCCGCGGGCTTTTTGTGCCACTATGCCGCGGACAGCATCTGCCATCCCTATGTGGAGAGCCGTGCCGCCGCCCTGCGTCGCTCCGACCCGTCGCAGGAGGCAGACGTCTACCACAACGAGATCGAATCTGCGCTTGATCTCATCATTCTGCGCTATGAGCGCGCCGCGCTGCCTTCGGAATTTCCCCTCAAGCGAACGGTGCCGCATCATCCCGCGGCGGAGCGATCCATTGCGAGACTGTATGTTTCCCTGCTCGGGACGCTGTTCGGCGCGCGTGTCCCGGAGGATAAGCTTCTTGAGTGCCTTGAGGATTGCCGGAAGATTTTCTCGCTCCTCACGGATCGAACCGGCTTGAAGAAAAATCTGGTGCAGCGGATGGAAAAAAAGAAAGCGCGCTCCATTTCCTGTCATCTGCGCGGCATGACGGAGGAGGGGAATTTCGACTACGCCAACACCCTTCTCGAGACATGGCGCTGGCCTCCCGTGACGGGCGCGCCGCGCAATGAGAGCTTCTTTGAGCTGTACGAGAGCTCAATTCCGCGCGCCGCCGAGCTGATTCTCGAGGCGCCGGACTGCCTCGATTTCGCCGTGCTGACGGAAAACCTTCCGTTCATCTGAGGCGTCGAAAGGAGAACCATCCCATGAAGAAAATCGCAAGCTTCTGCGTCAACCACGACAAGCTCCTGCCGGGGATCTACCTCTCCCGGATCGACGGGGAGGTTGTCACCTACGATATCCGCCTCGTGAAGCCAAACTGCCCGCCCTATCTGCCGAACCCCGTACTGCACACAATCGAGCACCTTTTCGCGACGTTCGCGCGCAATTCGGCGCACGCCTCCCGCGTCGTCTATTTCGGCCCCATGGGCTGCCGGACGGGCTTTTATTTTCTCGTTACCGGCATGGCGCATGAGGACGTGATCGCCTTGATTCAGGACATCTTCCGCCGCATCGCTGTGTTCGATGGGCCGATCCCCGGCGCGTCCTGCTCCGCGGAGTGCGGCAACTACCTCGAGCATGACCTTCCCGGCGCGCGCGAGTGGGCGAAGCGTTTCCTGCCTGTTATCGACGGCTGGACGCCTGAAAAGCTTCGCTACGAGGAATGAAAATCGCCGCATGGCCCGTTCGCCGGAATGATAAGGCATGAGGCTCCAATCCAATGCGGACGGAAGCCTCCATAATAGCATGAGGCCCCAATCCGCACCGGGATTGGGGCCTCATGCTATTATGGAGGGAGGAAATGTAACGAAATCGCGGCCCGAACGGCAACGAAAAACCTGCAAACCGGCCGCCGTCCGGCGGGGAGCCGCGAGGGGAAAAGCAAAGAGAAAAGGGAAGGTTTACTGCTTCGCAAGCGACGCGCCGAGCGTCTCACACTGCGAAAGCCCGTCCGCGTCAGGGGTGTTTTGCACGATGAGCCCTTCGCCGCCGCAGAGCGACGCGCCTGCTCCCGTCACACGGTCCTGCCAGTCGCGCATCCACTGCCCGTCGCCCCAGCCGTAGGAGCCAAACAGGGCGACTTTTTTTCCGGACAGGCTTCCCTCGAGTTCCGAGAAGAACGGCTCGAATTCGTTTTCCTCAAGCACTTCGTCGCCCATTGCGGGGCAGCCGAGGGCAAGAGAAGGGAAGGATGCGGCCTCCGGCGCGGTGATCTCGGAGACGTTTTTGAGCGTGACCGCCGCTCCGGCAGCCTCGGCTCCCTGAGCTACGGCGCGGGCCATGGCCTCCGTATTGCCGGAGCCGGACCAGTACACAACTGCAATCTGATTCATTGCGGAAATCCTCCTGTTAATATAAGATTCATTTTAGGACGGTATGCCGTCCGGTGTTCCTATCACGAAGGGAAGCTTCAGCAGCTCGGGAACGCTCCTGCCCGAGCGGTAGGCTTCCCGATAGACGTCGCGGCAGCGATCGTAGAGCGCAAAGACGCGCCGTGCATTATCCTCATCGAAGTAAACCTTCCAGTAGCCGCAGAGGCGGCACGGGGCGGGAAGCTCGCCGAGAAACGCAAGCACGTCGCGCGGCGGATAGCCGAGAAAGAGGCCAACCTCGTGCGGGAAACCGTCCCCCTCCCGGAGGCGGCTGCGCAGCCGCCGCATGACGGGTGCAAATCCGCTGTCCGGATAGCCGAAGCGGCAAAGACACGCACGAACCTCCGGCTCGCGCAGACGCTCCTGAAGCAATGCGGGACGGTACACGAACAGCAGGCGGTGCCGCTCGCAGCAGCATACAATCTCGAGCGCAATCCCTTTCCCGCCGAGCAGACGGGCATACCTTCTCACGAGTCCGGGAAGGGTGGGGTACTGCTTTCTGGAAAACGAAAGCAGCGCCGACGGCTTGAGTCCTGCCAGCACCGGCGCGGCGTGCGA
>CASFAA010000223.1 GCA_949292505.1 uncultured Oscillospiraceae bacterium
CTCCGGCAGTTGGGAAAGGCGCTCCCAGAAGACGAGCCGCCCTCCCTCGGTTTTGACGCGGTAGGCGGCGAGGAAATACCCCGCCGGATGGCCGCCCGCCTGCTCCTGCGCGAGGAATTCCGCGCGAGACGCGCAGAGATCATCCTTTTTCTCGCGCGTGAACAGCAGCCACCGCGCGCGGAAGCGGTTCTCCTCCGTCACGAGGCCGCCCGCCGCGCCGGACGGGTAGCGGTCCTCGTCGTACAGCCAGCACAGCAGGCCGAGGCGTTTGCACTCCTCGCCGGCAAAGCGGATAAGGTCGAAGTATTCCTCGCTCAGGTAGGGCACGTCGAGGCCGGTGCGCGGGTGCAGGTGCGCCCCGCCGAAGCCCATTTTCCTGAAGTTTTCCAGCTGCTCTGTGATCAGCTCCTTCGTGACGCGGCAGTTCCACGACCAGAAGGGCGTTCCCCGGTACTCGCTCGACGGGCGCTCGAACAGCGCCCGGCTGAGCTCCTTTTCTGCGTTTTTTCGATACAGCATCTGCATCCTCCCCTGCGGCTTCAAAGCGTATAGCGGTGGTGTCCGCTCCCGACGGCAGCGGCTTCGCGGCCGTCGGCGCGGATGAGGTGGGCCGTCACGTTCGGCGGGACGACGACGTCGGCGACAACGTCCTCGCCCTCCCGCTGCCAGCTGACGGAGATCCTCCCGTACGGGTGCATCGTCCAGGCCCTGACCCAGTCGACGCCCTCCTGCGGCTGCGGCGCGATGCGGATCTCCCCGAACGGGAGCTCGCAGCGCACGAACTCGATCCCGGCGAGCGCCCCGTAAAACCATTCCTCGATGCTGCCGAGCATGAGGTGGTTCTGCGAGCCGTGCGGGTTTTCGGGGTCGGGGCCGTCCCATTCCTCGGTCAGGGACGTCGCCCCGCATTTGACCTGATAGCCGTAGCCGGGCGTGTCCGTGATGTTGGTCATTTTGTTGATGAGATCCGAGAGGCCGAACCGCCTGCACGCGGCGATGAGGAACGGGTGGCCGACGTCGCCCGCGGTGAGGGCGTACCCGCGCTTCTCGATGTCGGCGCGCAGCTCACGCACGGCGCGGGCCTCAAATTCCGGCGGGACGAGCCCCGCGGCGAGGCTCATCGCCTGCGCGGCCTGGCTGCCGGCGGCGTAGCGGCCCGTCTGGTCGTCGAGGAACTGCAGGTTGTATTCCTCGTACACGCGCTCCATGCGGGCGGAAAAGTCCGCGGCGTCCTCCGTTTTCCCCAGAAGCTCCGCGGTGTTTTTCATGACGGTCAGGTCAAGATAATACACGCACGTCGCGGTGACGGGCACGGGCGTGTTCTGCGAGTGCGGCGTGCACGGGCCGACGTCGAGCCAGTCGCCGAGGCCGTGGTGCAGAATCTCGTGGTGCGTCTTGCTCCCGAGATAATCGGCGTACCTTTTCATGGCGGGGTAATATTCCTCGAGCAGCGACGAATCGCCGTACCGGCGGTAAATCATCCACGGGTTGAGGATGATGGCGCTGCCCCACTCGGGCGAGTCGAGGAAGCCCTTGTGCCAGCGCTCGAAGCCGGTGACGTACTCCGGGCAGATGTCGGGGACGAGGCCGTCCTCGTGCTGGGCGTCGCGCATATCGCCCTCGATTTTGCCGTACAGCCGCCGCGCGTCGAGGTTGCAGAGGATCGACGGGCCGATGAGGTGCGTCTGCTCGAGCCAGCCGAGCTTTTCGCGGTGCGGGCAGTCGGTGAAGTAGCTTTTCGTGTTGCTCAGAATGGCCTGCAGCACGATGGCGTGGATCCGGTTGAACAGCTCGTTCGAGCACGAGAATTCCCCGGCCCGCTCCGCGTCCGTCCACAGAAATTCGCCGGTGAGGGAGCAAAGCTCCGGCAGCCCCGGCGCGCCGCTGCGCCCGGCGGGGGTCGCGCCCGTCACCTCGACGTAGCGGAAGCCCGTGTAGGTGAAGTCCGGCGCGAACTCCTGCTCGTCCTCCGCGCTGAGGATGTACGTCCACGCGTGCCTTTCCCACGCGCGGCGCTCGCCCTTTTCCCGCAGCTCGCGCGGGGAGAGGGTGACGCTCTGCCCGGCCATCGTGCCGCCGGTGCGCAGGCGGATGCGCGCCCGGCCGGAGAAGTTCGCCCCGAGATCGTAGAGCCAGACGCCGGGGCTTGTTTCCTCGACGGAGACGGGTTCGTACACGCGGCCGACGCGGACAGGCTCCATCGGCATGGCGCGCAGCTCGCCCTCGGGCCAGCCGACGACGGCGGCGGGCTCGCCGAACGCTTCGTCGGGAATCCCGGGGACGAGCGCCTCGCGCCGCCACAGCCGCGCGTCGTAGTCCTCGCCGCCGTAGATGCAGCAGAAGCGCACGGGGCCCGGCGCCTGCCGCCACGAGCCGTCCGTCACGACGGCGGAGCGCGTCCCGTCCGGCGCGGTGAGCTCGAGCCGGGCGAGGACGCGGCTTCTGCCGTACGAGCGCGGGTAATAGACGTACCGCCCGCCGGGGACGTGGAACATCCCGTCTCCGAGCTTGAACAGCAGGACGTTTTCGCCCTTTCGGAGGAGCTCCTTCACATCGATGGCGGTGTAAAAGCACGTTTTGCGGTAATCGCTCCAGCCCGGCTCGAGGACGTGGTCGGTCGCGCGCACGCCGTTGACCCAGAGCTCGAAGTGGCCGAGGCCGCAGACGAAAATTTTCGCGCGGCAGGGCGCTTCCGGCAGGAAAACGGTCTTGCGGAAGACATGGTAGACGCCGTCCTCCGTCTCGCCGAGAAACTCGCCCTGCCAGTCCTCCCTGTCAAACAGGCCCGTCTCGAAAAAGCTCTCGGACGATGCGGAGAGCTTTTTCCCGGCGCGGTCAAGGCCGAGCTCGGCGCGCCAGCGGTAACGGCTGCCGGAGAGCAGCGGCTCGCCCGCGTACCGCCAGCCGGTCATGCGGGAGGAGGCCAGAACGCCGCTGTCCCAGACGGTGCGGCCCGCCTCGTCGAAAACGCGGACGCGGCAGCTTTCCTGCCTGAGATTGCCGCCCCCGTCGTCAAGCCGCCAGGCGAAGACAGGGCGGCGCTCCCCGACACAGATGTTTTCGGCGGCATGATCGGCTGTCATGTGTGCGATGCGCATGAAAAAATTCCTCCTGATAAAGCGCAGAGTCCCCTGCGGGACGCAGGAGACTCTTGCTGAAAGCTTGCGCTTGTCTTGTTATGTTGTTCTTATTTGACGGTCTTCTCGTTCAGATTCTGCAGGATGGAGTCGAAGTCCTCATCGGTCTGGCTCTTGACGTCGGTGATGTAGCTCTCCCACGCCGCATCGTCATCGATGTCCTTGTCGCCGACGATGAACTGGTGCGCCAGCTCCTTGACTCTCGTCTCGCAGGTGCCGCCGTAGCCGAGCTGCGCCTTCTCGGAGGATTCCTCTGCGGAGAGGTAGGTCACGGGCGCGCGGTCGTACGGGGAAACGGAATCCGGGCCGCCGTTGACGCTCGACTCGACCCAGTACTTGCCCTCGTAGTAGCCGTTGGACTCGTTCCACCACGGCTCAGGCAGGCTGGACAGATCGAGCATGGCGTTGAAGTCCAGCGGAATGAACGGGATGCCGGTTCTGCAGACGGAGGAGGCCATCAGGCCGTACTCGGCGGACTTCGTGGCGGGAGTCTCGTCGTTCATGATCTCGTCGATGTAAGCCTTCGTGCCGTCTTCCTCAACGTTGTAGGTCTCGCCCTCGATGCCCCAGTTCATCAGCTGGACCATCTGATCGGAGTACTGGTAGTCGATCATGGCGACGACATACTCGGGATACTCGGTGGAGGCGCTGACATAGATGCCCATGGTGTTGCTCAGAGACTTGCCGGCCTGACGGGAGCCCCACTTCCAAGGCGTGCCGTAGTCCTCGTTCTCAGGCAGGAACGCAAGGCCCCACTCCATGTTCTCGTCGGTCTTGGCGCTGTTCCAGCTCGCGACGGAACCGGCCCACAGC
>CASFAA010000224.1 GCA_949292505.1 uncultured Oscillospiraceae bacterium
CGCCGCCACTGCGGCGGAGCACACCCCCGGACTTCCACCAAGGGGGGTTAAAGCCCCCCTTCACTCCTCCGTCACCACCCCAAACTCCACCTCCGCGCTGAACAAATCCCCCTCCGTCCTGACGGCAAACCTTCCGCCGCACGCCTCGGTGAAGCTTTTCGCAATGGACAATCCGAGCCCGCTGCCGCCGTCGGTGCGGGAGGCGTCGCCGCGGACGAAGCGCTCGGTGAGGGCGGAGGCGTCGCCGAGCTCGTCGCGGGAGACGTTCTGGAGGACGGTCAGGACGCGGCCGGAGGAGACGGTCTGGCGGATGTAGACGCGCGTGTTCTCGAGGGAATACTTCACGATGTTCTCGAGAAGGTTCTGGAAGACGCGGTAGAGGCGCTGGCCGTCGGCGACGATAAAGACCGGCTCGCTGCTGAGAGAGACGCGGAACTGCAAACCGGAAGCGTCGAGCTGCTCCGAGAGGTCGGCCATCGTCTGGCGGACGAGCTTCGCGAGGTCGAGGCGCTCCATCGTGAGCGGGAGATTGCCCGTCGCCGCCTTGCTGACCTCGAACACGTCCTGCACCATCCGGCTCAGGCGCTCCGCCTTCTCCGCGAGGACGGCGGCGTAGCCCTTCGCGGCCTCGGGAAGCTCCTCCTCCTGCAGGAGGCTGACGTAGCTCAGAATGGACGTCAGCGGCGTCTTGAGGTCGTGGGAGACGTTCGTAATCAGCTCGATTTTCATCCGCTCGCTTTTCATCTGCCGCTCCACCGACGTGCGGATGACGCCGTCGATGCTGCCGAGCTGGCGCTCCGCCTCCGCGAGATCGGAGTCCGGCGGCAGCGCGGGCGGCGGAAGCGTTTCGCCGCGGCTCACCGCGCCGATGCGGTCAACGAGCGCGCCGGCGTCCTCCACCGCGCGGACAAAGCGCCTCCTCGCGCGCAGCCACAGCACAGCGCCGGGCACGGCGAGCGCCGCGGCAAGGAGAAGGCTTCCCCCGCCGAACAGGAGGGCGAAAACCAGCACGAGAAAGAGCCAGACGAGAATCCCCATCCACACAGAAGGCCCGTAGGCGAGGAGCTTTTTCTGGAACGGCAGACGCGCTCTCCGCCTGGCCGCGGACGCACGCAGCGTCCCCATAAGGCTGCGGCGCTCGTCCTTCGGCGTTTTGTGCGCGTCGTTGGAGAAAAACAGGAGCACCCAGAGGAACAGGTCGGCCGTCACGCACAGATACGGCAGCGCGGTCGTGTCCCAGGTATACCGAATGAAGACGCACAGGAAGAACAGGAACGTCACGCACGACAGCGCAAGGACGAGCGCCTTTACTTCCCACCAGACGCGCCGCGTCCCCTGCGCCGCCGCCGCCCACAGGCGTTCCCGCGACTCCCGCCGCGCGCCGTACAGGACGAGCAGTCCCGCGCCGAGGAGAAGCAGCCCCAGCCAGACCGCGAACTCCGCGCGAATCGCGTCCCACACCTCGAAGACGTGGGTCACGGCGTCCCCGGGGACGGCCAGAGGCTCCGTGCGGACGGCGAGCCAGACGTCGCAGCGGGCGAGCTCGTCCTCCGCGAACGAGGCGAAGAAGGTATCCTCGCGGTTGCGGCAGCCGGGCAGCTCCCACAGGCTGGCGGACGTGTAGTAGCCGTCCTCAAAGAGCGGGACGTCCTCCCCGTCCTGCGTGATGGACACGGTCTCGCCGTCGAAATGGAGGAGGAAATCGTACCCGTCCGGGAAGGAGACCGCGCCGTCCGTCACCGTCACCGGCTCCGTCGTGCTGCGGCCCGTTTCCTTCCCGTCGTAGGACGAGCGGTAGAGCAGATTCGGAGAGTCCGGCGTCCAGGACTCGGCGTTCGCGCGTCCCTCGCCGGAGGCAATCGCGTCCTGCAGGGCCGTGTAGAGGACGCTCTCCGTCAGGCGGCGGAACATGGGCGTCTCCCGGAAATCCTGCTCCGTGAGCAGAGACGCGTACGCGGGAAGTCCCCCCGCCGCGGAAACGGCGACAACCGCCGCCGCGGCGCAGCCGAACAGAATGTGCAGCCCCAGAAAGAGGCTCAGAAACGAAAGGAGCGGTCTACTTTTTCTCAATTTTGTAGCCAATTCCCCACACCACCTTCAAATACTCGGGTTCTCTGGGATTGAGTTCGATTTTCTCGCGAATGCGGCGGATGTGCACCATCACGGTGTTCTCCGCGGCGTACGCCTCCCCGTCCCACACGCGGCGGTAGATTTCCTCCGCGGGGAAAATGCGGCCGAGGTTGCGCATCAGCAGGTCGACGATGCCGGTCTCCGTCGCCGTGAGGCGCACCGGCTCGCCGTCGGCATAGAGGCAGCGCTCCTCCGGGCGGTACGAGAGCCGTCCCGTGCGGATGACCGCCTCCCCCGGCTCGGTGTGGACGTCCCCGAGGCTGTTGTACCGTCTCAGGTGCGACCGCACGCGCGCGAGAAGCTCCTGCGGGTTGAACGGCTTCGTCACATAGTCGTCCGCCCCGACGGAGAGGCCGAGGATTTTGTCGGTGTCCTCGCTTTTCGCCGAGAGGACGATGATGGGGATGTTCCGCTTTTCGCGGAGCTTCATCACCGCGGAGAGGCCGTCGAGACGCGGCATCATGACGTCGACAATCATGAGCTGCACCCGGCGCTCCGCCGCCGCCTCGAGCGCCTCGAGGCCGTCGTACGCGCGCACCGCCTCGTACCCCTCCTTCTCGAGCAGAATCGCAATCGCCGCGACGATGTCGCGGTCGTCGTCCGCCACCAGCACGCATTCATGCATCGTTCTCATTCCCCTTTCTCCCTGTGCCCTTATCCTACCGCACGCATCTTACAAACACCGCGACGTTTTCCTTACAGCTTTCTTACATTTCCTTCCCGCGGCAGACGCGCTCTTTCGCTTGTGCGACGGCCCTTCCCGTCTCCCGCAGCCCTTTTCCCGGCAGACGAGCTTCTCTCTGTGCGGGACGGCCTTCCCCGTCTCCATAGGCTTTCCCCTCCATCATAGCAGACGAAGCCGCCGCGGGAAAGCAAAAAATCGCGGGAAGCGGGGA
>CASFAA010000225.1 GCA_949292505.1 uncultured Oscillospiraceae bacterium
GAACACCACGGAGCGCGACTTGTCGCCGAGCAGCGGGCCCATCAGGCTCGGATCGCACGCCACGAGGAAGTCCGTCGCGATGTGCACGAGGTTCGGCTTGACGCCGAGCGCGCGGCCGATGCTCTCGTACGCCTGATCCCACGTCACGCTCTCGTCGCTCGTGATGTGCACCGCCTGCCCGATCGCGTGCGGGTTGCCCATCAGGCCGCAGAAGCCCTTCGCGAGATCCGTATTGAACGTGAACGTCCACAGCGACGAACCGTCGCCCTGCACGATGATCGGTTTGCCCTCGCGCATCCGGCGCACAAGCTGCCAGCTGCCGCCGTCGCCGTGCACGCCCATCGGGATCGCCCGCTCGCAGTAGGTATGGCTCGGGCGCACGATCGTCACCGGGAAGCCGAACGAGCGGTATGCCTCCATCGCGACCTCCTCGCAGGCGATCTTGTCGCGCGAATACTGCCAGTAGGGATTGCAGAGCGGCGTGCTCTCCGTAATGAGATAGTCCGAAACGGGCTTCTGATAAACGGAGGCGCTGCTGATGAGAATGTACTGCGCGCATTTGTCGCAGAACAGCTCAATGTCGCGCTGCACGTCCAGCGGGCGAAACGCGATGAAGTCGGCCACGACGTCAAAATATTTCCCGTCGAGCGCCGCCTTGAGCGCGTCAACGTCGCCGCAGTCGGCGATGATCTGCTTCATGCCCTCCGGCGCGGGACGGTTTCCGCGGTTGAGCAGCGTGACCTCCCAGCCCTGCTTCTGCGCCAGCGCCGTACACGCTGAGCTGATGGTACCGGTCCCCCCAAAAAATAAAGCCTTCATTCTTCTTGCACGCTCCTTCAATTTATATTATAATAATGGAAAGTGACAAAATGGTAAGCTTTCACAATGCCGTTCACTTGTGATCTTATCACATTCGGGAACAATACGCCAGAGTTTTTTATGCGATTTTTCACGTTTCCCCTGTTTGGAAGACGATCCGCCGCCGGGAGCGGGCGTCAATTTACGGAAAAGAGGATTTTATTTCATGCTCAGAGGCTTATCAGGCGTACAGATTTTGGTCTGGAATCTCATCATCATCGCGATATGGCATATCACCGTATTTATCGCGTGCGTGAAGCTCCCCGTCTCCTATTTTGACGAGACGAAGCCGCGCTTCCGCGCCCGCGACTGGGAACGCGGGGGAAGGTGGTACAAGGACACGCTGCGCATCAACCTGTGGAAGGATAAGATTCCGCAGTACGCGGCGAAGGACGGCTTCTCGAAGGAGCACCTCGACGATCTTTCCATTGACTATCTCAATCAATTCATCATGGAGACGTGCCGCGGCGAGTGGATGCACCTCTCCGGCGCCCTGTGCTCCATCGTGCTCCTGCTCATCAACCCGATCGGCTTCGCTCTGCTGTTCGCGTTTTTGAACCTGCTCGGCAACCTGCCGTTTGCCGCTATCCAGCGGTACAACCGCTTCCGCCTGCAGCTCGTCAGAAAACGCCGCCTGCGCTCGCAGAAGAGCTCGTCCGTCGGCGTCTCCTCCGCCTCCGCGTGCGTGTGAGGCTGCGCTTTGTATGGTACCCCGGCCTTGCGCCGGGGTTTTTCTTTGCCCGGAATATGTCATAAAAGTATTGCATCATGGAAGATTTTTTTGCCGCGGCGCTCGAATTTGCAGGATAATTCTTTAATCGAATGAAAAGTGCCGCCCTTCGGCTATACTGGAAGCAGAAACGCCGGAGCACCGGCGGAAACGGAGGGAACTGCGCATGGGCGTGGAATTGATAGCATTGGATCTGGACGGGACGCTTCTC
>CASFAA010000226.1 GCA_949292505.1 uncultured Oscillospiraceae bacterium
TGTCGCGAGCCCGATGCCCGGCACCATCGTCAGCGTGGCTGTCGAGGCCGGTAAGGCTGTCAAGAAGGGCGACGTGCTCGTCGTGCTCGAGGCCATGAAGATGGAGAACGAGATTATGGCGCCGCATGACGCGACGGTCGCCGCCGTCCATGTCGGCAAGGGCGACAGCGTCGAGTCCGGCACGCCGCTGGTATCTCTCCAGTAAGAAAGAGAGCGTTCCACCCACATACTTTCGAAAAGGAGAGAGAGACAATGGCAAAGAAAATCGGGATTACCGAGACCGTGCTGCGCGACGCGCACCAGTCTCTGATTGCTACGAGAATGCCGATTGGCGATATGCTTCCCATCCTGGAGAAGCTCGACAAGGTCGGCTTTTATTCCCTGGAGTGCTGGGGCGGCGCGACGTTCGACTCCTGCCTCCGCTTCCTCAATGAGGATCCGTGGGACCGCCTGCGCACCATCCGCAAGATGTGCCCCAACACGAAGCTGCAGATGCTGTTCCGCGGCCAGAATATGCTCGGCTACCGCCATTACGCCGACGACGTGCTCGAGTATTTCGTGCAGCGCTCTGTGGCGAACGGCATTGACATCATCCGCATCTTCGACGCGCTGAACGACATCAAGAACCTTCAGACGGCAATCAAGGCCGCGAAGAAGGAGGGCGCGCACGCGCAGGTTGCTATCTCCTACACGACGGGCCCCGTCTTCACGCACGAGTATTACGTCGACTACGCGAAGCGCATCGAGTCTGCCGGCGCGGATTCCATCTGCATCAAGGATATGGCCGCCCTGCTGACGCCGTACGAGACCGAGGGCCTCGTACGCGAGCTGAAGAAGGCCGTCAAGATTCCGATCCAGCTGCACACGCACTACACCTCGGGTCTTGCCTCCATGTGTATCATGAAGGGCGTCGAGGCCGGCGTCGATATTGTCGACACCGCGATGTCCCCGCTCGCGCTCGGCACGTCCCACGCGCCGACGGAGTCCATCGTCGCCGCGCTCAAGGGCACGGAGTACGATACGGGCCTCGACCTCGTCCTGCTCAACGAGATCCGCGAGTATTTCATGGGCCTGCGCAAGAAGTATATTGAGAGCGGCCTGCTCGACCAGAGTATGCTCGCCACGAACACGAAGGCTCTCATCTATCAGGTGCCCGGCGGTATGCTGAGCAACCTGCTCTCGCAGCTCAAGCAGGCCGGCAAGGCCGATCAGCTTGAGGACGTGCTGCAGGAGGTTCCGCGCGTCCGCAAGGATGCCGGCTATCCGCCGCTCGTCACGCCGACGTCCCAGATCGTCGGCACGCAGGCCGTGTTCAACGTGATCAACGGCGAGCGCTACAAGATGTGCACGAACGAGTTCAAGGATCTCGTTTCCGGCAAGTATGGCACGACCCCCGTCCCGGTTGATCCGGAGTTCGCGAAGAAGGTCAACGGCGGCAAGGAAATCATCACCTGCCGTCCGGCCGATCTCCTCGAGCCCGAGCTCGAGACGCTCCGCAAGGAGTGCGCCGAGTGGATCGAGCAGGAGGAGGACGTCCTGTCCTACGCCCAGTTCCCGAAGGTTGCCCTCGACTTCTTCAAGAAGCGCCGCGACGCCAAGTACGGCATCGACGGAAAGCACGCCGACGCGGAGAAAGAGATCCATCCCGTCTGATTATTCGATACGATTATCCGGTGCAGCGGGCTTTCCTCAAATGGGAAGGCCCGCTGCCCTTCGTTTTGCGCCGGCTCTCACGCGCCGCTTTGCAGGAGAACGCCGCAAATGACTCCCGGAATCGGCGATTGCAGGTTGACAACGGGGCGGAAAAACTGGTATGATAGATAATAATGCTCGCCGGGCGGCCGGTGCTCCGATCGCACCCGGAAAGCGTTTTTCGCTGTCAATTTCAAAACAGAATTGGGATGATCCGACATGGTACGCAGCATGACCGGCTTTGGAAGATGTGAAAAGGTGACGTCCTCCCATGCCATCGCGGTGGAGATCAAGTCCGTCAATCACCGCTATTTTGAGTTTTCGTCCCGCGTCCCGCGCGGCTACGGCTTTCTCGAGGAGAAGCTCAAGTCGTATCTGCAGACGAAGGTCTCCCGCGGAAAGGTGGACGTGTACGTCTCCTACGAGACGCTCGAGGACGGCGACGTCCTCGTCCAGGTGAACCACGACCTCGCCCGCGGGTACGCGGAGGCTCTGCATGAGCTCTCCCGGCGGTACGGCGTCAAGGAGGACCTCTCCGCGACGGCGCTCTCCCGCTATCCCGACGTCCTGACGGTGCACCGTTCCCCCGAGGACGAGGGGAAGGTGTGGGACGCCGTCCGTGAGGTACTCGACGAGGCGCTCGCTTCCTTCCTCGCCATGCGCGAGGCCGAGGGCGCCCGTCTCAAGGAGGACGTGCTCCTCCGCGCCGGGACAATCCTCGACATCGTGGAGAAAATCGAGGAGCGCTCCCCCCGGACAGTGGAGGAGTACCGCGCGAAGCTGCTCGCCCGCCTCACCGAGATGCTCGGCGACGTCAAGATAGACGAGCAGCGCATCCTCACAGAGGCCGCGATTTTCGCCGACAAGGTCGCCGTGGCCGAGGAGACGGTGCGTCTGCGCAGCCACTTCACGCAGTTTGAAAAGATGCTCGAGAGCCGCGAGGCGGTGGGCAGGAAGCTCGACTTCATCGTTCAGGAGATGAACCGCGAGGCGAACACCATCGGCTCTAAGGCCTCCGATTCCGAGATCGCCTATATGGTGGTCGACATCAAGGCGGAGATCGAAAAAATCAGGGAGCAGATTCAGAACA
The DNA here is from genome assembly GCA_949292505.1 of uncultured Oscillospiraceae bacterium. Classification (GTDB taxonomy): domain Bacteria; phylum Bacillota; class Clostridia; order Oscillospirales; family Acutalibacteraceae; genus Caccousia. Next base: position 2,783 of record CASFAA010000226.1, read on the forward strand.
TCGAGTAAGGCTTTCCCCGAAAGTCTTCTGCGACACTTCTTGTAACAGGAAAGGTATGAAGAAATGAAGCTGATCAACATCGGGTTTGGCAACATGGTTTCAGCGAACCGGCTGGTCGCTATCGTCAGTCCGGAGTCCGCGCCCATCAAGCGGATCATCCAGGACGCGAAGGAGAGAGGCACGCTGATCGACGCAACGTACGGCCGCCGCACGCGCGCCGTGATTGTGACGGACAGCGACCACGTCATTCTCTCGGCTGTGCAGCCGGAGACCGTGGCGAACCGTCTGAATGACCGCGACGACGATCTGTCTGAGGAGGAGCTGGACGAGGATGAGTGAGAAAGGACTTTTGGTCGTCTTTTCCGGGCCTTCGGGCGCGGGAAAGGATACGGTGCTCAAGCGTCTGATGGAGAAGGAGCCGGGGATCCGCCTCTCCGTCTCTGCGACGACGCGCGCCCCGCGCGAGGGCGAGGTGGACGGGAAGGATTACCATTTCCTCACCCACGCCCGCTTTGACGAGCTTGTCGCGAACGACAAAATGCTCGAGCACGCGGAATACTGCGGCAACTGCTACGGCACGCCGAGCGAGCCGATTGAGAAATGGCAGGCGGAGGGCTGCGACGTCATCCTTGAGATCGAGGTGCAGGGCGGCGCGCAGATCAAGGCAAAGCGCCCCGACTGCGTCAGCATTTTCGTGCTTCCGCCGTCGCTGGAGGTTCTGGAGAACCGCCTGCGCCGCCGCGGCACGGAGAGCGAGGAAGCGATTCAGAAGCGCCTCGGCGCCGCGAAGGCGGAGATTGCCAAGGCGGTTCTGTATGACTATATCATTGTAAACGACGATCTGGAGACTGCCGTCAGCGAGATGGCCGGACTTCTCCGCGCGGAGAAGCAGAGAGCGTCGCGCAATCAAGAATTTATTGAGAGGATGCTGTGAAAATATGCTGAAACCTTCTGCTGATTTGATCATCGACCCGAAGCAGAGCAGATATTCCCTTGTCGTCGGCGTGGCCAAGCGCGCCCGCCAGATTGTCGAGGAGGCCGAGAAAAACGGGGAGATCCTGATTGAGAAGCCGGTCGATCTCGCCGTCCACGATTTCATGGACGAGAAATACCGTCTCGTCGAGAATCCCGTCGCTGAGGACGAGGAGGAGCCCGATCCGATTCTCGCCGGAGAGGAGAGCGAGGAGAACGCTCCTGCCGGTGAGGAAGAGGAAAACGTGCTGGAATAAGGGGCGTTTATGAGGAAAGCCGTCAGCGTCGCCGTTGAGAAGACGGCGTACCACTTTGACCGGGAGTTTGACTATCTCGTCCCGGACTATCTGTCGGCAGAAGCGCTTCCGGGCTGCCGCGTGCTTGTCCCGTTCGGCAGCGCGAACGGAAGGCGGCTCGGGATGATTCTCGGTATCAGGGACGCGGACGAAACGAAAGAGCTCAAACCTT
>CASFAA010000227.1 GCA_949292505.1 uncultured Oscillospiraceae bacterium
CTCCCTTTTTTCTTGTCAGTGAGCCAGAATGCTGCGGAAATAGGTGCGGTAGCGCTCGTACAGCTCCTCGGTACACGCGCCGCCGAGGGCGGGGGTAAAGCCTGGCCGGTTCATCAGGCCGGTGTACTGATAGCCGTAGCATTGCTCGAGCGAATGGTACTGCCCAATTTCGCGCATGAGCTCGTCGAAATCCTTCGGCAGAAGGCCATCCTCAAACGGCATCCGGAACATTTCCATATCGACCCACATATGGACGCCGCAGTCATCGCAGATCTGCTTCATCTCAGGCACGTTCCACCCGGCGGGGTCGCGCGCGAACGCAAAGGGAAGGAGGATGTCGAGGTACGGCAGGATGGTTTTCCATTCGACTTCGTGCTTGTGGAACCGCACGTTGTTCGGCGCGAAAGCGATCGGACGCACAGGATCAAGCGTGTGGACAAAGGCGCGGAATTCACGGAAAAATGTCCCGACCTCGCGCCAGCGCTGCGCCTGCTCCGGCAGGTAGGACCAGTACAGATCCCCCATGAGCTCCTCGGAGACGTACCAGCCGTAAAAGGACGGGTGCTTTCCGTACCGTTCAAAGACCTCGCGCGCGACGCGCTTGTGCCATTCGAGCGATTCCGCGGAGAAATCAAACCAGGCGAACAGGCCGACGCCGAGCAGGACGTGGCAGCCGCGCCGGTCGGCGGCGCGCAGCACGGCCTCGACCGGGTCTCGCGCGCGGATCGGCATCCGCCCGGGATACAGCTCCGACGGGTAGAACGCCCGCCCGTCGTACGTTTCGCACGTCAGGGAATGGCGTCCGACATACCAGGGGGAGTCGAACAGGTTCTGGATGACGACGCCCCGGATGCCGGCGTCCGCCATGTCCTCGATGTGCCGCTCGAAGTCCGCGTCCGTCATCTGCGCGAGGCCGTCGCGGAAATACCGCGATTCCTCCGGGCTCCAGTGCTGGATCGAGATCCAGCAGCCGTCGAGCAGGCCGGTGCCCGGCGTATCGGAGCGCACAACCTCGTAGGGCATCCGCTTTTCCTCCCGCGCCTCGCCGCCGCACAGGAAGGAAAACCGCAGCTCAAGCGAGCCGGGAAAGCGCCCGAGGCCGCGCCGGAAGGAGACGGCCTGTCCCGGCGTCAGCGCCTGCACAAAGACGGCGAGGGATTCCCCCTCCCGCAGCACCTCGAGCCGCACCGCCTGCGCCTCGTCGGAATACGCCCGGATTTCAGGGTCGGCGTGCGTCGAGCAGCGCACGGCGGGGATCAGGACGACGGTATTCATGAAAATGCCTCCGTTCCAAACTCACAGCAGCTTGTCCGCGATCGAGGCGGACGTGGCTTTCTTGTTGCGGTCGCTCTGCTCGTAGTTGTGCTTGAAATATTCCGTGTACAGCACGTCGACGAGAAACAGCTGGGAAATCTTCGCGGACAGCGCGCCGCCCTGGAACGGCCCTTCGTTCGCCCCGCAGAGAAGGACGACGTCCCCGTACGCGGCGAAGGGGGATTCGGCAAAGCGCGTGATGCAGATGATTTTCGCGTGGTTCTCCCGCGCGCGCTTGACCACCTCAATGGTGCCCTTCGTCGCGCCGGAGTAGGAGAACGCCACGGCCAGATCGCGCTCGCCCATCAGCGAGGCGGTCATGGACTGCATGTGGGCGTCCGGTTCAAACGACACGTTCGGCAGGACGCGGTTAAACTTGTACTTGGCCTCCTGCGCCGTCGCGGCGGAGGAGCCCATGCCGAAAAAGTGGATGATGCGCGCCGATTCGATGAGCGAGATCGCCTTGTGGACGTCGTCGGGCCGCAGCATCTCCATCGTCTGGTTCAGCGCGCTCAGATGCGTCGAGAGCAGCTTGCGGCAAACCTCGCTGGTGCTGTCCGTCAGCCGGATTTCGTCCGAGAGCGTCAGCTGGGCCGAGTCGCCGCTCGTCATCGCCTGCGCCAGGTGCATCTTGAAGTCCTGATACCCGGCCATGTGCAGCGTCTTGCAGAAGCGGAACACGGTGGTGTCGCCCACGCCGCACTTTTCCGCCAGATCCGTGATCGACATATAGAGCACTTCCTGCGGCTTCTGCATCAGATAATCGGCGACCTTCTGCTC
>CASFAA010000228.1 GCA_949292505.1 uncultured Oscillospiraceae bacterium
GCTTTTTTGTCTCTTTTTGCGCGAGAGGGACGCTTCCCTCGGACTTCCACCAAGGGGGGCTGATGGGCTCGGAGCGTGTCAGAAACTATCCGCCTTAACCTTCCGCAACAAAAACCAAGCCCCCCGGCTTATCACCGAGGGGCTTGGCTTTCCATGATTCAATAATCCTTCTTTACGAAACTCTTTTACTTCCCGAGTCTCAGCTCGATTTCAAAATCGAACTCCTTCTCATCAAACCGGTACTGCTCGAGGAGCTGCGGGCCGCAGCTGTTGGAGCCGATGCCGGAGAGCTTGTAGTCCAGGCAGAGGACGGTGGAGCCGCAGGGGGTGAGCTCATAGTTGTGCGCTTTCGCGGTGAGCTCCTCCTCGGTGTACTCGGAGGCGTTGAAGGAGAAGCAGTCGCCGACGGCCTCGAGGCAGCCGCCGGAGGGGTTCGCGAGGGCGACGTGCGAGCAGCCGTAATGGCTGCCGTTCTCCTGCGGACGGAGGTAGTCCTCGTGGAGGTCTGCGACGGCGGCGGCGTACTTGCCGAGCATCGAGGCGCGGCGCTTGTCGGCGTAGCTCTCGAACGGGCCGTAGCCGAAGTACTCGACGGCGTCAAACGCGCGGGGGAGGAACAGGCGCAGGCCGAAGCGCGGCAGGAAGGGGAACTCGTTCGCTCTGTCGCCGTGGATGGAGGCCGCAATCCGTCCGTCGGGGCGGATGGTCCAGACCGCCGTGAGCTTCATGCACGGCTGCAGGTAAATCGCGGCGAGGGAGAGCTTCGCCGTGAGGACGACGCCGTCGTCCGTGACCTCGGCGCTCGTCTCGTACACCTTCGGGGCGCTTCTGTCGTACCCGGCGCGCTCCCACTCGCGGCGGATGTTGCGGTCGTTGTCGGTCGGGGCGCGCCAGATGTTCCACTCCATCGGCTTCTCGAGGAAGGAGATCTGCTCGTTCACGAGGCTGTCGAACGTGCCGGTCAGGCGGTTGAAGACGTAGCGGAACGTCTCGCCCTCGACGGTGTAGCTGCGCTCCGTCTCCCGGACGCTCACGCTGCGGCTCTCGCCGGGCTCGAAGGCGGCCTTCTCCTCGCGCAGGACGAACTGGTCGAAGCCGAGCAGATGGCCGGCCTCGCGGAACTCGTCCTCGTCCTTGAGGCGGTAGTACAGGTTCAGGCAGCAGACGCCCGTCTCCGGCGTCGTGAACGGGACGGCGAGCGCGGCCTCCGCGTGCGGGGCGAGGTCGGGCGTCTCCACCGTGCCGGACTGGACGACCTCGCCGTCCTGCGTAACCTCATACTCGATGGTCATGTAATCGAGGAGATTCGTGAAGTCCATGTAGTTGTGGAGCGTCACCTTGCCGTCAGCGAGCGAAGCGCGGGCGGGGCGGGCGACGTTCTTCCACTCGAGCAGGCCGGTGTGCGGCGTGCGGTCGGGGTAGACGAGGCCGTCCATGCAGAAGTTGCCGTCGTGCGGGAACTCGCCGAAGTCGCCGCCGTAGCCGTACATATCGCGGCCTTCGGGCGTGCGGCCCATCCAAATCGCGTGGTCGCACCACTCCCAGACGAAGCCGCCCGCGAATTTGTCGTACTTGTAGAGGCGCTCGAAGTAGTCCTCGATGTCGCCGGGGCCGTTGCCCATCGCGTGGACAAACTCGCACTGGATGAACGGCTTTTTGAGGCTGTCGTCGGTGCAGTACTGCTCGACGTCGAAGACGCCCGCGTACATCCGGCTGTAAACGTCGATGTTGCTCAGGTCGTTCTCGTAGCCCTCCATCTGATAGATGCTGCTCTCGTAGTGGACGAGGCGCTCGTTGTCGACGGTTTTGATCCACGCGGCGGCCTTCTCCATGTTCGGGCCGTAACCGGATTCGTTGCCGAGCGACCACATCAGGACGCAGGCGTTGTTCTTGTCGCGCTCGACGTTGCGCTGCACGCGGTCGACGACGGCGGCCTCGAAGCGCTTGTCATGGCAGAGCGAGCCGTAGACGCGGTCGGGAATGACGTAGTCGGAATACGCGTGGCCGTGCGGCGGCTTGTTGGAATAGACGGACGTCGTGCCGTGCATCTCGATGTCGGACTCGTCAATCACATAGAAGCCGAAGCGGGAGTAGAGCTGCGCCGCCCACGGGGAATTCGGGTAATGGCTCGTGCGGATGGCGTTCATGTTGTGCTGCTTCATCAGCGTGAGGTCGTGGGTGAGCTTCTCCTCGGTGACGGCGTAGCCGACGAAGGGATCGCTGTCGTGGCGGTTCGTGCCTCTGAGCTTGATGGCGACGCCGTTGAAATAGAGCACGGCGTTTTTGACCTCGATGCGGCGCACGCCGACATCCTGGCAGATGACCTCGCCCGCGGCGCGGATGACGAGCTCATAGAGGCTCGGGGACTCCGCGTTCCAGAGGACGGCGTCGGTGAGCGGGAAGGAGACGCAGCCGTTCTCGGCGTCGGCCTTTCCGACGAGCGCGCCGTCGGGGCTGTAGAGCTCGCAGGAGACCTTCCCGGCCTCGCCCGTCCAGTCGAAGGAGACGTCGACGCGCGCGGTGCGGTAGTCGTCCTCGACGGGGGTGCGGACGGTGAAGTCGCGCAGGTGGTTCTCGGGGCGGCTGAGCAGGTACACGTCGCGGAAGATGCCGCTCATGCGCAGCTTGTCCTGGTCCTCGAGGTAGCTGCCGTCGCACCACTTCATGACGAGGACGGCGAGGGTGTTCTCCCCGGGGCGGACATAGCTCGTCAGCTCAAATTCGCTCGTGCTGTGCGAAACCTGGCTGTAGCCGACGAACGCGCCGTTGACCCAGACATAGAAGCACGAGTCGACGCCCTCAAAGTGCAGGTAGGTGCGGCGGGCGCACTCGTCCTCGGAGAGCTCGAAGGCGGTGCGGTACGCGCCGCAGGGGTTCTCGTCGGGGACGTAGGGCGGGTCGTAGGGGAAGGGGAAGTTGACGTTCGTATACTGGTGCCTGTCGTAGCCAAGCGTCTGCCAGCAGCTCGGCACCGGAATCACGTCGAAGCCGGAATCGTCGAAATCGCCGTCCGGGAAATGCTCCGGAACCTCAAAGCGGTTCGGATAATAGCGGAAGCTCCATTCGCCGCTCAGCAGCGTGAGGCGGTCGGAGAGCTGGCGGTCTCCGAGGCGCGCGACGTTCTCGTCCCCAAACGGGATGAAGTACGCGTGGTTCGGCTCGGTTCCCACATGAAGGGTCGAGGGATCCTCGAAATAACGGGGCAGCTTCATGAAAGATACTCCTCCTGTCGGTATGAAAATAGAAAGGCCGAAAAGCTCTTTCTGTTTCATAATATACCTTGATTTTGGAGAGAAAGCAATGGTATTTTTCACGCATTTCCGTAAAAAAAGACAAAAAAGCACCGCTTTTCTGAGACCGGTTTCTTCCGCGCCGCTTCGGAGGACGAGAATGGCCGCAGCCGGGAAAAGGCTTCCGCGCGGACTTGCGCGCCGCCCTGTTTTTCGCTATAATACATTTAAACCCTCAAGTCATATTGACCATCTCTCTCCCGCCGGGTCGGGAGAGGGGCATCACACCCGGACAGGAGGAAACAACGATGCTGCACGAGGAATTTTTCACCGGCGCGAGCTTTGACGCGCACGCGTATTTCGGCGCGCACCCCGCGGCGGGAGGCGGCTTTCAGTTCCGCGTCTTCGCGCCCGGCGCGCGGAGCGTGGAGGTCATCGGCGAATGGAACGCATGGGAAGGCGAGGCGATGACGCGCGACACGGCGGGCATCTGGAGCGCCGTCTGCCCGACGGCGGAGGCGGGGCAGCTCTACAAATTCCGCGTCGCGCAGCCGGACGGGCGCGTCCTCGACAAGGCGGACCCGTACGCGTTTTCGTCGGAGCTGCGGCCGCAGACGGCGTCGCGGCTGGTGGGGACGAGCGAATTTCGCTTCACGGACGGCGAGTGGATCCAGAAGCGCAGCCTCGGGTACGACGAGCCGGTGAGCATCTACGAGCTGCATCTCGGCTCGTGGCGCAGGACGCCGGACGGGGACTTTCTCACCTACGAGGAGCTTGCGGAGCTGCTGCCCTCCTATCTGCGGGAGAACAACTTCACGCACGCGGAGCTGCTGCCGGTGATGGAGCACCCGCTGGACGCGTCGTGGGGCTACCAGCTGAGCGGCTATTTCAGCGTGACGCCGCGGTACGGCACGCCGGACGGGCTGAGAAAGCTCGTCAACGCGCTGCATGAGGCGGGGATTGGGGTCATCTTCGACTTTGTCCCGGCGCATTTCGTGGGGAACGACTACGCGCTCGCGAACTTTGACGGCACGCAGCTCTACGAGTACCCGGCGAGCGACGTGACGTACAGCGAATGGGGCTCGTGCAACTTCAACTTCTACCGCGGCGAGGTGCGGAGCTTTCTGCAGTCGTCGGCGGCGTACTGGATTGGGGAATTCCACGCGGACGGGCTGCGCGTCGACGCGGTGCCGAACGTGCTGTACTGGCAGGGTCAGCCGGAGCGCGGGGTGAACATCGGGGCGGTGGACTTCCTCAAGAAGATGAACGCGGGACTCAAGCGTCTTTTCGGCAACGTGCTGCTGATAGCGGAGGACTCGAGCAATTTCCCGAAGGTGACGGCTCCGGTCGAGTACGGGGGCCTCGGGTTCGACTACAAATGGGACATGGGCTGGATGCACGACACGCTGGACTTTCTGTCGCAGCCGTTCGAGGCGCGGCGCGGGCAGTACCACAAAATCACGTTCTCGATGGACTACTTTTACCGGGAACTGTATGTGCTGGCGCTCTCGCACGACGAGAACGTCCACGGGAAGAAGACGATTCTCGACAAGCTCTACGGCTCGTACGAGGAGAAATTCGCGCAGTGCAGGGCGCTGTACGCGTATATGTTCACGCATCCCGGGAAGAAGCTGAACTTCATGGGGAACGAGCTCGGGCACTTCCGCGAATGGGACGAGGGCCGCGAGCTCGACTGGGAGCTGCTGCGCTATCCGGCGCACGACAGCTTCCGCGCGCTGTTCCGCGAGCTCGGGAGGCTGTACCGCGAATCCCCGGCGCTCTCGCAGAAGGAATACGACGCGGCGTGCTTCCGCTGGATGACGACGGGCGTCGGGGAGAAGGAGAACGCGGGGGTGTACGCTTACCGGAGGACGGCGGGCGGGCAGAGCCTCGTGACGGTGCTGAACTTCACGCCGGAATCGCTCGAGGGGCTGCTGCTCGGGTGCGAGGAGCGCGTCGTGCTGCGGGAAATCCTGAACACGGACGACTTCCGCTGGGGCGGCTGCGGCACGGTGAACGCGGCGCCGCTCTCGTCGTTCCCGATTCCGTGCAGGGGAAGCCCGGCGAGCGTGCGCATCCGGCTCGCGCCGTTTTCGGCGGCGGTGTTTACGCTCGAGAAATCGCCCGTCTCCGAGGAGACGAAGGCGTGGGCGATAGCGGGACGCAAGATGATGACCGTCTGAGGACGAAAGACTTATTTTGAGGAGGAGAAAGCATGAACCCACTGAAGCTGACAGCGCCGCTCAAGGATTACCTCTGGGGCGGCCGCCGTTTAAAAGAGGAATACGGCAAAAAGACGAGCCTCGAGAAGGTCGCGGAGAGCTGGGAGCTCTCCTGCCACAAGGACGGGCCGAGCGTGATAGAGGACGGCGAATACGCCGGCCTGACGCTCCGGGAATACGCCGAAAAGGCAGGCGGGGACGTCTTCGGGACGAACTGCGCGTCGTTTGAGGACTTCCCGCTGCTCATCAAGCTGATTGACGCGGAGCAGAACCTCTCGGTGCAGGTGCACCCGAGCAACGAGTACGCGCTTCGGGTCGAGGGGGAATATGGAAAAACAGAAATGTGGTACATTGTCGACGCGAAGGAGGGCTCGTCCCTGATTTACGGGTTGAACCGGGAGATTGGGAAGGACGAGTTCGCGCGCCGGATAGAGGACAATACGCTGCTCGAGGTGTGCCGGTACGTTCCGGTGAAGAAGGGAGACGTGTTCTTCATCGAGGCGGGGACGCTGCACGCGATAGGGGCGGGCATCCTGATAGCGGAGATTCAGCAGAACTCGAACTCGACGTACCGGGTGTACGACTACGGCCGCGTCGGGGCGGACGGCAAGCCGCGCCAGCTGCACATTGAGAAAGCGCTCGACGTGACGAGGCTCGGCCCTGCCGCGCGGGAGCCGGGCGCGGTGGGGACGCCGGAGCGCGTCGGCGGCGCGGAGAGCGTGCTGCTCGGGACGTGCGACTACTTCACCGCGACGCGCATCTGCCTGGACGGGGAAGCGTCGTTCACGGTGACGGGCGCGTCGTTCCACTCGCTGCTGGTGCTCGAGGGCGAGGGCGAGCTGCGGTGGAAGGACGGAAGCCGCCGCCTGAGAAAGGGCGACAGCTATTTTCTCCCGGCAGGGTTCGGGGACTACAGTCTTTGCGGGATAATGGACTGCATCAGGAGCGAGGTGTAAGAGATGGACTGGGCGGAGGAATTCTGCGGGATCTACACGTCGAAAATCAGCAGGGAAGGAAGCGCGGCGCTGCTGGAATGGCTGAAAAAGACGGACTTTTTCCGGGCTCCGGCGAGTACGAAATACCACTGCGCGTTCCCCGGCGGGCTGGTGTACCACAGTTTGAGCGTGTACCGGACGATGATGGAGCGGCACTTCGAGAACGGGAAGGACAATGAAGAAAGCTTTGCGATCTGTGCGCTGCTGCACGATGTGTGTAAGGCGCAGTTCTATAAAGAAGGCGTGCGGAACGTGAAGAACGACGAGACGGGGGCGTGGGAGAAGAAGAGCTTCTATATGGTAGAGGACAGCTTCCCGTACGGACACGGGGAGAAATCGGTGTTTCTGATTGAACGGTTTTTGAGACTGAAGACGAGCGAGGCGGTCGCGATACGGTGGCATATGGGAGGCTTTGACGAGGCCGCGAGAGGGGGAAGCTTCGCGCTGAGCGGAGCGTTTGAGAAATATCCGCTGGCGGTGAAATTGCATTTGGCGGATATGGAGAGTACATATTTG
>CASFAA010000229.1 GCA_949292505.1 uncultured Oscillospiraceae bacterium
GATGTGCCCGAAGGCAGGCGGCGCATAGCCGAGGAGGCGGTACAGGTACAGCTGGCGCGGCGTGGAGTCGAGCAGATCGCGTCCCCGGACAACCTGCGTCACGCCCATGAGGGCGTCGTCCACAACGACGGCGAGCTGGTAAGCGAAGACGCCGTCGGAGCGGCGGACGAGAAAATCCCCGCACATGGCGGCGAGGTTTTCGCGGTACGCGCCGCAGGAGAGGTCGGTGAACGCGATCTCCTCGTCCGGCACTATGAGCCTTCCCGCAGGACGGCGGCGCTCGGAGAGGGCGCGGCGCTCCTCCGGCGTGAGCGATCGGCAGCGCCCCGAATAGAGAACACGGCCGTCCGAGAGGTGCGGCGCTTCGGCGGCGTGGAGCTCCGCACGGCTGCAGAAGCACGGGTAGATCAGCCCCCTGGCACGCAGGCGCTCGTACGCCTCCTCGTAGAAGGCAGTTCGCTCGCTCTGGTAATACGGGCCGTGCGGCCCGCCGCAGCTGCCGCCCTCGTCCCAGTCGAGGCCGAGCCAGAGGAGATCGTCCTCGAGGAGCTCCGCGTACCGGCGCGGGCAGCGCTCCGGGTCGAGATCCTCATGGCGCAGCACGACGGCCCCGCCCTCCGATCGGGCCGCCAGCCAGGCCAGCAGCGCGCAGAAAACGTTGCCCAAATGCATCCTGCCGCTCGGGCTCGGCGCGAACCTCCCGACAACCTGTCTGTCCATTTATGCCCAGTCCCCCTCCCATTTTCAGCCTTCATTGTATCACATTTTTCTTTTCAGGGACAAGATCCAGGGAAAATCATCGGTTCCATCCAGATTATTGTAAAATTTTTTAAAAAATATGGATCCTTTCGATAAAAATGCTATACTAAGACTAATACATTCCCTTTTATATCTTCTGAACCAAACGGGCCGCAGAAGGCCGTGAAGAAAGGTGTGGTACTGATGTTGAAGGAATTTCCTCTGGGGCGGGAAGTGGACCGTCCGTCGGCGGAATCCGCCGTTGAAGCATACCGGGAGAAGCTCTCTGCCCAGCAGCTGCAGCTCAAGGAAAAGAAACTCCCCGTCATCATACTGATTGAGGGCTGGGGCGCGGCCGGAAAGGGCAGTCTGATCGGGCGGCTGATCCGCTATCTCGATCCTCGCTTCTACAATGTGTGCACCAGGAGCGTCCCCTCGGACGAGGAGTTGCGCAAGCCGTTCCTCTGGCACTACTTCACGAAGATCCCGCAGAACGGGAAGATTGTCATCTTCGACTCCGGCTGGATGGAAGAGACGGTGCGCAGCGTCGAGAGCAAGGAGCTCGGCAAGAAGAAGCTCACGGAGCGCCTGGAGGGGATCCGCATCTTTGAGCGCCAGCTCGTCGAAAACGGCTACCTCGTCGTGAAGCTGTTCCTGCACATCTCCAGAGACGAGCAGAAAAAACGCCTTGAGGAGCTCGAGGAGGACAAGAACACCGATTGGCGCGTCAGTAAGGCCGACTGGCGGCAGAACGATCACTACGACAAGCAGCTCAAGCGCTTCGACAAGTATCTCGAGGCGACGAACGAGCCGTGGGCGCCGTGGAACATTGTTGACGCGACAAACCGCAAGGAAGCCGAGCTTGCCGCCTTCCGCATCGTGACGGAAGCCATCGACGCGGCGCTCGCCCAGCGACCCGGCTCCGTCCCGCTCCCGCATCCGGAGCGCTTCCCCGTACTGCGGATGCCGCAGCTCGCGAAGGTCAGTCTCGACAAAACCGTGCGCTCCGAGGAGGACTACCGCGCGCAGCTCAAAAGCGCGCAGAAACGCCTGCGTCAGCTGCACAACGTGCTGTACCGCAAGAAAATCCCGCTTGTCATCGTCTATGAGGGCTGGGACGCCGCCGGAAAGGGCGGCAACATCAAGCGCCTCGCCGCCGCCCTCGATCCGCGCGGCGCGGAAGTGCACCCCATTGCAGCGCCGGAATCGTTCGAGCTCTCGCGGCACTACCTGTGGCGCTTCTGGACGCGTCTGCCGAAGACGGGCCACGTCGCCATTTTCGACCGCAGCTGGTACGGCCGCGTGATGGTGGAGCGCCTCGAGGGACTCTGCTCCGAGGCGGACTGGAAGCGCGCCTACTACGAGATGAATGAGTTCGAGCGTGAGCTCGTCCGCTGGGGCGCCATCGTCGTGAAGTTCTGGATTCATATTGATCCCAACACACAGCTCGAGCGCTTCACAGAACGCCAGAACACGCCGGAGAAGCAGTGGAAGATCACCGCCGAGGACTGGCGCAACCGCGAAAAGTGGCCGGAGTATGAGAAGGCTATCAACGAGATGCTGCGCAAGACCAGCACCGAATTCGCGCCGTGGTACATCGTGGAGTCGAAGGACAAGCGCTATGCGAGACTCAAGGCGCTTAACATCGTTATCCGCGCCATCGAGGACAGAATCCGCGAGGATGATTGACCGCACAGCCTGCGCGCCCGTCAAGGCGCGCAGGCTTTTCTTTTGCCCTGCGGCGTGATATAATAGTCGCAAAAGGGCTGCAGCGCAGGCAGACTGGTTTTCTGTTTTCACGCAGCCCCGGCGGCCTGTGGCCGCAGCGCGCGAAATGCCCACCGCAGGTGTGGTATCCTATTCGCAGAAGGGCTGCAGCGCGGGCAGCCTGGTTTTCTGTTTTCACGCAGCCCCGGCG
>CASFAA010000230.1 GCA_949292505.1 uncultured Oscillospiraceae bacterium
CCTTGCCGATCCTGCCCTGACGGTGGAGGCTGTCTATCAGGACGGCTCGGTCTTCTCGTATGACGTCGGCATCCAGAACGGCAGCTATTATTATGTGAAGACGAGCGAATCCGACGACGTCTACATGGCGTCCATCAGCTCCACGCTGTTCGGCACGGTCAACGATCTGGCCGACACGGCGCTCTATGAGCTTGAGATCGGCGAGGACACGTCGAGCGCCGCGAGCATCGCGCAGACGACCGGCACCTACACCGACGCGGCGATCTTCGACCGCATTCACCTGTACGGCTCCGCCTTCGAGCGCGAGGTCGTCATTGAGTATGACGCGCAGCAGGGCTATCTGATGAAGGAGCCGCGCAGCGCGGCGACCGATTCGACAAGAATGTCGAACATCACCGCGGCGCTGACGAGCCTCTCGGCGGACAGCCTCGCCAAAGCGCATCCGACGGAGGAGGATCTCGAGACGTACGGCCTCGCGGAGCCCGCGGCTGTGTGTGAATTCACCTCCGGCGGGAACGAGTACGTCCTGACGGTCTCCGCCGCGGACGCCGACGGCAGCCGCTACATCGTCTACAGCGGCATCGACGCCGTCTTCCAGATCGCGAACGATTCCGTCACCGCCTGGGCGGACGTGAGCCCGTTCTATCTGCAGAGCGTGCTGACGCTCCTGCCGAACATTGTCGACGTCCACACGATGACGCTCAACTACGGCGGCGAGGAGTACGTCTTTACGATTGACCGCGCGGTCGACGAGGAGAACAGCACCGAGGACAACACGGCCTACACCTACACGGTGAAAAACGCCGACGGCCTCGAGCTTGACTACGAGGAGAACTTCAAGCATTTCTACCTCGCGTTCATCTCGATCACCGTCTCCGAGGACACCTGGGAGATGCCGGAGGGCGAGCCTGACCTCTCCTGCACCTATACCTACCACGAGGGCGATGAGACCGACACGATCGAGTACTACAAGGTCTCCGACCGGCGCTATGCGATTGTCCAGAACGGCCAGCTGATGGGTCTCGCCCTCTCTGACCTTGTGAACACCGCGACGAGCGACCTCGTCCTCCTCAACAACGGCGAGGAAGTCCCCGATCCGAACTGATTCTTTCCCCCAATGCCCGGAATTTGATTCGCAGCGGCAGCGCAGCTTGCGCTGCCGCTGCTTTTTTAATGTGATGTGGTCGTGGGTGCAGGGATATGATTGCGCTCCGCGTGAGGGGAGCGCGTGCTCGCTCCCCTTTGGCGCCGGGGGATGCTTCCGGCGGCTCACGGGCGGCGCCTGGCTACGGCGCCGGGTGTTCCAAAGCGAGAGAGCGAAGCGAATGATGCTGCTTTCCGCACGGAGAGCGCCATTTTTACCCAGTTTGCAAAATGGCGCACATACGACCCCTGTTTTTTGCAAGATTGGCGCACCTGCGTATTGCAAAAAGACGCGCTTTTCCTGTATCATAGAACCATCAGGAAACCATTTCATACTATCCGAACGCGAAAAGGGGAGGGATGACAATGGTTAAGAAAGCGGCGGCCGCCGCCTTGCGGTCTGCGGGAACGGGACTGCACCGGAGGAGCCTTCCGCTTCTTCCGGCTTTGAGAGCGACACGACGAGCGACTTCACCGTCGACAGCGCGTACCAGTTCCGCATCACCTCGCTCGACGGCACAGCGCCCGTGATGACGGCGAGCAACGCAAGCTTCCGCGTTGAGCTGGCCTCGCGGGAGGGGAACGACTACTTCTTCAAGATCTACGCGCAGGGCGCGGCGGGCAGCGCGGCGGAGATTTCCGTCAACGGCACGGCCCTTCTGACGGCGACGGTCGGCGGCAGCGCCTCCGGCGTCATCAGCGACACGACGCACCCGTTCACGGTCGCGCAGGGCGGCGCCTACCAGTTCCGCCTCACGGCCTCCGAGCGCCCGGACTTCGCGGCAGGCTCCCCGAGCTTCACCGTGGAGTACGCCGGCCAGATCGGCAGCGATTACTTCTTCAAGGTGCGCGCGATCGGCAAGCCCGGCGACGGCTGCGGCTTCTACATCAATAAGGAGCCTGCCCCCGTTGCGGTGGCGACCATCGCGTAACGCTTATCACCACGGTGGGCGCGCCCGCCAAACAGGAGCGCCGCTTCCTCCGCGCATCACAAAGCCGGCAGCCTCCCGAGACGGATTTTCTCGGGAGGCTGCCGGCTTGTGTTTTCGGCCGGTATGCTTTTTTCAGTGAAATTCAATCACACATTAAACCGGAACAGGACGATGTCGCCGTCCTGCATGACGTACTCCTTGCCCTCGCTGCGGACGAGCCCCTTCTCGCGCGCGGCGGCCATCGTGCCGCAGGCCATGAGGTCGTCGAACGCGATGACCTCGGCGCGGATGAAGCCGCGCTCGAAGTCGGAGTGGATCTTGCCCGCCGCCTGCGGCGCCTTCGTGCCGCGCGTGATCGTCCACGCGCGCACCTCGGGCTGGCCCGCCGTGAGGTAGGAGATCAGGCCGAGCAGCGAATAGCAGGCGCGGATGAGGCGGTCCAGGCCGGACTCGGAAAGCCCCATGTCCGCGAGGAAGAGCTCCTTCTCCTCCGGATCGAGGCCGGAGATCTCCGCCTCAATCTCCGCCGAGATCGGCAGCACGGCGGCGTGCTCCTCGTCGGCAATCTTCTTCACCGCCTGGAAATACGGGTTGTTCTCGACGCCTCCCTTGAAATCGGACTCCGCCATGTTCGCCGCGTAGATGACGGGCTTGTTCGTCAGGAGCGAGACGGTCGCGAGCAGCTCCGCCTCCTCCGGCGTGCACTCGACGCTGCGCGCCGACTTCCCGGCGTCGAGCGTCTCGCGGACGCGCTTGAAGAAATCCAGCTCGGCCTGATACTTCTTGTCGGCCTTGAGCATCTTCTGCGTCTTGTCGATGCGGCGGTCGAGGATCTCCATGTCGGAGAGGATCAGCTCGAGGTTGATCGTCTCGATGTCGCGCGCCGGGTCGATGCTGCCCTCGACGTGGACGATATCGTCGTTCTCAAAGCAGCGCACGACGTGGACGATCGCGTCGACCTCGCGGATGTTCGCGAGGAACTTGTTGCCGAGCCCCTCGCCCTTCGACGCGCCGCGCACGAGACCGGCGATGTCGACGAACTCAATCGGCGCGGGCGTGTATTTCTCGGGATGGTACATCTCCGCGAGCTTGTCGAGGCGCTTGTCCGGCACGGCGACGACGCCGACATTCGGCTCGATCGTGCAGAACGGATAGTTTGCCGCCTGCGCCCCCGCGTTCGTGATCGCGTTGAACAGCGTGCTTTTTCCAACATTTGGCAACCCAACGATGCCGAGCTTCATACTGCTTCACTACTCCTTACAAGATGTTGACGCCGCGAACGCGGCGAACGAATCGAAACGGCGGCCTCCCTCTCCGGAGAGACGGGCGGCGCATACTGTTATAGTATACCACATACGCCCCCGTTTCTCAAGGTGCGAAACGGAGAGAAGCGCCCGAAATCCGGGCGGGAAACCGGTCAGTCCGCCGTTTCGGGGGAGAGCTCGTCCCACACGCCGCCGCACATCCCCTCGAGGAGGTTCGCCGCGCCCCAGGGGAGAAAGAGGAACCAGGTGCTCGCGCGGGAGCCGTCGGGGTAGCGGTCGAGGAGCAGGCCCTCGCTGTAGCAGAAACGCTCCGACATCCAGCCCTTCTTGCCGAAATCGAACTCGCCGTCGAAGCGGTTGTACGTCTGCAGGCCCCAGGCGAGCGTGTCCCGGAAGCGGAGGGCGAAATATTCGTCGCCGGTGAGACGGGCGAGGGAGAGCAGCTCGGCGAGGACGCCGTTTGACATCGGGTGGATGTGATGGTTCGCCGTGGAGGTGACGCTGCCGCCGCTGCTCGACCAGCCGAGGCGGCTCAGGGGCGGCGTCTGAATCGGGACGTTCCAGCAGAACTTGAACGTGAACTCGTACTCCATCGCCGTGCGCAGGTGGTCGAGCAGGGAGGGCTCGCCCGTCTCGCGGCGGAGCAGCGAAGCAAGGCGAATGAAGGCGAGGATGCCCTCGGAGTCGACGGCGCGGAACGTGTCCATCGGCGTCGCGTAGCACTCCATATGGCGCACATACCGATCGAAATAGCAGGCCTCCGAGGGCAGGCACGAGAGCAGCAGCTCCCGGTCGCCCGTGAGGGAGGCGAGCAGCGCCTTCGCCGCGGCGCACCAGCAGCCGGCGAACGAGTCGTACGCGAGCGCCTCGCCCGTC
This sequence comes from uncultured Oscillospiraceae bacterium, assembly GCA_949292505.1. Lineage (GTDB taxonomy): Bacteria > Bacillota > Clostridia > Oscillospirales > Acutalibacteraceae > Caccousia. The sequence continues at coordinate 4,217 of CASFAA010000230.1, forward strand.
TCCTCCGACCAGAGCCACGGGTATTCGCCGGAGCCGTCCCGCGTTTCGTCCATGCGGGCGACGACGCGCCGCGCGAAATCGAGCCAGTCCGCGTGTTCTATCTGGAAGCAGCGGCGCTCCGTATCGTACGCCTGCAGGATGTACCAGACGGCCTCGCCGACGACATACGCCGTGTGGCCGCGCTGCGGCAGCAGGCTCTGCCACCAGCCGTCGATGCTCCAGACGCCGTCGTTGTTCGTCTCGAACGGCAGGCCGGACGCGGGATTCATCGAGCAGGAAACGATGTGATCGATGCAGTCGAGCGCCTGCTCCCGCAGATCGCCCCTGCCGAGCCGGTGGGCGGCGAGGAGGAGCGGGGCGGCGATCTCGGCGCCCGCCGTCCACGCAATGGAGGTGTGGCGCTGCTGCTCCGTCACGCCGTCCTTCAGGCCGACGAGGGTGGCGTAATTGTGCAGCTCCGGCATCCAGGCGTCCGCCGCGATGGCAGAGGCGAGGTCGCGCGCCGCCTCCCGGACGGAAGCGCCGGCGCGCGGCGATTGATGGTACCGAAAGAAGACGTCGCGGACGATCCCGGCGATCCCGCGCTCGTCCTCCGACGCGAAATCGTACACAAAGAGCGGGACGCGCAGCGTCTCGCCCGCGCCGAGGACGACGCACTGCCCGGCGGAAAAGCTGCGCGGCTCCGTCTCGCCCGCGTCGATGTACTTGTACGGCGCGTCCTCGCTGCCCACGGTGAAGCCGACGCGCGAGACCTCCCCGACAGAGCAGAAGAAGCCGTTGAAGCCCTCGAATTCGCCGGGGACGCCCGGCTCCCAGAAGCGGCGCTCGCCGCGCACGCGGTACGGGCTCGAGGAGATCCCGAGGACGCGTCCCCCGCAGAAGACCATCGCGGCGGGGTGGGAAAGGCGGTCGGCGCGCGTCATGAAGTAGGGGGAGTAGGGGAGCTCCGTCCGCTCCGGATGGAGGCGCGGATTCAGCTTTGAGCCGGGCTGGCGCTCCTCCTCGCCGCGGTTGCGCCCGTAGAGGAAGGCTGGCAGGAAAAAGCGCGGGTTTTCGCCCCGCACGGCGAGCGAAAAGCGCAGCACGCCGCGCCACGGCTTTTCGCTCGTGTTGACCGCCTCGGCGGCGACGCGGTACGGGTTTTTCGCGCTGCCGTCGCCGCCGTTCACGGTACAGGTCACGGAGAGCCCGCAGCCGGACGGCTCCGCGTAGGCTTCGCCCGGCGCGGCGAGAGAGCGGGCGTCCGCAATGATCGCAGTCATGAAAAGAATGCCTCCTTTTTTGCTTCCTGTTTTCCCCTTATTATACAGGCGCGCGGCGCGGTTGGATAGGGGGAGGACGCGCTTTTTTTGCCCGAAAAGGGGCTTTTTTCCCGCGCCGGGGAGCAGAGGCGCATATCGCCGCCGTCTCCCGGGATGATAAGAGGGAAAACCGGCGGAATGGGCGGGAAAAAATCCGCTTTGCTTCTTTACGCGGGCGGCTTCCCGCGATATAATGTTTTCACGGAGCATCCCGCTCGGCGGAGGGCTTCGGGAAGGAGGGCGCGTTGTGAACTGGCGCGAATGGTTTGAGAATTCCAAAACGATGAAGAAGATTCTGTTCTGCATCACCTACGCGGTGCTGCTCGTCTTCGCCGTCTTCAACCTGACGGGCATCCGGGACGCGATCGGCTACTTTGTCAGCCTGATCTATCCCTTTCTCGTGGGCATCGCCATGGCCTTCGTTGTCAACGTGCTGCTCAAGTTCTATGAGGAGCGCGCGTTCGCCTTCCTCAACCGGCGCGGCTTTCCCCTGTGGCTCAGGTTCCGGCGCGCCGTGTGCGTCTTTCTGTCGCTGCTGACGCTGCTGCTCATTCTCACCGCGATCGTCGTGTTCGTCGTGCCGGAATTCATCTCCTCGGTGGAGGTGCTCATCGCGAACGCGCCGGCCTATTTCATGCGCCTCTCCGAGGAGGCGACGCGGCTGCTGCGCGAGTGGAACATCACGCAGGAGCAGATCAGCTCGCTGTCGATCAACTGGTCGGCTCTCATCGAGAAGGCGACCGATTTGACGACCGGCGTCATGGACTCCGTCGTCGTCGTCACGACCTCCATCGCGAACGGCATCTTCGTGACCGCGATGGGCTTCATCTTCTGTATGTACCTGCTGTTCGGCAAGGAGAAGATCATCGGCAACCTCAAGCGGGTGCTGTACGCGTACCTGCCGCGCCGCGCCGCGCACCGCATCATCGAGGTCGGCGCGCTCTCGAACCGCATCTTCTCGAACTTCGTGCGCGGCCAGCTCACCGAGGCGTGCATCTGGTTCGCGATGATCTACGTCGTGATGACCTTCATCCTGAAGCTGCCGTACGCGGTGCTGATCAGCTGCATCGTGGCGATTTGCAGCCTGATTCCCATCATCGGCCCGTATATCTCGATGTTTACAGCCGGTTTTATTTTGCTCTTAGTAAACCCATGGTATACGCTGACCTACATCATTGCCTTCCTGATTCTCCAGCAGATCGAGGGCAACGTGATCTATCCGCGCGTTGTCGGGACGTCCGTCGGCCTGCCGGGGATCTGGGTGCTGCTCGCGATCATCGTCTGCGGGAATCTGATGGGCATCGCGGGCATTCTGCTCGGCATCCCGCTCTTTTCCGTGATTTACGCGCTGCTGCGGGAGTCGACGGCGCGCCGTCTGCGCCTGCGCCGCATCACGAACCGGCAGGCGGTTGAGAACGACCCGCCCGGCGTGGACGCCGACCCGCAGGAGGATCACCCCGAGGAGCTGTGGGAGGACGAGGCGTTTGAGGAGGACGAGTTCGGCACGACCGCCCGGGAGGAGGACGAGCCGGAGAAGGACGAGCCTCCGCGGGCGTAACACACCGGTACAATTCACACCCCTTCCGGCGAAGGGGGAAGGAGGAAACCCTGTCATGCGAATTTTGGCCCTGGAAAGCTCCTGCGACGAGACGGCTGCCGCCGTCGTCGAGGACGGAAGGACTGTGTTATCGAATATTGTCGCCTCGCAGGTCGAGGAGCACCGCCTCTACGGCGGCGTCGTGCCGGAGATCGCGTCGCGGCGGCACTGCGAGGCCGTCGCGGGCGTGACGCGCGAGGCGCTCGCCGGAGCGGGGATGGCGCTCGCGGACGTCGACGCGATCGCCGTGACCTACGCGCCCGGCCTGATCGGGGCACTGCTCGTCGGCGTGAGCTTTGCGAAGGGACTTGCCCTCGCGGCGAAAAAGCCCCTCATCCCGGTACATCATCTGCGCTCGCACATTGCGGCGAACTATGTGACGTTCCCCGACTTGAAGCCGCCGTTTCTCTGCCTCGTCGTCTCGGGCGGACACAGCCACATCATTGAGGTGAAGGATTACACCGATCTGCGCGTCCTCGGGCGCACGCGCGACGACGCGGCAGGCGAGGCGTTCGACAAGGCGGCGCGCGCGATGGGAATGCCTTATCCCGGCGGCGTGGCGCTCGACCGCGTGGCAGAGGAGGGGGACGACCGCGCCTTCACGCTGCCGCGGCCCTCGGTGGACGGCGCGCCGTACGATTTCAGCTTTTCGGGCCTCAAGACGGCCGTCATCAACCTGCTGCACAACGCGTCCCAGAAGGGGCAGGAGGTGCATATCCCGGATCTCGCGGCGTCGTACCGCAGGGCGGTCGTCGACTGTCTCGCGCGCAGCTTCGTGCAGGCGGCGGAGGACACCGGGGCGAAAACGCTCGTCATCGCGGGCGGCGTCTCGGCGAACTCGCTGCTGCGCCGCCGCCTCGGGGCGGAATGCGAAAAGCGGGGCTGGCGCTTCTGCCGCCCGGAGCTCTCCCTGTGCGGCGACAACGCCGCGATGGTCGGGGCGCAGGCGTTCTATGAGTTCCTTGCCGGAAACACCGCGGATATGAGCCTCAACGCGTGCGCCGCGATGGATATCTCCGGCGCGCAGGACTGACGCTTCCGGCGCGCCGCCGCGCCGGGAGAATAAAAAATAATCGTCCCGCATTCACAGATTTGTAATTGATTATTTCTTAACAATGGTTTATAATAAAACAAGATACCGGCTGATCGAACCAGTGAAAGGAGAAACGATCGAAATGACTCAGAACAAGTCCGTTTTAAGCTGGATTGAGAACATGAAAGAGCTTGTCACCCCCGACAACGTCGTGTGGCTGACGGGCGACGAGGCCCAGCTTGAGGATCTGCGCCGCGAGGCCTGCACCACCGGCGAGATGATCAAGCTCAATGAGGAAAAGCTCCCCGGCTGCTACCTGCACCGCACCGCCGTCAACGACGTCGCCCGCGTGGAGGACAGAACCTTCATCTGCTCCCGCAAGGAGGAGGACGCCGGCCCGACGAACCATTGGATGGATCCCGAGAAGGCGTACAAGATGCTGTACGACATCGCGAAGGGCAGCTACAAGGGCCGCACGATGTATGTCATCCCGTACTCCATGGGTCCTGTCGGCTCCCACTTCTCGAAGGTGGGCGTCGAGCTGACCGACTCCATCTACGTCGTGCTGAACATGGCCATCATGACCCGCATCGGCGACAAGGTGTGGGAGGCTCTCGGCGACAGCAACGACTGGGTGCGCGGCCTGCACTGCAAGTGCCAGATTGACGCCGAGAAGCGCTACATCTGCCACTTCCCTGAGGACAATACGATCATCTCCGTGAACTCCGGCTACGGCGGAAACGTTCTGCTGGGCAAGAAGTGCTTTGCTCTGCGTATCGCTTCCTTCCAGGGCAAGAACGAGGGCTGGATG
>CASFAA010000231.1 GCA_949292505.1 uncultured Oscillospiraceae bacterium
CCAGACTCGCGGCCTCCTATACCCCGGAATGGGCGTTTTCCGAGACGGATCCCGACGTTGGTTCCGTCGTCGGCCTTGTTTTCGCAAATCAGATGAGCGAAAACATCCGCAAAATGAATCTCGTGATGGAAAAGTACCACACGGAATTTGTCAATATGCTCAACCTTTCGCTCCGTCCCGCCTACCCGGCCTCCGGCGTAGTGGTCATGAATCTGATAGCAGGCACAATCCCCGGCGTTTATGTGCCGTCCGGCACGCGCCTGATCGGAAGAAATGAGGAAGACGGCAGACAGATTCCTTTTGAGACGACTTCAGATGTCTACGTTACGAACGCGCGCCTGACAGACGTCTTTTCCGCTTCCGCCTCCTTCGGCAAGCTGATTCCCGCTCTCGGAGCGAGAAAGCGCAGAATGCTGCCCGGGGAAGCTGCGGAGCCTCTCGCAGAGGAGGACGGCGCTGCGCCCGCCGCTCCCGAGGAGATCCCGTTGTTTGACTTTTCGGGAGACGGCGTCCAGCGATGGGCGCTGCTTCTGACACACGATACCATTTTCCGTGTCCAGGAAAACGCGGAGCTCTGCCTGCGCCTGCGCGGTCCCGCGGGGGAAGATTTGTCCGCCTTGTTCGCCGATCCGGAACGTTTCGTCTGGAGCTACCTTGTCGGGGAGCGGTTTCTGCCCTTTTCGCGTGCGGAGGCGGCGGATGGTATGCTCTGCCTGTTCCGCGAAGCGCCGGATGAGCAGGAGGACCGAAAAGAGCCGGACTGTACCGTGATCTGCGTGGAGGCTCTCTCGCCCGTACTGGAAAACGTCACGCTGGGCGAGCTCTCCGTCTCGTCCCGCTGCGATGGGATTGCCCCGGAAATCGTGTACGACGGGTCCTCGGAGCTTGATCCGGAGAGCTTCCTGCCTTTCGGGGAAACGGTTTCCCTGTTCGACGAGTGCACCATAGGCGCAGACGCCGTCTTCAGCCAGAAGGAAGCGATGGCGGAGCTGTCCTTCCGCCTTTCCGTACAGGAGCGCCTCGTGCCGCTGAGCCAGGCGCAGGAGCTTGAGGAACTGCGCATTATCAAGCGCAAGCCGCGTACCATCCAGTACCAGGCGGTGAGAACCTCTCCGCAGAAGGTCGAACTCGAATATTTCAACGGCATCGGCTGGCGCAGGCTTCCCTGTGAGGACGACTGGAGCGAGCTTTTCAACGGGACGCGCACGGGGGACTGCACAATCCGGTTCCGCTGCCCGGGCGACTGGATGCCTGTTGTGTCCGGCGGCTACGAGGGGCGCGCGCTGCGCCTGCGCGTCACGCGGGCGGACGACTGCTATCTCCGTCCCTGTGTGCACTCGATGCCGCGGCTCTCACAGGTGAAGCTTTCCTACTCGTACTTTGAGGATTGGAAGACGCCTCAGCGCCTTTCCTCCCTCAGCGGGACGGAGTTTGTCGATTTGACCGCCCGGCTGCGTGCCAGGGAGCCGTTCGAGGCTTTCCGCGTCCTGCCGTACGCAGGCAACGCGCTGTATCTCGGCTTTGACCGCCCCATCCAGGGCGCGCCGGTCAGCATCCTCTTCGACGTGGCGGACAACGCCAATTTTGTCGACGCGCCGCTGCGCTTTGAGTATTCCACGAGAGACGGTTTCGAGCCTTTGCGTGTGGTTGATCACACACGGAACCTTTCCGAGTCCGGTACGGTTCTGTTCTTAACGCCGTCCAATTTCGCAAAGCGTTCCATTGAGGGACAGGAGCGCTGGTGGATTCGCCTTGTTGACGAGAGAGGACGCTTCAACGACCCGGACTGCTATCACCCTGTCATCCGGCGCATCCTGCCCAACGCGGTGGAGGTGCGCAATCAGGTCACGATGCCCGAGGAGGTCTTCTATATCAGCGCCTCTGTCCCCAATATGGAGTTTGCGCTTACATCCCGCAATATTCTTTCCGCCGAAGTATTTGTCAGCGAGATCGGGCGGCTTTCCGTCCCGGCCATGCGGGCCATGGCGGAGGAGAGGCCGCAGGATGTCCGTATCGAGTACGACTTCCTCGGAGAAATCACGGAATTTTTCGTCCGCTGGACAGAGGTAGACAATTTCGACGCCTCCCGCCCCGGCGACCGCCACTATACGCTCGACCGCATGAACAGCGTGCTGCATTTCGGCGACGGCGTCTCCGTCGCCATTCCTCCTGCGCAGAATGGGCCGACCTTCACCGTTCGGGCTGTGTGCTGCGACGGCGGCGCAGGCAACCTGCCCGCCGGCTCTATCCGCGAACCCTTCTCGCAGCTGCTCTACGTCGATGAGCTTTCAAACCCGCTGCCGACTTCGTCCGGCAGCGACCTCGAGAGCGTCGACAGTGCCCGGGCGCGCGGCGCGAACCTTATCTGTTCAAAGAACCGGCTTGT
>CASFAA010000232.1 GCA_949292505.1 uncultured Oscillospiraceae bacterium
CAGGCGATGACATTTTATGTCACCCTCTCATGTGCTATACTGGTAAGTGTCAGAAGTTTTCCTGCCGCGCAGAGAGCGTGGCAGGCGGGAGTGACAATATGCAGCAGAAAACCATTTCCATTACAACTGAATTCATCCGGCTGGCGGATCTGCTCAAGTTCGCCGGGGCGACCGAGACGGGCGGGCAGGCGAAGGCCCTCGTGCAGAGCGGCGCGGTGCTCGTCAACGGCGAGGTCTGCACAATGCGCGGCAAGAAGCTGCGGCCGGGCGACCGGGCCGTCTGCGGCGGAACCGAGTACGTCGTCGAGGGGCCTCGGGACGCATGAGAGTTCTCTCTCTGACGGCGCGCGGCTTCCGCAACCTCGAGGATCTGCGCTTTGAGCCGCACGAGGGGCTCAACGTCGTGTACGGCGAGAACGCGCAGGGCAAGACGAACCTCCTCGAGGCGATGTGGCTGTTCACCGGCGGCCGGTCGTTCCGCGGCGCGAAGGACAGCGAGCTCGTCCGCTTCGGCGAGGAGGAGGCGTCGCTCGCCCTCTCCTTTTTCAGCCAGGAGCGCGAGCAGGAGGCCGGGCTCGTCCTGCGGGCGGGCGCGCGGCGCTTCACGCTCAACGGCGTGCCGCAGCGATCCGGCGCGGCGCTCGTCGGGCGGTTCTGCGCCGTCGTCTTTTCGCCGGAGCATCTGTCCCTCGTCAAGGGCGGACCGGCGGAGCGGCGGGCGTTCCTCGACTCGGCGCTGTGCCAGGTCAGACCGCAGTACGCCGCCGTGTTCGCGCGCTACCGCCATACGCTGAACCAGCGCAACGCATTACTCAAGGACATCGCCCGCCATTCCGAGCTGCTCGACACGCTCTCCATCTGGGACGAGCGCCTCTGCCGGTACGGCGAGCAGCTCGTCCGCGACCGGAAAGCGTACCTCGAAAGGCTCGCCCCGATTGCGGCGAAGCACTACGAGGGCATTTCGGGAGGCCGCGAGGCGCTCGAGGTCTTTTATGAGCCGTCCTTCCGCGAATCGATGGCGGAGGAGCTGTTTGCCGCGCGGCGCGAGGATCTCAGAAACGGACACACGTCCGTCGGCCCGCACCGCGACGATCTCGGCCTGCGCCTTGCCGGCGCGCCTGCGCGGATGTTCGCCTCGCAGGGGCAGCAGCGATCCATCGTCCTCGCGCTCAAGCTGGCCGAGGCGGCGGTGCTTGCCCTCTCGTGCGGGGAGGAGCCCGTCGTCTTCCTCGACGACGTGCTCAGCGAGCTCGACGCCGGGCGGCAGGAGTATCTGCTGCGCACCCTCGGCGGACGCCAGGTCTTCCTGACGGGCTGCGGGTCCATTCCCCCGGCCGGGGAGCGCGGCGAGTTTCACGTCAGCCAGGGCGCCGTTTCCCCGGAGGATGCGGCGCGTCCCTGAATCACTTCAACCGGCGGCGCTGCCGCCCCCTTGCGGAGGCTTTTATGTATTTACACCTCGGTCAGGATACCGTCATCAAGATGGACGAGATCATCGGGATCTTCGACATGGACACCTCGACGCTCTCCAGGACGACGTGCGCGTATCTCGCGGCGTGCGAGAAGAAGGGACGCGTCATCAACGTGTCGATGGAGCTGCCGAAGTCCTTCGTGCTCTGCCAGTCGGACACGGGGGAGGTTACGGTCTACATTTCCCAGATCTCCTCGTCGACGCTGCTCAAGCGCAGCCGGTTTATCGATCACATTTCTCTGCCGTAAGGAGGGCGCTGATTTTATTATGAAACGATTTGGTCTCCCGCAGTGCCCGTACTGCGAAAAGAAAGTTAATCCCCTCTACGCCTGGTATCTCCGGACGCAGGGAGAATATATCTGCCCGAAGTGCGGCGGCGTCTCGAACATCGTGCTCGACCCGCTCGTGAAGGTGCTCGGCGTCGCCGCGATTCTGCTCGGCCTCGTGTTCTTCATCGTCGCGATGGTCGACCAGACGGACGCGATCCCGGTCAAGTACGCGCTCCTGATCGCCGCGCCGTTCGTGCTGTTCAGCACCGTGTCGGCGTTCTTCGTCCACCTCAAGCGGCCCGTCCTGCGCAAGCGGGAGCCTGCGAGGCCGCAGGGCGCGGCGCAGGGACGGTCTTCTTCTCAGCAGAACCGTCCAGCGGCGCAGGGCCGTCCCGCTTCTCAGCAGGGCAGGCCGGTCTCTCAGCAGGGACGGCCCGTCCCGCAGGGCGCGCGGCGGCAGGCCCCGGCCGGGCAGCCTGCTCCGCAGCGGACGCCGGTTTCCCCACAGGGAAGTGGTACTTTTCCACAGAAAAGTGGTACTTTCCCACAGGAAAGTGGTACTTTCCCGCGGGAAAGTAGAGTGTACGGCGGCAGGCGGACGGCATCGGGCGCAGCCGGTCAGGTGACGCCGCAGAGCGCCGCCCCGTCCGCGCCGCAGGCAGGCGTTCCCCGGACTTCCCCGGCCCAGGAGCAGCCCTCTCCCCCGTACGACGGGCACAACGCATGATTTTGATACGACAACCCGCGGCGCGTGACCGCCGCTTTCCCTGACTTCACGTTTTGTAAGGAGCGAACGCAGCATTATGGAACTCAATGAAATCACTCAGGCGAGCCAGCAGTACGACGAAAACCAGATACAGGTACTTGAAGGGCTCGAGGCGGTGCGCAAGCGTCCCGGTATGTACATCGCGTCGACGGGCCCGAAGGGACTGCACCATCTCGTGTACGAAATCGTCGACAACGCGATCGACGAGGCGCTCGCGGGCTTCTGTGACCGGATCGACGTCGAGATCCTGCCGGACAACATCATCTGCGTCACGGACAACGGGCGCGGCATCCCGGTGGGCATCGAGCACAAGACGGGATTGCCCGCCGTGACGGTCGTCTTCACGATCCTGCACGCGGGCGGCAAGTTCGGCGGCGGCGGGTACAAGGTGTCCGGCGGCCTGCACGGCGTCGGCGCGTCCGTTGTGAACGCGCTCTCCGAGTGGCTTGAGGTCGAGGTCTACCACGAGGGGACGACGTATTACCAGAAATTCGAGCGCGGCCACGCCGTGACGGAGCTGATGGAGAAGGGGCCGACCGAGCGTACCGGCACGCGCGTGCGCTTTAAGCCAGACCCCGAGATCTTCCAGGAGAGCACGGAGTTCGATTTCGAGACGCTCCAGACGCGTCTGCGCGAGCAGGCGTTTTTGAATGCGGGCGTGCACATCGTCCTCGCGGATCGCCGCGGCGCGGAGCCTGTGGAGGACGAGTTCTGCTATCACGGCGGCATCTCGAGCTTCGTCGAGTACATCAACCACAAGCGCGCCGTCGAGCTGATCCACCCGGACGTGATGTATTTCTCCTGCGCGGCGGCGGACGGCAACTCGACCGCCGAGGTCGCGATGCAGTACACGGATTCGTACACGGAGCTGATGCTCAGCTTCGCGAACAACATCCACACCACCGACGGCGGCACGCACGAGGAGGGCTTCAAGCGCGCCCTCACGCGCGTCATGAACGACTACGCGAGAAAATACAATATCTTAAAGGACAACGACAAGAACCTCTCGGGCGACGACGTCCGCGAGGGACTCACGGTTATCATCAGCGTCAAGCTCAAGGACGCGCAGTTCGAGAGCCAGACGAAGGGCCGCCTTGGCAACACGGAGATGGGCACGCTCGTGAACGGCCTCATCGGCGACAAGCTCGCGACGTACCTCGAGGAGAACCCCGCCGCGGCCCGCGCCATCTTCGACAAGGCCCTCGCCGCCGCCCGGGCGCGCGAGGCGGCGCGCAAGGCGCGCGAGCTCGTGCGCCGGAAGTCCGTCCTCGAGAACGCCGCCCTGCCCGGCAAGCTCGCCGACTGCCAGAGCCGCGACCCCGAGGAGACCGAGATCTACATCGTCGAGGGCGATTCCGCAGGAGGCTCCGCCAAGGGCGGACGAAACCGCAAATTCCAGGCGATCCTGCCGCTGTGGGGCAAGATGCTCAACGTCGAGAAGGCGCGGCTCGACAAGGTCTACGGCAACGAGAAGCTCATGCCGGTCGTGACGGCGCTCGGCTGCGGCATCGGCGACGAGTTCGATCTCTCGAAGCTCCGGTACGGCAAGATCATCATCATGGCCGATGCCGACGTCGACGGCTCGCACATCCGCACGCTGCTCCTGACGTTCTTCTTCCGCTTCATGAAGCCGCTTGTCGAGGAGGGGCACATTTACCTCGCCCAGCCGCCGCTCTTCCGCATCACGAAGGGCAACCGCCACCACTACGCCTACACCGACGGCGAGCGCGACCGCATCATGGCCGAGCTCGGCCAGGGCTACGACGTCCAGCGGTACAAGGGCCTCGGCGAGATGGACCCCGAGCAGCTCTGGGAGACCACCATGAACCCCGAAACCCGCATCATGCTCCGCGTCGAGGTCGAGGACGCCGCCGCGGCAGACGAGGCGTTTACGATCCTTATGGGCGATAAGGTGGAGCCGAGAAGGGAGTTCATCGAGAAGAACGCAAAGTATGCGGAGCTGGATGTGTAAGGAATTTCTTTGATGATTTCTCGTGCGCCCATCAGCCCCCCTTGGTGGAAGTCCGGGGGTGTGCGCCGCCGTAGTGGCAGCGGCGCGTCTGAAATTCAATTTGCCGGGTGGCATCCCGGCAAATTAAATTTCAGCGGCTCGGTGCGGAGCTGTGGAGCGCCGTCACGGCAGCCCCTTGGCTTCCTCCACGAGGGACGGAAGCTTGCTTTTTCATTCAAACA
>CASFAA010000233.1 GCA_949292505.1 uncultured Oscillospiraceae bacterium
GGAAAGCTGCACCCGTGCATCCGCTCGCTGTTCGGCCTTGACCTCGGAAAAATCCCCGTCCCGGCGGAGGAGTACGTCGACGTGCGCGACCTCTCCCGCAGCCGGGAGGAAAAGCGCGAATCTCTCGCCCGCCTGGCCGACCGTCCGCTGACGGCCTGCCGGTACTGCGGCGGCTTCGACACGCTCCGCGCCGAGCGCTTCCCGGCGGCGGAGCAGGTGCCTTTCTGCTCTGGGCAAAGCCCATGCGCAGAAAGGCACACGGGAAGCGAGGAGCGTCTGCCATGATTCCCCGCAGGGTGCTCGGGCGGACGGGGATCTCCCTCTCCGCCCTCGGCGTGGGGACGACGCGCTTCCGGGCCGAAGACCTGCGCGGCGGCGAAGGGCTCGACCGCTGCGCGGCTTTGCTGGCGCGCGCCGTCCGAAGCGGCGTCAACTACGTCGACAACGCGTTCAGCTACGCGGAGGGCAAGAGCGAGGAGATTGTGCGCCGCCTGCTGCGGCTCGTCCCGCGGGAGAGCGTGCGTCTCGCCGTCAAATCCAACTCCGGCGCCGACCCCACGGCGGACGACGTGCTGCGCCGCGTCGCGGGCGGGCTCCGGCGCACGGACGCGGAGCGCTTCGACTTTCTGTATCTGTGGAGCGTGCTGAGCGCGGAGGAGCTGCGGTACATCCTGCGCCCCGGCGGGCCGTACGAGGGCGCGCTCGAGGCAAAAAAGCGCGGCTGGGTGGGGAACGTGCTCGTCTCGAGCCACGCTCCCGCCGGGGACGCGGCGGAAATCGTCGATTGCGGCGCGTTCGACGGGATTCTCGTCTCGTACAATTTCCTGAGCCGCCGCGAAACGGGGCCGGTCATCGACCGGGCGGCGGCGCGCGGGATGGGCGTGCTCATCATGAACCCGCTCGGCGGCGGCCTCATCCCACAGAACGAAGCGCTGTTTTCCGGCGCGCGCCTGCCGGGGGACGCCTCCACGGCGCAGGCCGCGCTGCGGTTCGCGTCGAGCCGGGAGGGCGTGACGTGCGTCCTCGCCGGGATTGCGGACAGCCGCGACCTCGATCAGGCGCTCGCGGCCTTCGACGGCTGGGAGCCGGACGATGGGGAGCGATCAGCGCGGGAGAGCGCCGCCGCGTCCGCCGCCGCCGCGCCGGGACTGTGCACCGGCTGCGGCTACTGCCGGGCCGCGTGCCCGCTCGGCCTGCCCATCCCGGAATGGATGCAGTCCTATAACCGCAGCCTTCTCGCGCTGCCGAAGGAGCTGTACGGCCTGACGGATCGGGAGCAGATCGCCCGTGCCGCCGTGCTGGGGAAGCTGATTCAGGACTTTTCGCTGCTCCCCGCGACGGGGGAAAGCCCGTGCGTTGCCTGCGGGCGCTGCGCGCGCGTCTGTACGCAGCGGCTTCCCATCCCGGAGCGGATTGCGTCGCTGTTTCAGATGATCCGTGCCGGGCGCGCGAGCGAAACGGACAGAAGGGAACGCCTCGACGCGCTGCTGCGGAAACCGGGCTGGCGGCGCGCCGCGTTCTGGCCGGCGTCCGCCGCGGCGGCGCGCGTCCTCGCGGAATACCGCCGCTTTTTCGGCGAACCGGAATTTGAGACGGTCTTTTTCGATTCGCACCCGTCGCCCGGCGGCTTCGAGGGGCAGCCCGTCCACGCGCCGGGGGAGCTCGCGGCGGTAAAGCCCGACGCGGTGATCGTCGTCAGCTTCCGGTACGGGGAGGAGATCGCCGCCGCCGCGTCGCGCGAGGCCGCGGGCATCCCTGTCCTTCGCCTCTACGAGGACGGCGACGCCCCGTGGATCTATTAAAAACGCGCCCTGCCCCGGCGTTCTCCGCCGGGACAGGGCGCGCTTTCTGCTTTTTTATGGCTTATCTCTCGCCAATGGCTCAGTAGTTCTCCGCTCTTCTCTCAAAATACGCCTGCGGATGCTTGCACGCGGGGCAAACCTCCGGGGCGCTCTTGCCGATGTGGATATATCCGCAGTTGCGGCAGACCCAGACGGTCTCCTCGCCGGCTTTGAAGACAATGTCCTGCTCGAGGTTCTGGATGAGCTTGCGGTAACGCTCCTCGTGGGACTTCTCGATCCCGGCGACGAGGCGCATCGTCTTCGCAATGTCGGTGAAGCCTTCCTCCTCGGCGACGTCGGCGAACTCCTTGTACATCTCCGTCCACTCGTAGTTCTCGCCCGCCGCCGCGTCCTTGAGGTTCTCCGTCGTGGCCGGGACGCCGCCGTCGTGCAGGAGCTTGAACCACAGCTTCGCGTGCTCCTTCTCGTTGTTCGCCGTCTCCTCGAAGATGGCCGCGATCTGCTCGTAGCCGTCCTTCTTCGCTCTCGACGCGTAGTAGGTATACTTGTTCCTCGCCTGCGACTCGCCGGCAAACGCCGCGAGCAGGTTGGCTTCCGTTCTGCTTCCCTTGAGATCCATTTTCATTTCCTCCTTGTCGATTTCCGGGCGCCGTTGCCCTCCCGGTTAGTCTATCCTTAGTGTACCCGATTTTCTTCCAATAATCAAGAGCTTCGCAAATAAAAATAAGAATAATTCTTAAATTTATTTTGAACACACGATGCCGCGCCGCGAATATAGAAAAACAGCAGCGAATCCGGACGGATCCGCTGCTGTTTCTTTCATATACTTTTTTACGCAATGTGCGCGATGGAGACGGGATCCTTTTGGCCGTTGACATAAAAACCGCAGCCGTCGCCGACTTTTCCAATCGCGGTGACCTTGAAGAACCAGTCCTTGCCCTCGTTCCCGACGTAGGCGACGGTGAAGGACGGGGAGCCCGCGGCCATGGTGGGCTTCTCCGCCGCCGTGAGGCGGAACTGGTAGCTCCCGCCCTGCGAGACGGTAAACGGCGCGTTCGTGTCGGAGACGACGCCGGAGAAGGTGTCGCCGACCGTCGCCGTGAGGAAGAAGACGCCGTTCATGTAGACGATAGCCATGCTGCCGGGCTCTCCCGTGCAGGTCAGGACGTAGAAGTATTCGTTCCCGCTTTGCCTCGCGAGCGAGACGGCGAAGTTTCCGTTGCTCACCGACATGACGGGCGTCGACCCGTCGAGGCTGGTGATGCGGAACTGGTAGCGTCCGCTGACGGTCAGATCGCCGTAGGTGTCGCTGAGGAACGTGGCGTACTCGGGCTCGCGCGGCGCGTCCGGGAGGTAGCCGAGGGAGGGGGTATCCGAGGAGGGGCGTATCTGCTTAAAGGTGCCGCCGGAGATGGTGATTTGGGCGCCGCTGATGCCATGGCCGTTGGTGCCGCCGGCGGCCGTCACCTTGCCGCCGTGGATGGTGATGGTGACGTCATCGCTCGAACTGCTGCCGATGCCCGCATTGCCGGTGCCGCCGGCGACCGTCAGCTTGCCTGTGTTTCCATCAACCTCCCCGTATGGCGTCTGCCCGTAGATGGTGAGGCTGCTGCCATTCGGAACCACAATCCCGCCGTTGATGGTGAGGTCGCATCCGTCCGCAAGGATCAGGTGCACGCTGCCGGTCACATTGACGCCGGAGCTGATGGTGACATCGCCCTCCGCCACATACCAGTATTCCTCGGATTTGGTGTTTCCCCACTGCTGATTATCTGCAGTAATTTTCGTACAGTTGACTGCAGTTCCGGTTTTCCATTCGACCGTATTTGTATCTTTATTCCATTCCCCATACACATAGTCGACTTTCTCCACCGCCCACACGCTCGTCACACACGGCATGGCGAACACGAGCGCAAACGTGAGCACGAGGGAGAGGGCCTTCTTCCACGATCGATCTTTCATCTTGCGTTCGTCTCCTTTCGTTTCTCCCGCGGCAAGAGGCGCTGCAGAGGGGGGACTCCTTTTTGCAAGCATTTCCTTCGGCAGCCTGAGTCGTCTGCGGGCCATATATCCTGTTTTTGCTACTCTTATTATACAGTGCTTTGCAAAAAAAGCGCAACAGATTTCCCGTATTATTATAAAATGATAAAAAAGAGCCGGGCGGCAATCCTTTGACCTCCGCCCGGCTCCGTATTGCTCATGATTCGCGCGCCGCCGCGCTCACTTGCTGCCCGCGTTCCCGAAGAACGGCGCGAGAGCGGTCGCGAAGCCGCTGATGGGCATCGTCTGCAGGACGACGCGGCCGGGGCCGGTGACGACGGTGTGGAACATCCCCTCGCCGCCGAGGAACATATTCTTCACACCCTTGACGGCCTGCACGTCGATGGTACACGAGGCGTCGCACATGGCGAGGTTGCCGGTGTCGACGATAAGGCTCTGTCCCGGAAGAAGGTCGTATTCGACAGCGGAGCCGTCAATCTCAAGGAAGGCCATGCCGGAGCCGGAGAGCTTCTGCATGATGAAGCCCTCGCCGCCGAAGAAGCCCGCGCCGAGGCGTTTCTGGAAAAAGATGGAGAGGTCGATCCCCCGCTCGGAGGCGAGGAAGCCGCTTTTCTGGACGACGACGGGGCGGTCGGGCGTGATCTGCACGGCCCGGATGGAGCCGGGGAAGCTCGACGCGAAAGCGATGAGGCCCTCGCCGCCCTCGGCGGTGTAGGTGTTCTGGAACAGGGAGTCGCCCGAGAGCAGGCGGCCGAACGCCTTGCCGAGGCCGCCGTTCGCGCCGGT
>CASFAA010000234.1 GCA_949292505.1 uncultured Oscillospiraceae bacterium
AAGAGCGCCCTTCGCTCGTCCTCCGACCAGCCGCGGTCGGCGTAGCTCGTGTTGTCGACCCAGCCGCCGTAGTGCTGCAGGTCGCCGTGGAACACCTTCGTCTGCGAGGGGATGCCGTACCCCGCGAGAAGTGCCTCCAGCTCGCGGACGCGCCGCGAGAGACGGCCGTAGTCGCTGATCTGCACCTCGCACGCGGGCGCGAGCCGCGCGAGCGCTTCCGCCGCGCCGGGCGGGGGCAGGAGCGTGCCGTTCGTCATCAGGACAAGGCGGTCGAACTGTTCCCGCCGCCCGGCAATGGCGTCGATCAGTGCGGCCAGCTCAGGATAGAGGAAGATTTCCCCGCCGACGAGCTGAATCCACTCGATCCGGTCGGCGAGATCGAACGCGGCCATCGTGTCGGCGATCACCTCGTTCACCGGCAGGAACGGCGGGTTGTCATAGAGCGGGACGCTGTTGCAGCACAACCGGCAGCGCAGCGTGCACCGCAGCGTCGGAATGACGGCGAGCCTGCGGAGCGTCAGCACAGGCATCCCTCCCCTCCGGGAAGCTGCTCGGCGGCGGGGAAGCGCGGCGAGTCCTCGCGGAAGCCGTCGCAGTAGCGGCAGGCTGTCGTCGGGCGGGCGAGAAACGTCTCGAGGATGTGCTTTTTCTCCTCGTCGGATTTGCTGTCGTCCATGAGATTGACAAACTCGTCGTCCTGGAGCGAGAATTTCCCGAGCAATACGCCCGTCATCGCGTAGACACAGCTGTAAATCACGCCGTTGTGCGTGTCGTGGAACTGCAGCTTCGGACACAGGCAGCGCAAGAACTTCTCCCGCAGCTCCTCCTCGCTCTCGCCCTCGCGCAGGGTGAAGTCGCCGTAGCACAGCCAGCCGTTCCCGCGCTGGGCGGCGCCCGTGTAGCGGTCGACGCGGCAGTCGATGTGTTCTTTTTCAAGCAGGGCGCGGATCTCGGGCAGCCGCCGCGAGAGCGGGCCGTAGTCGTCGACGAGAAAGTCAAACGCGAGCCCCGCCTCCTGCGCGCGGTGCACGGCGTCGATCAGCGCCGGCGAGGGGAGAATGGTGCCGTTCGTCGTGATGCGGATCTTGCCATATTTTTCGCGGTACTTGAGAAGCTCGAGCACAATCTCGGGCAGATCGGGGTGGAGCATCGGCTCGCCGCCGATCAGCTCGACGCGCCCGATTTTGTCGTACAGCGGAAAGGCGCGGGCAAAGTGCTCGAACAGCTCCTCCTTCGGCGTGTCGCGCTTGACGGGCTGGTACGGGATCGCGCACAGGCACATTTTGCACCGCAGGGTGCAGCGCGTTGTCACAAAGAATTCCAGAATTTTGGCGGTTGTCATGACGAGCCTCCTTTTGTCTGTTCCGCCGCGATCCGCGCGGCGGCGGCGATGCGCGCAAGCCGGGAGCGCTCGGCCCATCCGGCGGACGCGGCCTCGAGAGATTCCCACGCTTCGCGCAACGCGGGCGACGAATAAATTTCCGCGATGAGCGCGTCCCGGTTGTTCTCGTACAGGGCGAGCGTGGCCGTGTCGGCGCAGGCGTTGAGAAAGACGCGGTCGAGGAACAGGCGGTTCTCGCGCGTCTCCCAGCCGTTCCGCCGCAGGAGGGCGGCGGTCAGCTCCTGCTGGCGCACGTCGTCCTGAAAGCGGCCGGGCGAAAGATGGTGCGTGTCGGACGCGTCGTGCATCCGGTAGGTGTGCAGCACCTGCCCCGACAGCGCAAGGCGGCGGCAGCGGGCAAAGGCGTCGAGCACAAAAACGGTGTCGCTGCCGTAGAACAGCTCCCGGCTGAGCAGGAGCGGCGGGTCGCGCAGGACGCGAAGGTCGAACAGCTTCGCCCAGTAGGCCCGCAGAAAAACGTGCAGCTGCGAAAACCACGCGCCGAAGTCGGCGCGCTCGACCGCCGTGTCCGCCGCAAAGCGCCGCTCCCCGCACGCGTCCCCCCGCGAAACGAACCGCGAGCCGCAGAGAAAGAGGTCGGCTTCCGTTTTCTCCAGAGCCGACACGGCTTCGGCGTGGAACCCGGGATCGTATGTGTCGTCCGCGTCAAGGACGGCAAAATACCGGCACCCGCTCGCGTAGACGCGGCACAAAAGCAGGTTCATGCTCTCCATCGGGGAATTCTCGTCCAGCAGCACGGGGACGACCCGGCTGTCCTGCGCGGCGAGGGCGAGAATGTGCTCCCGCGTGCCGTCCGTGGAGCCGTTGTCGCAGAGAAAGTAGAGGAAATCCCCGTCCGTCTGCGCGAGGACGCTCCCGGCGCTCTCCGGAAGATATGCGGCGGCGTTGTACGCCCGCGTGAGGAAGGCGGTTTTTTCCATTTCAGGCGCCCCCTTTCCGCGGCAGAAGCAGCAGGCGGACGCGCTCCGTCTCCGTGAGCCACGGACAGCGCCCGAGCCACGGCAGCGCTTCGAGCAGCGTCTGCTTGAGAAACAGCCGCTCGGGTTCGCACGCGGGGTTTCTCCGGCGCGTGAGCTTTGCATACATCGAGAGATAATACGAATACTCCGTGTACCGCGCGAAGCCCGCGAGGCGCGGCAGCTTTTCCGCCAGATAGCGCGTCCGTTCATGGAAGGCCGCGAAGTATTCGCGCAGCTGTTCCGGGGTGAGCAGGCCGTCGTCGTCCGTGAAGGCCGACGAGTTGCCGGGATGCCGCGTGAAGCAGTATTTCGGCAGGCAGTGGAAGGCCACGCGCCGCGAGGACGCGAACAGCCGGTACACGACGGCAATGTCGTCGTATTTCGCGCGCGGCGGGAACCGGTTTTCCGTGAACAGCGTGCGGCGGAACAGCTTCGTTGGCGTGGCCGCCCCGCACCGGCGGCGCAGAAGCAGCTCCGTCACGGCCTGCTCCGGCGTGAGGACAAGCCGCCTGTCCTCCGCGTAGTTTTCCTCGCGCCTGCCGTCCCGCTCCCGCCACGAGCCGCAGACGGCGGCGTCGGCGTCCGACGATTCCGCGAGCTCCACGAGGAAGGAGAGATAGTCCGGCTGCGCCGTGTCGTCGTCGTCGAAGAAGGCAATCCACTCGCCCGAGGCGGCGTCCAGCCCGGTGTTGCGCCCTTCGGCGATCGTCCCGCCCTCCCGGCGCAGGACGGTCACGCGCGGGTCGCGCGCCGCGTAGGCGGCGGCGACAAGGCCGGACGCGTCGGAGGAGCCGTTGTCCACCACGATCAGCTCGAAGTCCTTGCAGTCCTGCGCGAGGATGCGCCGGATCGCCCGCCCGACGAGCTGCTCCCGGTCCTTCGTGAGGAGAATCACGCTCGCCTTCATCTCCCGTCCCCCCAAACCTTCCACGGCGCGTTCCCGCTCCGCCAGAGCGCTTCGAGCGATTCGCGGTCGCGCTGTGTGTCCATGCAGTGCCAGAAGCCCTCGTGCCGGTACGCGGCGAGCTTCCCCTCGCGGGCGAGCGCTTCCAATGGCTCCCGCTCGAGGGAGCAGCCGTCTCCCGGCGGCAGGCGCTCGAGAAATTCCGGCTCGACGGCCATAAAGCCGCCGTTGACCCAGCCGCCGTCCTGCGGCGCTTTCTCGCGGAAGCCGTGCACGAGGCCGTCCTCGCCGAGGTCGAGCGCGCCGAAGCGCCCGCCGGGACGCGCCGCCGTCAGCGTGACGAGCGCCCCCGACGCGCGGTGGAAGCGCAGCAGCGCGCCAAGGTCGACGTCCGCGAGGCCGTCGCCGTAGGTGAGGAAAAACGGCTCCCCCTTCGTAAAAACGCTCGCCCTGCGCACGCGGCTGCCGGTCAGCGCGTCGCGGCCTCCGTCCGAGACGGTGACGCGCCAGTCCTCCGCCGTACAGCCGGAAAGCTCCGGCTCCCCGCCGCGCGACAGGTCAAACGACGCGCTCGCCCGCCGCAGCCGGTAGTGCAGAAAATATTCCTTGATCGCCTCCCCCAGATACCCGCAGCAGACAATAAACTCCCGGTGCCCGAAATGGGAAAAATATTTCATCAGATGCCACAGCACCGGCTCGCCGCCGATCTCCACCATCGGCTTCGGGCGCAGCCGCGTCTCCTCCCCGAGCCGCGTGCCGTACCCGCCCGCCAGAATCATCACCTTCACCGCGCGTCCCCCGCTTTCTTCATGTCGTCAAAGCGCCGCGGCGCTTCTTCCCAAAAGCATATGCGGGGAGGGAAGCGCCTTATGCGGCCCCCTCTCTCCGGCACGAAACAGCACCGCCGGAAACTGCGCTTTTTAGACGATTTGCCGAAAAATAATTTGGCACTATCCACCGCACAGAATTGTTCGGGGATGCCCTTGCAATTTATATTTTTTATGGTATGATAGGAATATCAAATTATGGAGGTGTATTTTCCATGGCATATGTTATTTCTGACGAGTGCATCGCCTGCGGCGCCTGCGCTGCCGAGTGCTCCGTGAACGCGATTTCCGAGGGTGACGGCAAGTACGTCATCGACGCTGACACCTGCATCAGCTGCGGCAACTGCGCCAGCGTTTGCCCTGTCGGCGCTCCGAAGGCTGAATAACTGATTCTGTCAGGCAAAAGGGTTCAGGATGCCGAGGCGTCCTGAACCCTTTTTCTTGTCCGGCGAAGGGAGGGAACCGCGATGCCGGAGGACTATTCCTGGGAGCCGCTCTCGAAAACGGCGCGCGTGTGCGTCTCACGCGTCCACCGCTTCGGCACGGACGCCATTCTTCTCGCCGATTTCTCTCTGCCGCGGCGCGGGGAGCGCTGCGCCGAGCTGGGCGCGGGCTGCGGCGTGATTTCCCTGCTCTGGGCGACGCGCGCCGCCCCGTCGAAGGTCTTCGCCGTCGAGCTGCAGGAGGACGCCGCCGCGCTCTGCCGCCGCGGCGTGGAAGCCAACGGCCTTTCGGACGTGGTGGAGACTGTCCGCGCCGACCTGCGCGACGCGCAGGAGCTGCGCCGCCATTTCGAGCCCGGCTCCCTTGACCGCATGGCGTGCAACCCGCCGTACCAGAGCGCCGGGGCGGGCGTCCCGAGCCGCGATCCGGGCGAGCGCCTCGCCCGCCACGAGACGGCCTGCTCGTTCGCGGACGTCGCCGCCGCCGCGCGCACCTTTCTGCGCTGGGGCGGCGTCTTCTGCTGCTGCCAGCGCCCCGCCCGCCTACCGGAGCTGATGCGCTGCCTCTCCGACAGCGGCCTCGAGCCGAAGCGGCTGCGCTTTGTCCAGCAGCGCCCTGGGAAGGAGCCGTTTCTCTTTCTGCTCGAGGCCAGGCGCGGCGGCCGCCCCGGCCTGCGCGCCGAGCCGGTTTTGTTTGTGGAGGGAGGCTGCGGCGGCTGGTCGCCGGAAATCCTGAAAATATACGGCGAGTATAAAGAAGGACAGATATAACATAATTTTGATGGAAAATACAATCCGGTCAGGATAATACACGGTTACTATTACAAAGAGTAGAGAGGATGCGAGGCATGAGCGGGACGCTGACGATCGTAGGCACGCCGATAGGCAATCTCGGGGATCTGTCGCCGCGCGCGGTGGAGGCGCTGGAGGCGGCGGACTTCATTGCGGCGGAGGACACGCGGGTGACGCTGGGGCTCCTGAACCATTTCGGCATCAAGAAGCCTCTTGTGAGCTATTACGAGCACAACAAGCGCGGGCGCGGCGAACAGCTCTGCGCGCGGATTGAAGCCGGGGAAAACTGCGTCCTCGTGTCGGACGCGGGGATGCCGGCCATCTCCGACCCGGGCGAGGATCTCGTCGCCCAGTGCGCGGCGCGCGGCATCCGCGTCGTGGCGGTGCCGGGGCCGACCGCGATGGCGACGGCGCTGGCGCTCTCCGGCCTGCCGACGGGGCGCTTCACGTTCGAGGGTTTTCTGAGCATGAACAAAAAGAGCCGCCGCGAGCATCTTCTGAGCCTTCGGGACGAGCGCCGCACGATGGTGTTCTACGAAGCGCCGCACAAGCTCCCGGCGACGCTGCGCGATCTGCTCGACGTCCTCGGCGACCGCCGCGTGGCGCTCGCGCGCGAGCTGACGAAGGTGCACGAGGAGGTCATCCGCACCACGCTGGCGGAAGCCGCCGCGCGGTACGCGGACGGCGGCGCGCGCGGCGAGTTCGTGCTCGTCATTGAGGGCGCGCCGGAGGCGGAGACAGAGGAGGCCGTCACCGTGGAGGAGGCCGCCGCCCTTGCCCTCGCTCTCGCGGAGGAGGAAAATCTTTCCCCGTCCGAGGCGGCGAAGCGCGTCGCCGCCGAGACCGGGCTGAAAAAGTCGGAGATTTATCACGCGATGAATCAGAAAGGGTGAACGGCAAGCCCCCTCGACGCAGGGGGCTTGCCGTTCTTTTCGCCTCCCTCAGTTCGAGGGAGGTGTCGCCGCAGGCGACGGAGGGAGGGGAGCTGCCCTCTTACCGCGTGGGAAAATCAGAAGCATTCCGCTCACTGGAGCGCCGTGCTTTAAACCTCCCTTGGTGGAAGGTCCGGGGTGGTTGCGCCGCCGCAGCGGCGGCGCGTCTGAAATTCAATTTGCCGGGTGGCGTCCCGGCAAATTAAATTTCAGCGCCGGGGGGATGCTGCCGCAGCGCCGCGGGCGCTGCGGCGTCTGAAACATCAATTTGCGGTGCACGGCACCGGAAATTGAC
>CASFAA010000235.1 GCA_949292505.1 uncultured Oscillospiraceae bacterium
GTGCGCACCTCGAACCTCGCGAGCTCCCTCGCGGCGATCCTCTCGGCGGAGCAGCTGCGCGCGGCGGTGCTCGGCGCGCCGGACGCGATGAACCGCCGCCTGACGTACACCGCCTATCCGCACCTCGAGCTCAGCGCGGCCCATCCGATGAAAAAGCGCGGCTGCCCCGACTGCGCCATCGAGCCGCCGCATGACATTCGCTTCCTTTCCGGCAGCGTTCTCGACGTCACGCTCGGCGAGGCCTTTAGCGCCGTCGCCGCGTCGCTCAAAACAGAAGCGTTCGAGCTCGCCGTGCACCGCCTCAACTACAAAAACATCGTCTATTCCGGCTACATTGCCGAGGCGGTCTGCCCGTCGTGCGGGAAGCGAGTCGCGGTGAAAAAGCACGAGGGGCGCACGTTCCACAGCGACCTGTTCTGCGGGGAATGCCGCGCGGCAAAGCGTCCGCCGCAGGAAAGCACGGCGCACGAGGAGGGCCGCATTCTGCGCGCCTTCACGCCCGAAACGTGCGGCGATCTTCTCGGGGAGACGCTGTTCTCCCTCGGCTACCCGCTCGGCGCGCATCTCGAGGTCATCGAGCGCAACGGCGCGCTTGACTTTCTCGACGAGGGAAAAATCAGGACGACCGTGTTCGCCTTTGAGGGCGACGCGGAGAAGATGCACACCGTCCGCAGTCTGTGAGAAGGGAAGGGATACCGTATGAGTTTTTCGACCACCTATGTAGATGAAACCGGCAGATCGAGAGAGGTCTCCATCTCCGACTCGGATTCGCATGAGGCGCTGCGCAACGACTACAACGCTTTGATGAAGACGTACAATCCGAAGTATGTGACGATTGAGCGCCTGCAGGCCGCTCCGGGAGAGGAGCTGCACCTCCGCGTGACGGTGCACGCGCCGTCTCATTACCTGACCTCCTCGAACACCACGAACCCGCAGCCGTGCAGCTCGATGTCCGTCGAGGTGGCCGCGTGCCTCGGCTATCCGCTCAAGAGCGTCTCGGCCTGGTATCCGAAGGATCGCTTCCTCGCGAGTCCGAACGTTTTCCGCTCCGGCAAGGCGTGCATCGACCGCTGGATCCCCTTCAAAAGCTCGCTTCTTACCGTTGTGGAGAAGCTTGTGATGGACATGATTCACAATCCCGTCGTCACGCGGTACGATTCGATGGCAAACAGCAGCGTTGAGGACTGGCACAAAAAGAACGCGGCAAAGCATCTGTTCCCCACCATGGAGCCGAAGCTTCTGTACGCCGTGAATCTTACGCCTCTGCCGCCGCGGCGCACGGCCGCCGTCGTTCCGGCTCCGCAGCCGCTGCCGCCGAGACGGCGCTGAAGGGAGGAATCCACATGAGAGAGAGCTGTTCCGCCGCGCCGCCGCTGCCCCCGAGGCAGCCGCGTGAAGCGAAGCCGCGCCGCACGATGAGCGTAAAGAACATCTACGGCCTGATCGACTCGAAATGCGGCCCGATCTCCGTTTCGGAGCGCCACGGAAAAAGCAGAAGCAAGGTTTTCTTCCTGCCCGAGGCGTCGAGGGAGCTTTGCCAGATCATCTCCTATGGCAGGCGCTCGCCGATGAACCGCCTTGAGCAGAAATTCGCGGGCTTCGGTCATTTCCTCATGACGGACGCGGGGGAGGACTGCATCGTCGTCTCGCATTTCATCCAGATTCACACCACGAACCGCAGCACCATCTCGGCGAACAATCTCGGCGCGAACGGCGAGACGGACAGTCTCAACCTCCTCGAATACTACCGCGAGGAATACCTCGAGAACGAGCGCGAGTGCAACACGGACGCGCAGGGGCGCTGCGTCGACCCGTTCCTCGAGCTGTGCGGACCGAGCGAGTTCGTTCTCGAGGGACACACGCACCCGAATCTCGGCGTGTTCTGGTCGCGCGCCGACAGGACGAGCGGCTCGGCCCGCGCCGCCGTCTCGCCCGTGTGCATTTTCGTCTGCGATCCGATCCGCCGCGAGATGCTCGGCTGTATCGGCAAGGACTTCCGCCCCGCGGAGGTGATCGTCTGCGAAAATGAGACGCGCGGCCGCCGCCCGAAATTCAAACGCCCCGCCCCCGAAACGGAGAATCCGGATCCTGCCGCCGCACCGCAGACCGATCCGCGCGAATCCCCCGGCCGGGATGCGCCGGAAGCTCCTCCCCCGCACCCCTCGGCGGGCAGGATCATCTCCCTGTGCGACTCCTACCTCGCGCTGCCCGGCGTCGGCGGTCATGTCAGGAAGCGCGTCCGGCGCGGCAAGCTGCGGCTCAAGATCGACCTCATCCTGCCCGTCCCGAGGAAGGGCGGAGAGCTGTGAACGGCGCGCCGGAGAAGCTCGGGGCGCGGTTTTACCGCTCTCAGCTGGCGGAAAAAGCGGCGGCGGCGTACGACCTTCTCGAGGCGCACTGCGAGTCGAAAAATTACGCCTCCTGCGTGCCGCTGCACGTCCCGGGCTGCACGTTTGACGACGCCTTCGCCGCGTACTGCGCACTGCAGAGCGATCGCCCCGACTTTTTCTGGCTCGGCTCATCGGTTCGCTGGCTCCCCGGCGGGCGGCTCGAGATGAGCGTCCTCTATACGCCGGATGAGATCAGCCGCCTCAGCCTCCTGCTGCGCAAATACCTGTGCCGCCTGCTGCGCGGCACGGCGGGGCTGCCCGCGGTCGAGGCGGAGCGGCTCGTCTACGAGCGCATCGCGAAGCGCCTGCACTACATCGACCACGACGATGAGCGTGATCACAACGTCGTCGGCCCCCTGCTCTCCGCCTCGTGCGTCTGCGAGGGAGCCAACGACCTGCTCCTGCTGTGCCTGCGCCGGCTCTCCATTCCGTGCGTGAAGGTATCGGGGCGGTCCGCGCGCGACCGCAGGCACTGCTGGACGATCGCCTGGGTGGACGGCGAGCCGGTGCACTGCGACGTAACCTGGGATCTCGCGCCGGACGGAGACGTCTTCTTCGAGTACTTCAATCTCAGCGACCGGCAGATCGGCCGCGACCACTTCGGCTTTGAAAGCCCGGCGCTCCCCCGGTGCACCTCGGAGGCGCTCGGCTTCTACAGCGCGCCGGGCAGGAGCTTTTCGACGCAGCAGGACTTCTCGCGCTTTCTTATGCGCCGTCTGCGCGTGCGCCCGCCGTCCCCCGTCTGGGCGCGGCTGGAATTCGCGCGGACAGGGGACGGCGTCCGCCGCGCCGTCGAGGAGGCGCTGGCCGAGGGCGGGCCGAACGTGCGCGTCTCCATCCACAGCGGCCTTCGCGCCGCCGTCATCACGCCGGTATAGGCAAATCGAAATAAGGAGCAAACCGACATGAATGAAATCAGCGCACTGCGCCCCGCGGCTTTTCTGGTGCAGAAGACGGGGCGCGCGCATCTGCA
This sequence comes from uncultured Oscillospiraceae bacterium, assembly GCA_949292505.1. Taxonomy (GTDB): domain Bacteria; phylum Bacillota; class Clostridia; order Oscillospirales; family Acutalibacteraceae; genus Caccousia. Next base: position 3,364 of record CASFAA010000235.1, read on the forward strand.
GCGCGGCGAAGCGTGCGAGGACGTGGCTCTCGTCAGAGAGACGGCGCAGTTCTGCTTCTACGGCATCGCCGACGGCCAGAGCAGAAAAACACATTGCGCCGCCGGCGCGCAGCGCTCCCTCGAGCTCGTCGCCCGGTACCTCGAGGAGAAAGGGGTTGACGATCTCTCCGCCTATCCGTACGAGGACGAGATCCAGTACGAGCTCATCCGGGGGATCCGCTCGAGCATCCGCGAGCTCGCGGAGGAATCCGGAGCCGAGGGCGAGGAATTTTCCTCCACGCTCCTCGCCCTCGCCTTTCATCCGGAGAGCGGGGCGTACGCCGCCGTCCATCTCGGCGACGGCTGCCTCATCGGCGTGCCGCATGAGGGCGCACCCGCCGTCCTGAGTCCGCCGGACTGCGGCGCGCTGCCGCATCAGACGTGGCTGACAACCTCGGGCGGAGCGCTGACGCATCTGCGCCTCGCCTTCGGCGACGCCCGGCGCTACCGCCGCTTCGCCCTGTTCTCCGACGGAGCGGACTTCGTGTGCAGCGGCAAGCGGCTGACACGCGACGGTCTGGCTCTCCTCCAGAGCGGGACGCGCGAGGACTTCGGTACGCTCTGGGAAAACGCCGCTCCGCGCGACGATGCGAGCTGTCTCGCGGTGGATTTGCCGAAACCGGAACATTTCAGGTAAAATTAAGGAAAAAAAGGGGGAAACAGCGCAATCTCCTTGTCTTCTTCCGCAAAATAGAATAAAATGGTGAAAATGAAAGGAGGAGGTCGAGGATGCTCGAAAACTATACGCAGTCCGCAAACGAGCGCTGCTTTCAGCTGATCGACGCCGACGCCGGAGCCATCTGGGCGGACATTGAAAGCACGCCGGAGGATACCGACGCAGCGCGGTGGAGAAAAAAGCTGGAGGGCATCGCGAGGGAGTATTCGTTTTCCAGCCGCTTTGCCCTGATGCGCATTCTGTTCGCGCGCGCGGCGGGCCTCGCTCTGACCCGGCGCGAGGCGGGGGACGTCCCCTCGGGCGGGGAGGAGCCGGCGCTCGTCTGCGGCAACTGGCGTTTTCCCCTCTCCGCGCTGACCATCGACCGCGCCGAGTCCCTTTCCCCCGAGGACAACCTGCGCTTCGAGCAGCTGCTGCGCGAGACTGCGGCGCAGTCCCCCGACGCCGACGAGGCCGCGGACACGGTGCTGCTGCGCCGCGCGTGGTACGACGAGGAGAGCGCGATCCTCGCAGGGGAAGCTCTCCTGCCGCCCGACCGGCGGGAGAGCAGGCAGAAGCTCGCGGCGGCGCGCGCCGCCCTGCGCCAGGCGTACCGCCCGCTGTTCCGCACGCGGCTGACGCGGCGCGAAGCGTTCCGCCTCGGCCATCTGCTTCGCTTCTCGCTCGCGGAAATGCAGTGGTTTCTGCTGCGCGTCTTCGACGCGGAGGACGGCTTCCAGTACAACCGGGCGGAGGATCTCATCGAGGCGTACGGCTTCCTGACGGACGCCTGCCAGAAGGCAGTCGACGCGCTGCGCAAGGCGTATGCGGAGCGCTCTGCCGCTATCGCAAAGAAGCCGCTCGACGAACGGGCGGCGGACTGGACGGCGGACGCCGCGGGCTCGCTCGGCGGGCTCGCGCAGCGCCGTCTTACCCGTCCTGACGAAGGGGACGAACCCTTCCTCGACTGGCTGCTTGAGCAGGCGCCGTGTCTCGATCTCCCGTCGCGCACGGCGCTGGCCGTGTTCCGCAATCTCGCCGTCTACGCCTGGCATCTTGCGCTGGAGGAGGAGGAGCCGCCCATCGAGTCGGATCTCGTGCGCTGCGTGCGCGAGATCACCGGCTTCCCGGAGGAGGACGAGGCGGCGCAGGAGGCCTTGTACGAAAACGGAAGGATTTCCGCGAAGCGCTGCGCGAAGGTTGCCGGAGACATCATGGCGGCGAACCTTGATCTGTCGTTCTCCGACCAGACGGATCGGGCGAAGGCGTACCATGTCATCACCGCGAAGGAAGACGGGACGCCCACCTCGACCGGCGGCGTCAACGCGAGCCGTACGCGGCTGCACGAGCTTCTGCTCGGCAAGCTGCAGGTGGAAAAGAGCGATCTGCTCTATCTGCTGTGGTTTGCCGCCAACCAGTGCTGGAGCTGGAGCGGCGCGTGGCAGCCCGGCGAAATATACGACAGGATGGCGGATTTCATCGAAAGCGCGTGGATCTGCCTGGACAACGCGATGCTGCCGTCCTTTTACCCGCCGCATCTGCTCGAGCAGAGTATGCTGCTCTCCATCGCGTGCGCCGGGAAAACAGGCGAGACCGATATCACCCCGGCGGAGACGTACGAGCTCCTGTGCAGCTCCCTGATTGTGCCGAGAAAGCGCAGAAAGGGCGTCCCGTCCTGAGATTAGAAAAAGGAGGATGCGCATGACGACACGCGAACCGCTTACGGGCGGACAGACCGTCACGATGCCGAACGGCTCCGTCTACACCGTTGGCGGCGTCATCGGAGAGGGAGGCTTCTCCCTGCTCTACAGCGTCACAACGGAGGGCGGCGCCTCGGAGGCGGTCCTCAAGGAATACTATCCCGCGGATGGAGCGCGACGCGACGGAACGGCAGTACGCCCCGCTCCCGGCTGCGAGGAAGCGTTCGCGCGCGGCCTGCAGTCCTTCCGCAGCGAGTCGGCGCTCGGCGGCGCGGCGCGGCGCGAGAGCTTCCAGATCGTCCCGTTCGCGCTGTGCGACCCGGAGCGCGGCCTCGCCGTGCTGCCCCGCTGGAGCCGGGACATGGCGTCGTTTCTCGACGTCGCAAAGCGCTGGGAGGAGGACGCGCCGCCCTCCTCCGATCCGTGCTTTTCCGATCTCGGGCGCGTCCGGCAGGCGCTCTGCATGGCGGAGAGCGCGCTCTGCGCCGTCTCGGCCGTACACCGCCTCGGGCTGCTCCATCTTGACCTGAGCGCGAGAAACGTCGTGTGGGCGGGAACGCAGGGCGGCGGCAGCGCGGCCTTTCTCACCGATTTCGGCTGCGCTCTCGATCTTGCCTCCGCTTCTCCCCTGGCCCCGGCGCTGCTCTCCTACAGTCCCGGCTTCGCCGCGCCTGAGCTGCGCCGCCCCGGCTCTCCCCTGACGCCGGCGGCGGATGTGTACTCCGCCGGCGTGCTGCTCTTTCTCCTCTGCGCGGGCAAGCGGGCGACGTCCAACTGGCGCCTCGGCGATCTGACCGGCTTCCGCGGCCGCGCCGTCCGCCGCGAGACGGAGACGCTGCGCATCCCGCTGCGCCTCCGCGAGGAGCTCGGCGCTCTTATTCTCAAGGCCTGCGCCGCCGATCCCGGCGAGCGGTACCAGAGCGCAGACGAAATGGGGGAGGCGATTTCCGCCCTCCTGCTGCACATCCCGCGCCGTCCCGTCAACGAGGATCCGACAAAGGCCTTTACCCTCGCGTCGCTCTGCTCGATGCTCACGGGAAGTGAAAGCCCGCAGGACTCCTGGGCGCAGGAGCTCGCCGACCGGCGCGGCGCGGCCGTCCCTATTCCGGAGGACGCGTGCCTCCCGCTGACGCGCCGGACGTTTGCAGGCGGCGAGGAGCTCCTGCGGGCGCTTCTGCCGGACGCGGTGTTCCGCCAGCTGGAGGAGCGCGCGCGGCTTGAGCCCGCCTTCCCGCTTTCCGGCGTCCTCTCCGGGCGCTGCCCGGAGGAATGGAAGCGGTCGATCGTTTCCGCGTTCCTCGGAGACGGCGGCAGCCGCTTCCGCGAGCTGTGCGTGCGCTGCGAAGCGCTGCTCGACGCCGAAGGCCTGTTCCTCGCGGACGCGGAGCTGCTCTTTTCCCTGCTCGGCGGGGAGGGCGAGCTGCTGCACCGCTGCTGCAGGCGCTGCGATATGCGCGGCGCGCCGTATCTCGGCCTTGCGCTGTTTGCCCTGTCTGCCCTTCTCGGCGAGAAGGGCTTCTCCCGCCTGTTCCCGGACGAGCGCGCCGCGTGCCGGTGGATGCGCCCGTACCGGTGACGATCCCATTCGATAATGCAATCGTGAAGGAGGAATCCCCATGGATGAAGAAATGATGCAGAAGCTTGCATTCATGCAGGCCATGAACAACAGTGAGGAGGACGTCTTTGTCTCCTCCATCGATGAAGCGGATACGTTCGTTATCCTCCACTCCAACCTTTCCGACGCCCGCATCCGCAGACGGCTCGTAGACTTCATCACCGACGAGGAGAACAATGTCTGGGGAGCCGCCGACGAATACTGGAATCTCATGATGCGTTTTTTCGCGGTGCGCGATTACTATTCTGTGATCCGGCTGTGCGATTTCGCCCTGCGGATTTATCCGCGCAACGCCGATCTGCTTGCGTGCATGATCCGCGCCTGCGGCGCGTGCGGCAACTACACGCTAGGCATGGAATGGCTCAATCAGGCCGACCAGCTGGAGCGCCGCTGGTGGAGCTCCCGGCTGTTCCATTACAGCATCATCTACCTGCAGGAAAAACTCAAAAACCACGTCGGAGACTCCGACCAGACGCTGAAGCAGGGTCTCGAGATGGTGAACGACTTCATCCGTTACTTTCCCTACGACGAGCACGGCTATAACCAGCGCGCCGAGCTTTTGATTATCGCGAACCGGCGCGAGGAAGCCATCCGTGATTTGCAGAATTCCATCAACGACGTGCAGCCCGATCCGAACGACAGGCATTCAAGCCTCGTCGCATCCCAGTGCTGCGTGACGCTGCTCAACCTGCTCGACGACAGCAACGATTACGCCCTCATCATCGACATAGCGAACAAGGGTCTGCTCAACACGACGCAGGAGCAGCCCTCCTCCTCGATCAGCTTTTTCATGTACCGCAAGGCGCTCGCGCTCGACGCGATCGCCGTCCTCGACAAATTCTCGAACCCGAACAAGGTCAAGGAGGCGCTGCTCGCCTACCAGTCCGCGTACGACCTCAACCGGGATCGCGAGTACGCCCGCACCATTGAGCGGCGCTACGCCATCCTGTACGCGCACGCCGACACGAAGGACAACATCGGCCGCCTTGTGCGCCGCCCGCTCTTCGTTTCCGAGGAGAGCGCTGAGGAATAATAAGCAGAGGAAACCGGAAAAGCCCGGCCCTTCCCCGGATGGGGGAGAACCGGGCTTTTTTTCGCGGAAAAAACGCCTTCACCCTTTGCAAACAGCCGCCGGGCGCGTATCATAGAAGACAGAACAGACGGCGGGCCGCAGCGGGCGGCGCGCCGTCGGAATACGAAAAGGGGAGAGACATATGAAATTTCGATTCGGTGTGATGGGCGCGGCAAAGATCGCCCGCAAGTTCTGCGAGGCCGCCGCGCTGTGCGGCTGCGAGGTCTGCGCCGTGGCGAGCAAGAGCGGGGAGCGTGCGAAAGCCTTCGCCGAGGCGAACGGCGTCGGGCGGTATTACGCGGACTACGAGGCCATGCTCGAGGCGGAGAAGCCGGACGCCGTCTACATCGCGACAACGACGAACGACCATGCGCGGCTGTCGCTGCTGTGCATCCGGCACGGCGTTCCCGTGCTGTGCGAGAAGGCGGCGTTTGAGAACAGCGAGCAGGCGCGCGCCGTGTTCTCGCTCGCGCGGGAGAAGGGCGTCTTCGTCATGGAGGCCATGTGGAGCCGCTTCCTGCCCGCGCTGCTGACGGCGAAGGCGTGGATTGCCGAAGGGAGGATCGGCGCGCCGGCCATCGCGCAGTGCGGCATCGGCTTTGTCGCGCCGGAGGGCGCGGAGAACCGCTACTTCAGCCCGAAGCTCGGCGGAGGCGCGGCGCGCGACATCACCGTCTACGCGTACGAGCTCACCGGGTACGTCCTCGGGCAGGAGGAAAAGGAGCTTGCGGCGTGCGCCGTTCGCGGGGAGACGGGCGTCGACGTCTCAGACGCCGTTCTCGTCCGGTACGAAAGCGCCGTCGCGAACCTCACCACGAGCTTCGTCTCCCGGATGGAGGAACGCCTCACCGTCTGCGGCGACAAGGGGCGGCTCGTCGTGCCGAGCCCGAATTTCGGCTCCGAATGCCTGCTCTATGGGCCGGACGGCTCCCTGCTCGAGCACTTCACCGATACGGTGACGAAGAACGGCTTCACCTACGAGATTGAGGAGGTCGTGCGCTGCGTTCGGGAGGGCAAGACGGAGAGCGCGATCGTCCCGTGGCGCGACACGCTCGCCTGCGCGGCGCTCTTTGATCAGATTGACGCCTCGCTCGCGCAGCAGGGCTGACGGGCTCCGGCGCGCGGCAATCGAATCGCGCGACGCTCAGATCGGGCGCTCCCTGCGGTACTGCCGCGGGGAGAGGCCGTACCGCTCGCGGAAGCGGCGCGAGAAATAAAACTGGTCGCAGAAGCCGAACTCGGCACTCATCTGCGCGATCGAGAGATCGGTGTGGCGCAGCCGCGACTCCGCCTTGAGGAAAATCTCCTGGTCGATGTACCTGCCGATGGTCTGCCCCATCTCCGCGCGGAAGGTCTTTTCAAGCGTGCTCTCGGAGACGTGCGCGTGCGCGGCGAGCTCGCCGACCGTCAGCTGCAGCGACAGATGCTCCCGGATATAGCCGACGGCGTCGAGGACGCACGGCGAGCAGACCGTCCGGCTGAGCTCCACGCCTCCCGCGTCGAGCAGGGAGAGCAGCGTCCCATACAGCTCCTGCCTGAGCCCAAGGCTCGCGCGGGGGCTGTTTTCGTCTGTAAGCGAACGCATCCGGCAAATCCGCTCCTCCCCCGCCGGCATCGCCAGCATTTCCCGGCAGCTGCGCAGGAGGTCAATCCCCGTGTCGTCGACAAGCTGAATATGAAAATAGAGCTGCTCCATCGCGGTACGGCACGCGAACCGGAAGGAAAAGCCCGCCGGGAGAAGGCAGCACCAGCCCTGCTCGAGGCGGACGGGATCGCCTTCCGCTTCAATGTACGGGTCGCCGCCGCAGATGAAGTACAGTCTTGAGTACGGCGGCGCGTTCACGCTGCCGTTCCACTCGAGGCCGCCTGCCGCGTAGCCGCCGTCGAGAACCCTGAGCTGGATGCCGTTGAGATTGCGGAAAAAATCCTCCGCCCTGCCGATCTTCATATTGCCGCGCTTCCTTTCCCGCTTCTTTGAGCAGATTACGGAAATCTCCATATTTTTTCCGCTTTCTTCCCTTGTGCATTTTCCCTCGTCCCGGTATGATGATGACAGGACAAGGCGGCAGACCGCCGCACAACAATACAGGGAGGAGATTTCCGATGTCAAGCTATGTGATTCGCAAAACGCCCGGCGATACCGCCTGGTTCCGCCATGACCGCTTCGGTATGTTCATCCACTGGGGCCTCTACTCGATGCCCGCCCGCCACGAGTGGGTCAAGACGAACGAAAAAATCCCCGAGGAGAAATATGAGAAGTATTTCCAGTACTTCAACCCGGATCTGTACGACGCCCGCGAGTGGGCGCGTCAGGCGAAGGCCGCCGGCATGAAGTACGCCGTGATGACGACAAAGCATCACGAGGGCTTCTGTATGTTCGACTCAAAGTACACCGACTACAAGTGCACAAACACCCCAGCGGGACGAGACCTCATCCGCGAGTACGTCGACGCCTTCCGCGCCGAGGGCATCCGCATCGGCTTCTACTATTCCCTGATCGACTGGCATCACCCGGAGTTCCCGATCGACCAGCTCCACCCGCGCCGCGACGATCCCGACGCCTATGAGAAGTCGAAGGGCCGCGATATGCACAAGTACGCGGAGTATATGCGCAACCAGGTCACGGAGCTTCTGACGAACTACGGCAAGATCGACGTGCTGTGGTTCGACTTTTCCTATGAGAAGGATCCGAAATTCCCCGAGTGGATGCGCGGCAAGGGCAAGGACGAGTGGGAGGCCGAGGAGCTCATCGCTACGGCAAGACGGCTGCAGCCCGGCATCATCATCGACAACCGCACGCAGATCGAGCAGGACATCTGGACGCCCGAACAGTACCAGCCGCAGGAGTGGCCGCGCCATCCCGAGACGGGCGAGCTCCTCCCGTGGGAGGCCTGCCAGACGTTCTCCGGCTCGTGGGGTTATTACCGCGACGAGATGACGTGGAAGTCGCCGAAGATGCTCGTCCAGATGCTGATCAACACCGTCGCCCTCGGCGGCAACCTCCTGATGAACGTGGGTCCGACGTCGCGCGGCTATCTCGACGCACGGGCTGAGGCGGCTCTGAAGACGTACGCGGACTGGATGAAGGTTAACTCCCGCTCCATCTACGGCTGCACGATGGCCGAGCCGGAGCTTCTGCGCCTCTGTCCGAACGGCTGCAAGTTCACCCAGAGCGAGGACGGCAAGCGCCTGTACATCCACCTGTTTGAGTACCCGTTCCAGTACCTCGAGCTCAGGGGCTTTGCCGGAAAAGTTGACTATATGCAGTTCCTGCACGACGGCAGCGAGCTGCTCTTCGAGGAGAAGACCATTTCGCACTTCAGCGATGGCCGCACGCAGAGCGACGACCTGCTGACCGTCACCCTTCCCGTGGTACAGCCTGATGTTATTGTACCTGTTATTGAAGTATTTCTCAAATAAAAAATTGCATTTTTGAAAAACCGGGCGTTCCCCAGGCCTCCGCGCGGCGGAGGCGGGGAGCCGCGCGGAGAGGAGGAGTTGTCTTGTCCTTTCAGGATGGCATGGCGGCGCTCAATCTGCAGGCGCCGGCCAGAGTTCCGCGCACGGAATACTCCGCCGAGGGGCACTGGAAGCTGATCAACGCCGTCCTCGGCACGAACGTCGACGAGCAAAGCCCCGAGGAGGAGCGGCAGAAGGCAAGCCGCGCCTTCATGAAGGCGTGGAATTACGATTTCGCCTGGTCGGTAGACGTGCTCTCCGGCGATTTCGGGGACGTCCGCACGCGCATGGGACACGCGAAATATGCGGCGGGAGACGTCGATTTTGATCAGAACATCTCGAGCTATTTCAAAAGCGTCGACGACGTGCTCGCCTTCGACGCCGTCGAGCTACTCCCGCAGCACACCCACAGCGAGCTGGTGGAGCGTTTCAACAAAAGCTACGCCGCGCGGCGCGGCGCGGTTGACGCCGTCGCGATGGTCGGCACCTATGTCACGGCCGTCTCGGCGCTCATCGATCTGTTCGGCTGGAATTTCCTGCTCGAAGCCCTCGCAGAGGACGCCGATCAGTTCGGCCGCGTGCTCGAGCGGTATTCGGAATGGCTGCTGCCGTTCTTCCGCGCGTTCGCAGACTGCGACTCGCCGGTCGTCATGATCCATGACGACATCGTCTGGACGTCCGGCCCGTTCGTCTCCCCCGCCTGGTACCGCAAATACGTCTTCCCGTGCTACAAGAAGTATATCGCTCCGCTCAGGGAGGCGGGGAAAAAGGTAATCTTCACCTCGGACGGCACCTACGACGTCTTCATCGACGACGTGGCGGACTGCGGCGTCGACGGCTTCGTCCTCGAGCCGACGACGAACATGAAGTACATTGCCGAGAAATACGGCAAAACGCACGCCTTCATCGGCAACGCCGACACGAGGATCCTGCTCATGGGCTCGAAGGAC
>CASFAA010000236.1 GCA_949292505.1 uncultured Oscillospiraceae bacterium
TCGTCGAGATAGTCCTCCATCTCCTGAGAGCAAATCGCTTCGATAAACGGCTCGTACGGCGCCAGCTCTTCCAATTTCAAATAGAGTTCCAAACTGCTTTGATTCACTGAGACGCTTTCAAGGCCAAGCTTTTCCATCAATGCTTTGAGGGCTTCCGCCTTCTCAAAATTGCTGCTCTCCAAGCAGGTATCCGGCGTAATGCCGCGCAGAAACGCGTCCGCCTCCTCGTAAACAAGCACGCCAAGGTCGGACGAAATTTTCTCGCAATCAGACGGCCCGAGCGTGTCCACCAGTCCGATCGCTTTCTCGTAATCGCCCGCCTCCATGCAGGCCGTTATGTTTTCTTTCGCTTCCTTCGCACGAAACTCCGGAGCAACGACAAAGACCGCGATTGCGGAAACGGCAATCAAAACCGCGATTGCCGCGGCGCTGCTCCATATAAGACGGCGTCTCATGCTCCTGTCCCCCCTTCTTATATTTTTCTCCTAACCTTTGCGTTGATCACAACGCCGGGATCACCTGTTCGTATTGCTCTCTGCCGCAGGAGCGAGCGGAATGACGGGAAGTGACGCCTTCCCCTTTTGCTCCAACCTTATCCATTATACCAGATTGAAAAACAAATTAAACTATTAGTTGTAATAAATCAACCTATAGTTTTCTATAATTGTGTAAGATAAATTGCATAAGAAAAGCGGGGAAGTGAGACGGATGGAAAACCCAAACGACAGGCTCGGCGAGAAAATTCGGATGTACAGGACATCTATCAATATGACGCAGGCGGAGTTTGCTCAGCGGCTTGGCGTCACCGGGGCGTCCGTCTCCGCGTATGAAAACGGCGTGAGAAGCCCGTCCTTTGACGTTCTGATTAAGATTTCCAACATTTTGGGCATCTCCACCGACGAGCTTCTCGGAAGAACAAAAAAGACGGAGCAGACGATGGACGTGTCCGGCCTCAGCGAGGAGCAGATAGCCTCCCTGCGCCAGATGGCGGCCTTTTACCGAAAATACAACAGGATGGTCGATACGCTCTCCGAGGATCCGGGAAAAAAGGGGACGCTCAACTCTCTGTTGAAGGAATAGTTCATATTAAAATATTAGAAAAAGCCCGGAGGAAAACGATCCGGGCTTTTGTATTTCCCGGAAAGAACCGCGGAAAAAGCAATCCCCACATGGTTTCTCTTGCTATTCTCCTGTTTTTTGTGTAAAATAGAAAAAGAATCGGAACAGGGAGAGTGCGGCTATGAAAAAACCTGTCAACATCAAAAGAACCGTCTTTGAGTACCTTCTGATCACCGCCAGCACGCTGTGCATGAGCGTCGGCATCTACTATTTCAAGTTTCCGAACAACTTCACATTCGGCGGCGTCAGCGGCCTTTCGGTCGTGCTGACCTCGCTCGTGCCTCTCTCGCCCTCGGCCATCAACTTCATCATCAACGCCATCCTGCTCGTGCTGGGCTTTATCTTCCTCGGCAGAGGCTTCGGCGTGAAGACGGTATACTCCAGCACACTGCTCTCCGTGTCTCTCTCGGTGCTTGACGAGCTCGCTCCGCTCTCCGCCCCTCTGACGGACGAGCCCCTGCTCGAACTCATCTTTGCAGTGCTGCTGCCTGGTTTTGGCTCTGCAGTCCTGTTCAACATTGGCGCGTCGAGCGGCGGCACCGACATCGTCGCGATGATTCTCCGCAAATTCACGAGCGTCAACATTGGACGCGCGCTGCTTTTGAGCGACCTCTTCATCACGCTGACAGCCTTCCTCGCCTTCGATATGAAGACGGCTCTCTTTTCCGTCCTCGGCCTCGTGGCAAAGTCGCTTGTCGTCGATAACGTGATTGAGAGCATCAACCTGTGCAAATCCTTTAACGTGGTGTGCAGCAATCCTGAGAAAATCTGCGGCTTCATCACGGGAGATCTGCACCGGAGCGCCACCGTCATTGAAGCGCAGGGCGCTTACAGTCACAATCACAACTACGTTGTCCTGACGGTGCTCAAACCGTATCAGGCCGTCGCCCTGCGGCGTTTTATTCATGAGAACGAGCCGGGCGCGTTCATCCTGATCACCAACACAAGCGAGATCATCGGCAAGGGCTTCCGTGAATAACCGGGAGGAATTCTATTGAAACAGATTTTTGTCACAGCGCTGTTTACGGAGGAGCAGAACCGCCGCCTCATGGAGGCTGCGCCGCAGTGCCGCGTCGAGTTCCTTTCGGCGCGGGAGCTTGCGGAGCGGATTGGAGAGGCGGACATGATCGTCGGCAACCCCTCCCCCGCTCTTCTGCGCGGCGCGGGGAAACTGCGCCTTCTGCAGCTGGAGAGCTCCGGCGCGAACCAGTACGCGGCGGCTGGCGTGCTGCCGGAGGGCGCGCTTCTTGCCTGCGCGACCGGCAGCTACGGCCCCGGCATCGCGGAATATCTGATGGGCTACACCATGGCGCTGTTCCTGCGCCTGCCGGCCTACCGCGACAACCAGAAAAAAGGACTCTGGCGCGACGAGGGGCCGGTGCGCGGCATCGCCGGATCCGTCGCGCTCTCTGTCGGCATGGGCGACATCGGCGGCGAGTACGCCCGCCGCTTCCACGCGCTCGGCGGCGAGGTCGTCGGCGTATGCCGCACGGCACGGCGGAAACCGGACTTTGTGCGGGAGCTCTGCACGTTCGATCGGCTCGACGAGCTGCTTCCGCTCGCGGACGCCGTGGCGCTCTCCCTGCCCGAGACGCCGCAGACCATCGGCCTGATGGACGCGCGCCGCCTCTCGCGAATGAAGCCGGGCGCTGTTCTGCTGAACGTGGGGCGCGGCTCCGCCGTGGTATCGGACGACCTGCTCGCCGCCCTGCGCTCCGGCCGGCTCGGCGGCGCGGCGCTCGACGTGACGGACCCCGAGCCTCTGCCGCCCGACCATCCGCTGTGGCGCGAGCCGAACTGCATCATCACGCCGCACATCTCGGGCGGACGGCATTTTGCCGGGACGGGGGACCGGATTTTCGCCATCTGTCTCGAGAACGTCCGCCGCTTCGCCGCGGGAGAACCGCCCGTCAACCTCGTCGACCCAAAGACGGGCTATCTCCGGTCGAGAAAATAAGCCAAGCTGCCCCGCGCGCCGCGCGGGGTATTTTTGCGCAATATTTTCACACGATTCACCATGCGTTCATAATTACGTCACAATTATCCTCTATTCTGGTTTTAGCACTTAAAGATAAAGAGTGCTAAAAAGAAGTCAAAAAGCCTGATTTTATCGACTTTTATGAAAAAGGAGTGGTTCGATGAACGCTCAAAAGTTTACCCAGAAATCCCTGGAAGCCATCCAGGAGGCGCAGAACCTTGCTCTGCGCCGCAGCAGTATGCAGATCGAGGAGGAGCACCTGCTGGAAGCCCTTTTGGAGCAGGAGAACGGGCTCTTTCCCGAGCTGATGAAGAAGATGGGCGTCGATGCGGACGCGCTCCGCCGCGAGCTGGAAAACCGCATCGACCGGATGCCCGGCGTCTCGGGGCCGGGGCGCGAGCCGGGCAAGATCTACGTCTCCGGCGACGTCGACCGGGCGCTGTCCGAGGCGGAGAGCGAAGCCGACCGCATGAAGGACGAGTATGTGAGCGTCGAGCACGTCTTCCTCGCCCTGCTCGAGCACCCAAACCAGGGCCTGCGCGAGCTGTTCCGCCAGTTCTCGATCGACAAGAACAAATTTCTCACCGCCCTCTCCGCCGTTCGCGGCAACACCCGCGTGACGAGCGACACGCCGGAGGAGACGTACGACGCGCTCGGCAAGTACGCGCAGGATCTCACACAGCTGGCGCGCAGCCAGAAGCTTGACCCGGTCATCGGCCGCGACTCGGAGATCCGCAACGTGATTCGGATTCTGTCGCGCAAAACAAAAAACAACCCTGTTCTCATCGGCGAGCCGGGCGTCGGCAAGACGGCCATCGCGGAGGGGCTGGCGCTGCGCATCGTGCGCGGCGACGTGCCGAACAACCTCAAGGATCGCAAGCTGTTCTCCCTCGACATGGGCGCGCTGATCGCGGGCGCGAAGTTCCGCGGCGAGTTTGAGGAGCGCCTCAAGGCCGTGCTCAACGAGGTCAAGAAGTCCGAGGGGCAGATCATCCTGTTCATCGACGAGCTGCACACCATCGTGGGCGCGGGCAAGACCGAGGGCAGCATGGACGCGGGCAACCTGCTCAAGCCGATGCTGGCCCGCGGCGAGCTGCACTGCATCGGCGCGACGACGCTCGACGAGTATCACAAATACATCGAGAAGGACGCCGCCCTTGAGCGCCGCTTCCAGCCCGTCATGGTCGACGAGCCGACCGTCGCGGACACGATCTCCATCCTGCGCGGCCTCAAGGAGCGGTACGAGGTCTTCCACGGCGTCAAGATCCAGGATCAGGCGCTGATCGCGGCGGCGACGCTCTCGAACCGCTACATCACCGACCGCTTCCTCCCCGACAAGGCGATCGACCTCGTCGACGAGGCGTGCGCGATGGTGCGCACCGAGATCGATTCCATGCCGACCGAGCTCGACGAGATTTCCCGCAAGATCATGCAGTATGAGATCGAGGAGGCCGCCCTTAAGAAGGAGACGGACCACCTCTCGCAGGAGCATCTGGCCGAGATCCAGAAGGAGATGGCCGAGCTTCGCGCCCGGTTCAAGGAAATGAAAGCGAAATGGGAGAACGAGAAGGACGCCATCGGCAAGGTGCAGAAGCTGCGCAGCGAGATCGAGGCGACGAACGCCGCGATCGAGCAGGCGGAGCGCAGCTACGATCTGAACAAGGCCGCCGAGCTGAAATACGGCAAGCTGCCCGCCCTGACGAAGGAGCTGCAGGAGGAGGAGCGCATCGCCGAGGAGGGCCAGCAATCCGGCTCCCTGCTGCGCGACCGCGTCACCGAGGAGGAGATCGCGCGCATCATCGGGCGCTGGACGGGCATCCCGGTCAGCCGTCTGATGGAGGGCGAGCGCGAGAAGCTGCTCCGCCTGCCGGACATCCTGCACGAGCGTGTGATTGGGCAGGACGAGGCGGTCGACCGCGTGTCCGACGCTATCCTGCGCTCCCGCGCGGGCATTCAGGACCCGGATCGGCCGATCGGCTCGTTCCTATTCCTCGGCCCGACGGGCGTCGGCAAGACGGAGCTCGCGAAGGCGCTGGCGCAGGCGCTGTTTGACGACGAAAAGAACATGGTGCGCATCGACATGACCGAGTACATGGAGAAATACTCGGTATCCCGCCTGATCGGAGCGCCTCCCGGATACGTCGGCTACGAGGAGGGCGGCCAGCTCACCGAGGCCGTGCGCCGTCACCCGTACTGTGTCGTGCTGTTCGACGAGGTCGAGAAGGCGCATCCGGACGTGTTCAACGTCCTCCTGCAGGTGCTCGACGACGGCCGCATCACCGACAGCCAGGGCCGCACGGTCGACTTCAAGAACACGATCATCATCCTCACGTCGAACCTCGGCTCGCAGGCCATTCTCGAGGGCATCGGGGACAACGGCGAGATCAGCGAGGAGGCTCGCGGCTATGTGCAGTCGCTGCTCAAGCAGCAGTTCCGGCCCGAGTTCCTGAACCGCCTTGACGAGATTGTCTTCTACAAGCCGCTGCGCCGCGAGGAGATCTTCTCGATTGTGGATCTGATGGTCGGCGACCTGCAGCGCCGCCTCGAGGAGAAGCAGCTCACCGTCGAGCTGACGGACAGCGCAAAGAACCTCATCGTCGAGCAGGGCTTCGATCCCGTCTACGGCGCGCGCCCGCTCAAGCGCTACCTGCAGAGCCACGTCGAGACGCTGATTGCGAAACTCATCATCCGCGACGACCCGCTGCCGAGAACGCACATCGTCGTCGACGAGGAAAACGGCGAGCTCACCGTCCGCACGGTGCTGCCGGCTGAGGTTGTCAGCGAGTAAATCACAGAATCAAGCAGCCCCTTCCCGCAGGGTGTTCCTATCGGGGAGGGGCTGTTTTTCCTATGCTCCTGCGATGCGTTCAATGCAGGATTGGAAGGGAACGAAGAAGAATAATGAATATTGACCGAAACCTTCCCCTTTTCTCAGGACAGGTCTTCTGGAACTTTGTCACTTTACAAGAAGGGGAAAATCGGGTAGGATAGAACGTACAGAGAATGGGGCGAGGCGCTTGCCCCGAGAAAAGCGATGGAAAGGAACTGCCGCGTATGGGTTTTGACGTCAATGTGAGTGTTCCCGCAATCACCGTTTTCCTGCAGGGGCTTCTGAGCTTTTTCTCCCCGTGCGTCCTGCCGCTCGTGCCGCTGTATGTAAGCTATCTCGCGGGCGGCACGCGGTCGGTGGACGAGACGGGGGCCGTCCGGTACAGGAGAAGGACTGTCTTCGTCAACACGCTGTTCTTCGTGCTCGGCGTAAGCTTTACGTTCTTCCTGCTCGGCCTCGGCTTCACCGCCGTGGGCCGCTTCTTCAGCGGCAATCAGAGGCTGTTCGCCACTATTGGCGGCGTGATTGTGATTCTGTTCGGCCTGCTGCAGCTCGGCATCTTTCAGTCGAAGGCGCTCAGCCGGGAGCAGCGGCTCCCGCTGAACCTCGGCAAGCTCGCCATGAACCCGCTGACGGCGCTGCTGCTCGGCTTTACGTTCAGCTTTGCGTGGACGCCGTGCGTCGGCCCCGCGCTGGCCTCGGTGTTGCTGATGGCGTCGTCCGCCTCCTCGGCGGCGTCGGGCTTTCTGCTCATCGGCGTGTATACGCTCGGCTTTGTCATCCCGTTTCTCGCCGTCGGCCTGTTCACCGGCAGCGTTCTGGACTTCTTCCGCAGGCACCGAAAGGTCGTCGCCTACACCGCCAAAACCGGCGGCGTGCTGATGATCCTGATGGGCGTGATGATGATCACCGGCTGGATGAACAGCCTCACCGGGTATCTCTCGAGCTTCGGCGGCGCGGCGGGCGGCGGAACCGCAGCCTCCTCCGCCGCGGGCGAGCCCTCCTCCTCCGCGCAGGAGGACGGGGAGGCGAATACGGCCTCCTCCGAGGGGAACAGCGCGTCCTCCGCGGAGAGCAGCGAGACGGACAGCGGCCGTGTGCCCGTCCCGGACGTGAGCCTCACCGACCAGTACGGCGCCGTCCACAATCTGCGCGACTACGAGGGGAAGGTCATTTTCCTCAACTTCTGGACGACGTGGTGCGGCTACTGCAAGCAGGAGATGCCCGACATCGAAGCGCTCTATCAGGAGTACGGCCTCAACGAAAAGGACGTCGTCATCCTCGGCGTCGCGAATCCGGCTTCCGACAAGGCCTCCTACAGCGCGGACAGCGCCGACGCCGCCGGGGTGGCCGCCTTCCTCGAGGAAAACAGCGTGACCTACCCCGTGCTCATGGACGAAAGCGGCGAGCTGTTCTCGTATTTCCAGATCAGCTCCTTCCCCACCACCTTCCTCGTCACAAAGGACGGCGGCGTCCTCGGATATATTCCCGGAGCCGTCAGCAAAAGCGTGATGCAGGACGTGATCGAGCAGACGCTGGAGGCGTCGTAAAAACTGCGTAATCCTCCCGCATCCTCCAAACCAAAAAGGAGCGCTGCCGCCGGTGAATCATCCGGCAGCAGCGCTCCTTTTTTAGGCCGTCAATCCTCCTCGATCAGCTTCGACGGAGGAATCTGCAGTACCTGAGCAATTTGAAACAGCGTTTCAAGCGATACGCCCCGCACAATTCCGGGGCCCTCCACCTGCGCGATAAAATTGACGCTTTTCCCGATACGCTCCGCGAGAACCTCCTGCGTCATCCCCGCCTTTTTCCGATAATAGGCAATCTTCAATCCCATGGAAATGTAGCGTTCCGGAAACTCCGTCTGCATCGTACCGCCTCCCGATACTATGCTACCAATAAGCAAAACATTTTATAATTTACTTCAATTATATATTTATTTACTTTAAGTCAATATTTTTTAATTATAGAATAGGGAGCCGCATCAAAACACAATCAGAAGGGGGCGACAGAAAGTGAATGTCTATATGGGAAGCTTCTTCGGCCGCCGGAAATAACGAAAAACAAGGTTTGGATGAACCTGGCAAAAAATAGAGAAACGCAGCTTCGTTTCTTCCTGCACATGGAAGCTCCCCCGTTTCCCACTCCCGGGAAGCGGGAGTTTTTTTGCTTTCCTCTTGACAAACAGGAAAAAGTGCGCTATTCTAGTCTTGCAGTTAGTTACATGAGTAATTAACCGAGCAACAAACCAACCGGCGAGTGCACCGCCGGAGAAGGAGGCCGATCCATGAACTTTGACGGGGAGAAGCCGATTTATCTGCAGATTGCAGAACAGATTGAGGACGCCATTCTGACGGAGGCTTTCCCGGAAGAAACACAGATTCCGTCCACAACAGAGATTTCCGTCACCTACAAAATCAACCCCGCTACGGCGCTCAAGGGCATCAACCTGCTCGTCGAGGCGGGAGCTGTCTACAAAAAAAGGGGCCTCGGTATGTTCGTGGCCCGGGGAGCAAAGAAGAAGATTATGGAAAAGAGAAAACAGGATTTTTACGACAATTACATCGTATCGCTCCTGGACGAGGCGAAAAAGCTCGGCATTTCGCGCCGGGAGCTGGCCGCCATGCTCGGCGGAGAGGAGGACAGCCATGAGTAAGCTGACATATCAAAACGTCACGATGCGCTTCGGCGACGTCACGGCGCTCGATCGCGTCTCCTTCTCGTTCGAGCCCGGCCATGTGTACGGTCTGCTCGGCAGAAACGGCGCGGGCAAGAGCACGCTTCTGAGCCTTACGGCGGGCTGGCGCCGCGCGACGGAGGGGGAAATCCTCCTCGACGGGAAGTCCGTGTGGGAAAATCCGGAGGCGCTGCAGCAGATCGTCTGCATGAGCGACGGCAACCTCTTCCCCACGCTGCGCGTGAAGCAGGGGCTGCTCTGGTATTCGCGCTGCCGCCCCGGCTTCGATATGGAGCTTGCGCTGCGGCTGTGCGAGAAATTCGAGCTCTCCCTCAAATCGAAAATCCACTCGCTCTCGACCGGCTACGGCACCATCTTCAAGCTGATCGTCGCGATGGCCTCGCAGGCGCCGTTTACGTTCTATGACGAGCCGGTGCTCGGCCTCGACGCCAACCACCGCGACCTGTTCTACCGCGAGCTGATGGAGGATTTCGGGAACAACCCACGCTGCGTTGTCATCTCGACGCACCTCATCGAGGAGTGTGCGAACCTCCTCGACCACATTATTGTCATCAACAAGGGAAGGCTGATGCTCAACGAGGCCACGGAGGAAACGCTCGCCCGCGGGTACTCCGTGAGCGGCCCGGCTGGCGCGGTGGACGCGTTCACGGCGGGAAAAACGCTGTTCGGGGCGCAGAGCCTCGGCGGCCTCAAGACAGCCTATGTGCAGGGCAGGCCGGAGGGGGAAACCGCGCCGGCGGGAATCGAGCTCGGAAAGCTCGACCTGCAGCAGCTTTTCATTCAGCTGACAAACAACTGAC
The DNA here is from genome assembly GCA_949292505.1 of uncultured Oscillospiraceae bacterium. Taxonomy (GTDB): domain Bacteria; phylum Bacillota; class Clostridia; order Oscillospirales; family Acutalibacteraceae; genus Caccousia. The sequence goes on from CASFAA010000236.1 coordinate 9,426, forward strand.
CGCTCAGAAAGGATGAAACATATGACCAGTTCA
>CASFAA010000237.1 GCA_949292505.1 uncultured Oscillospiraceae bacterium
CGCCGCGGCGGAGGAGGCGCGGGAGGCTTCCGGCGCGGCGGCGGGCGCGTCCCCCGAGCCGGAGACCGCGCCGCTGCCCGATCATACCAGCGAATAAGGAGGAATCTTCTTGCCTACCGTCTATCTCGTCGTCCCCTGCTATAACGAGGAGGAGGTTCTGCCCGAGACCGTCCGCCGCCTGACGGAGCAGCTTGCCCTGATGGAGGAGCGCGGCCTCGCCGACGAACAAAGCCGGATGCTTCTCGTCGACGACGGCAGCCGCGACAAAACGTGGGCGCTCATCGAGGGCTTTTCAAAGGAGAACCCGCGCGTCTGCGGTCTCAAGCTCGCGCACAACCGCGGCCACCAGAACGCGCTGCTCGCCGGTCTCATGGAGGCCAGGCTCCACGCTGACTGCGCCATCAGCCTCGACGCCGACCTGCAGGACGACGTCGCCGTGCTGCCGGAGTTCGTCCGGAAATTCACGGAGGGCTGCGACGTCGTCTACGGCGTGCGCAACCGCCGCGACACGGACACGGCGTTCAAGCGCGTGACGGCGCAGGGTTTTTACAAATTCATGCGCGCTCTCGGCGTCGACGTCGTGTACAACCACGCCGACTACCGCCTGATGAGCCGCCGCGCGCTTGAGGCGCTTTCCGAGTACCGCGAGGTCAACCTGTTCCTGCGCGGAATTGTGCCGCTCATCGGCTACCGCAGCGACTACGTCTATTACGACCGCCACGAGCGCTTCGCGGGCGAGTCGAAATACCCCTTAAAGAAGATGATCTCCTTTGCGCTCGACGGGATCACCTCGTTCAGCGTCCGGCCGCTGCGGCTGATTTCGCGCCTCGGGATTTTCGTCTCGATCGCGAGCATCGCCGGGCTCCTCTACGCGCTCATTTCGCACTTTCTCGGCCTCACGGTCGCGGGCTGGACGGCGATTGTGTGCTCGATCTGGCTCCTCGGCGGCATCCAGCTGCTGTGCATCGGCGTCGTGGGCGGCTATGTGGGCAAGATTTACAGCGAAGTCAAGGCGCGCCCGCGCTACCGCGTGGAGGAAAAAGCGGGCGAAATGACGCCTTTCCCATCTGGACAGGACGGGGGAAAAGGGGTATAATAAAAAAGTTGTCATGCCGCCTCCGGCGGCACAATTCAAAATATTCGGAGTGTGTAAGAAAATGAAAATCAAGACAAAGCTTTGCGCGCTGCTGCTCGCCGTGCTGACGGCCTTCGGCGCGGCCTCCTGCTCCACCGCCGACCAGAGCTGGAGCGCGAAGATGGGCGACGAGAGCCTGCCCGTCGGCGTGTACGTCTACCTTTTCAACGCCGCAATCTCCGCGGCCCAGCAGGAGGAGGGCGTCGACTCGTCCGTCTCACTGCTTGACCAGCAGATCGACGGGATGTCCGCGGAGGAGTGGATCCGCCAGCGGGCGGAGTCCTCGGTGCGCGAGATTCTCTATCTGCGCCAGCAGCTCGACGAGCTCGGCATCCCGCTGACGGAGGACGAGCAGGAATCCGCCGAGAGCATGGCCGCCTCGATGTGGGGCTATATCCCAGACTCGGTGAAGAAGTACGTCTCGCAGGACTCGTTCGTCATTGCGTACGGCGAGTACAACGTGATGTACGCGAAGCTGTTTGAGGCTATCTACGGCGAGGGCGGCACCCAGGCCGTCTCCGACGACGAGCTGAGGGCGTACTTTGAGGACACCTACTACGATTTCGACTACATCTTCTCCTCTCTCGCGTACAAGGAGAGCACCGAGCTCGCCGACGAGGAGGAGGAAACCGCGATGACCGAGGAGGAGACCGCTGCCCGCCGCGCGCTCTTTGAGGGCTATGCCGAGAAGATCACCGCCGGCGAGATGACGCTCGAGGACGCCGCCGAGGACTTCAAGGGCGTTGTCGGCTCCGAGGACGAAAAGCTCAAGAGCGAGCTGTACAACGGCGAGCACCTCGACTCCTACTTCCCGTCTGAGATTCACACGAACCTCGACGAGATGGCGGACGGCGAGGTCCGCGCGTTTGAGGTCACGGGCCTGAGCAGCGGCATCGTCGTCCTGCGCAAGAACGCCATCTCCGACGCCGCCGACGAGTATCTCGAGACCGAGGGCAACCGCGACACCCTGCTTTCCTCGATGAAGGCGGAGGAATTCTATGACTCCGTTGAGGCCGGCGCCGCCGCGCTGGAGGGCGTCACCCTCAACACCGAGGCCTTCGCCACCTACCACGCCTCCGAGTTCTACACCTTCACCCCCAGCTCGTCCGCCTCGAGCGAGGAGTAAGGGGCAGCCCGGCTGTCCGGCGCGAACCGTTACTTTCATGAATAAGAAGACCCCCGCCTCCGCAGTTCATTCATCTGCGAAGGCGGGGGTCGTTTTTTGGGGGGAAAGCTGTTGAATTCCTTTTTTAGGGAGAGTGTTAACCTCTTGCTGCGAGCCAAAAGCCCCCTTTGGTGGAAGGTCCGGGGTGGTTGCGCCGCAGCGGCGGCGCGTCTGAAACATCAATTTGCGGTGCGCGGCACCGGAAATTGACGTTTCAGCGGCTCGGTGCGGAGCTGTGGCACGCTGTCCCGGCAGATCCCCCCTTGGCTTCCCCAACATGGGGAAGCTTGCAATTGACCTACACGGTGGTCAATTGTCTGACGAGGGTTTCTGCCCTCCTCCCGCGCGTGAAAATCAGAATAATTCCGCTGACAATTCGCCGTTCTTAGCCCCCTTTGTTGCAAGGGGGGTGGCGCGCAGCGCCGGGGGGATGCTTCCGACGGCTCACGGTTGGCGCGGCGTGAAAACGCCGTCACGGCAGCGTACTCTTTCCGGAAGCGCGCAGAACCTCCCTCTGCCGCCTGCGGCGGCATCTCCTCTCGAACTGCCACACCGCCGCGGGCGGTGTGGCGTCTGAATTTCAATTTGCCGGGTAACGTCCCGGCAAATCAAAATTCAGCAGCTGCCTGTATCGCTCCAGCTCGCAGG
>CASFAA010000238.1 GCA_949292505.1 uncultured Oscillospiraceae bacterium
GCTTTCCGAGCTCGACGGTCATGGCGCTGCGGTCGACAGCGAGATAATCGGCCAGCTGCTGGCGCGTGAACGGGATCGTGAACGCGTCCGCTCCGGCGGCCTCCGCCTGCGCGGAGAGATATGTCAGCAGCTTTTCACGCGTCGTGCGCTGGGCCAGCACGTCCGCTTTTCGCGAGAGCAGCCTGTTTTTCTCCGCCAGAAGCACCACGAAATTGCGTGCGAGACGCCCCGTGCCGTTCAGCATCCGCTCCGCACTCAGAAACAGAAGCTCCGTGTCGGCGGCCGCCGTGACGTCCACCGCGAGCGGCGCGCCCAGCGCGGCGTATGTCTCGGCAAAGATCTCCCCCTCTCCGACGCGCGCCAGAAGCGACGTATTCCCCCAGTGATCCGCGCGCGTGAGGTCGACCCCGCCGCGCAGCACCACGCCGATCTCGCGCGTGACGTCCCCGGCGCGCAGGATGCAGGCGCCTTTCGCGACGCTCTTTTGCCGCGCGCCCGTCGCCGCGAGCAGGGCCTGCGCCTCCTCGCGCTCCATGCCCGCGAACAGCGGCGAGCGGGAAAGCGATTTCCAGATCATTTCATCTCTCCTTTTGTTGGATTTCCAACAGACTTTTCCCCTGTATCATAGTATACTCTGCTCAGAAACTCAAGAAAAAGGAGCGATCCCGAAGATGATCCGGAAAATCGTGGAGATCAACGAAGAAAAATGCACCGGCTGCGGCCTGTGCGCCGCGGCTTGTCACGAGGGCGCCATTGCAATGGTGGACGGAAAGGCAAAGCTGATCCGCGACGACTACTGCGACGGCCTCGGCGACTGCCTGCCGGCGTGTCCCGTGGACGCGATCCGCATCGTGGAGCGCGAGGCGGCGGCTTATGACGAGGCGGCGGTGAAGGCGCGCCAGGCCGAAGCCGCTCCGCTGCCGTGCGGGTGCCCGGGCACCGCTGCGCGCAGGCTCTCTCCCTGCGATTTGCCCGCCGGAGCCGAAGCGCCGTCGCGCCTGACGCAGTGGCCGGTGCAGCTGCGGCTCGTCCCGGTCGACGCATCGTTTCTGGACGGCGCGGACATCCTCGTCGCGGCGGACTGCGCGGCGTATGCGTACGGCGCGTTCCACGAGCGCTTTCTGCGCGGACGCGTGGCGCTGGTGGGCTGCCCGAAGCTCGACCCCGTGGATTACGCGGAGAAGCTGACGGCGATCTTCCGCCGCCACGACGTGCGCAGCGTCACGGTGACGCGCATGGAAGTGCCCTGCTGCGGCGGCATCGAGCGCGCGGTGCGCACCGCCGCAGCCGCGTGCGGGAAGAATCTTCCGGTTGAAGTCGTAACGCTTTCTACTGACGGCCGGATTTTATAAAGGACGCCGCCCCGCAGCCGGCTGCGGAGCGGCGCATTTTTATCATGTATCCGTGCCGATGCGTCCGCGGATGTAGGCGGGCACTTCCGACGGCGAGATGTCTGCGGCAAAGGCGATCTCATCTTCGATCAGGCGCTCGGCGGCCTTGAGCACGCGGTCGTCGTTCGACGAGAGGCGGCGGCGTTTGCCGGCAAGCTCCTGTTTCTTCAAATACAGCGCGCAGACGGTGAGAACAAGCTCCGCGCTGACGCCGCTGGCGAGGATGCGGTGGAATTTGTCCTCCCGCGCGCGCTTGTCTTCCTCCCAGACGGGGCTGGTCCCCGCGACGCTGTCGAGCAGCGCGTCGACCTCCTCCTTCGTCATCACGCGGCGCATCTTCGCGCACAGCCGCTCGCTGTCGGCCGGGACGAAGACGGACTGTCCGCCGTCGCGCGCCGGGCGAAGCTCAAAATACAGCTTTTCCGGCATGGCGTCGCTCACGCGCATGCGGCGCAGGCCGCCCACGCGGCAAACGCCGCTCGTCCCGTAGGAGACCAGCGCGCCCTCTTTGATCTGCGAAACGTTCACCTTCCACCTGTTCCTTTCCAAAAGAGACGCGCGCGGCCTCCGCCGCGCGCTCGTAATCTCCCTGTTCTATTGTACCAGAAAACGGGCGTCCCTTTCAAAGGCCTTTCTTCACAAACTTTTCTCCCGCCGGCGCCTCTTTTCTGCGCGAAAGGCGCAAAAACGCCCCGCCGCTCACAGGAGCGGCGGGGCGGCAGCTTGTCGGGAAGCTCCGGATCAGAGGACTTTCGCGAGGAAATCCTTCAGGCGCTGGTTCTGCGGGTTCGCGAAGAACGCCTTCGGCTCGTTTTCCTCCTTGATGACGCCCTCGTCGATGAACACGACGCGGCTGGCGACCTCGCGGGCAAAGCCCATCTCGTGCGTGACGAT
>CASFAA010000239.1 GCA_949292505.1 uncultured Oscillospiraceae bacterium
CAGAATGGTGTCCATCATGCCGGGCATGGAAGCGCGCGCGCCGGAACGGACGGAAACGAGCAGCGGGTTCTCCGGATCGGCGAACTTCTTGCCGCAGATTTCCTCCATCTTGCCCAGGTACTCGTAGATCTGCGCCTGGATCTCCTCGTTGATCTGGCGGCCGTCCTTATAGTACTGGGTGCAGGCCTCCGTGGAGACGGTGAAGCCCTGGGGAACCGGCATACCGGCCTTGGTCATCTCGGCGAGGTTCGCGCCCTTGCCGCCCAGGAGCTCACGCATGTCCTTGTTGCCTTCGGAGAACAGGTACACATACTTGTGGCTCATGATAATTACCTCCTAAATAATATTGGCGTAATGAGCATCATTCCCATAATGCGAAGTCTGCTATCATGTATTATAACAAAACTTGGGGACAAATTCCATATTATTTTTGCAGAAAACAAAAGGAATATTTTGTGCTTCCTTCCGCGATTTTGTGAAAGATTGAACAATTTATTCTTTTTTTTCGGGGAGGGGGGAATTGTCTTGCAAAATGGGCGCGATACTGCGATAATAATAGATAGAATGGGGGAAAAGCTGTTTTCCCCGAACGGAAACCGGAGGACGCCAGAAACCAATTTACAGGAAGGGAGAATTGCAGTTGAATCTTCACGGGAAGGACATCAAAATTTTCTCCGCGGGAGCCAGCAGGAATATGGCGGACGAGATCTGCGGCTGTCTCGGCCTTGGGCTCGGCGGCTGCTCCGTCGGCACGTTCAGCGACGGGGAGACGAGCGTTTCCCTGCTTGAGAGCGTGCGCGGCTCGAGCTGCTTTATCATCCAGTCCACCTGCGCTCCCGTCAACGACAACCTGATGGAGCTGCTCATCATGATCGACGCGATGAAACGCGCGTCGGCCGGCTGCATCACCGCCGTCGTCCCGTATTTCGGCTACGCCCGCCAGGACCGCAAGGCCAAGGCGCGCGACCCGATCTCCGCGAAGCTTGTCGCCGACCTTATCTCGACGGCGGGCGCCGATCGCGTCGTCTCCATGGATCTTCACGCTTCCCAGATTCAGGGCTTTTTTAACATCCCGGTCGATCATCTTCTCGGTGCGCCAATCCTCGGCGCGTACATGAAGGAGCGCATCGGCAGTTCGGGGGACGAGTACGTCGTCGTGTCGCCCGACCTCGGTTCCGTTACCCGTTCGCGCAATTTTGCCGAGCGCATCGGCTGTCCTCTGGCCATCATCGACAAGCGCCGCCCGTCGGCGAACGTCAGCGAGGTGATGAACCTGATCGGAGAAGTGGAGGGGAAGCGCGTCATTCTCGTCGACGACATGATCGACACCGCCGGCACCCTGTGCAACGCCGCGAAGGCCGTCATGGCGCACGGCGCGCTGAGCGTCACGGCCTGCGCGTCCCACGGCGTCCTCTCCGGCCCCGCCCTCGAGCGCCTCGAGGAGAGTCCCATCGAGGAAATTGTTCTGCTCAACACCATCGAGCTGCCGCCCGAAAAGCGCCTGCCCAAGATTCGCCAGCTCTCCGCCGCCCCCGTGTTCGCGGAGGCCATTTCCCGCATCAACGAGGACAAGCCCGTCAGCCCTCTGTTTACCTGACCCTTCGCGCGCTGCGCGTCCGATCCCACAAATCCAGAGGGGCCGGGACGGCTTTTGCCGCCCCGGCCCCTTTTCCGCGCGTATTTTGCTCAGAATACGCAGTACCGGCTCATGTAGTCCTCCATCAGCGGAAGGAGGTTTTCGTATTCCGGCTTCGTCTGCAGGTACTCGTGAATATCCTGCACGGTGACGAGCGCGTGCACGCGGATGCCGAACTCCTCCTCGACCTCCATGATGGCCGTCTTTTCCGGGTTCTGGCCGAACTCGCAGCGGTTGACGGAGATGAACATATCCGTGACCTTCACGTCGCCGCAGGCCGCGAGCACGGGCATCGTCTCGCGCACGGCGGTGCCGGCTGTGATGACGTCCTCGATGATGATGATGCGGTCGCCGTCCTTCGGCTTGTAGCCGACGGTGCTGCCGCCCTCGCCGTGATCCTTGGCCTCCTTGCGGTTGAAGAAGAAGGGCTTGTCGATGCCGTAGTTTCTGGCAAGCGCCCCGGCTGCCGTGGTGACGAGCGGGATGCCCTTGTACGCGGGGCCGAACATCGCGTCAAACTCGCTGCCGACAGTCTCCTTCACCATCGCGGCGTAGAATTCGCCGAGGCGGGAGTTCTGCAGGCCGGTGCGGTAGTTGCCGGTGTTGACGAAATACGGCGTGTTGCGCCCGCTCTTCGTCACGAAATCGCCAAAGCGCAGGACGTCCGCGCTCATCATGAACTCGATAAATTCCTTCTTTTCAGGCGTCAGCATAGGGAACACCATTCCTTTCCGATTTTCTTTATTATACCGTCCCGCGCGGCAAAACGCAACCGCAAAGCGCGCCGTGCCGCAGACTAAAAATCGCGCGGCGCGGCCCCGATTTTTGGGCGCTTCTCCCGCTTGCGCCGGCGGGCGGCGGTATGGTATCATAGTTCCATAGGAAAGAAACGCCGCGCGCGATCACCCCACCCCCATCCGGGGGCTGGGGCGTTTGCGCGTGCGAAAACGCGCGCCGCAAAACAGGAGGAATTTTCATCATGTCTTTTTTTTCGAGGAAACCCGCGCCGTCCGGCCCGGTAGAATATCTGATAGCGGGGCTCGGGAACCCCGGCACGAAGTACGAGAACACGCGCCACAACGCCGGCTTCCTCGCGATTGAGCGCATCGCGGAGAAAGCGGGCGTCTCGATCGACCGCCTCAAGTTCAAGGGACTGACGGCGCAGGCCGAGCTCGGCGGCAGACGCGTGCTCCTGCTCAAGCCCTCGACCTTCATGAACCTTTCCGGCCAGAGCGTGCAGGAGGCGCTCGCGTTCTACAAGCTCCCGCCGAACCGCTGCATCGTCCTCTTTGACGACATCTCCCTCGAGCCGGGGCGGATGCGCATCCGCGCCAAGGGAACCGACGGCGGCCACAACGGCATGAAGAACATCATCTACCTCACCGGTCACGACGACATCCCGCGCATCAAGATCGGCGTCGGCAAAAAGCCGAACCCCGAGTGGGACCTCGCGGACTGGGTGCTCTCACGCTTTTCGCCCGCCGACCTCAAGGCGCTCGACCCGGTGCTCGACCACGCCGCCGAGGCCGTGGAGCTCATCGTCAACGGAAAGCTGCAGGAAGCGCAGAACCGCTTCAACTCCTGAGAAAGCCGGCGAGTCCCCCATGGATAATTTCCTGTTCAGCGTCAACGCGACGTTCCCCATTTTCCTCGTCATGCTCGCCGGGTGGCTG
>CASFAA010000240.1 GCA_949292505.1 uncultured Oscillospiraceae bacterium
AATTGAAATTCAGACGCCACACCGCCCGCGGCGGTGTGGCAGTTCGAGAGGAGATGCCGCCGCAGGCGGCAGAGGGAGGTTCTGCGCGCTTCCGGAAAGAGTACGCTGCCGTGACGGCGTTCCACAGCTCCGCACCGAGCCGCTGAAACGTCAATTTCCGGTGCCGTGCACCGCAAATTGATGTTTCAGACGCCGCAGCGCCCGCGGCGCTGCGGCAGCATCCCCCCCGGCGCTGAAATTTAATTTGCCGGGACGCCACCCGACAAATTGAATTTCAGACGCGCCGCCGTCACTGCGGCGGCGCACTCCCCCGGGCTTCCACCAAGGGGGGCTAGGAACGCGCCCGCCTCACGCTGCGTGCGAAACGCAGCCTGAGCCTCCCAAAAACAAAGCGAAAGCGAGTTTTGAACGGCAGACAGTCTGCCGTTCTCCCCTCGCCTCCCCTTGCTCCGCCTGCGCGGCGGACAGTGCGGCCACAGGGCCGCTTATCTTCTGTTGTTCTTATAGTACACGTTCGGCATCGTGACCTCGAGCCGCTTGCCCGTGCCGTCGACGACGCAGTCAAGCGGGCTGTCGGCGACGTGCACCGGCATTCCCGTCTCGCGTTCGACGAGCTGGTCGAGGCCGCGCAGCAGCGCGCCGCCGCCCGTGAGCATGATGCCGTGGTCGATGATGTCGGCGGAGAGCTCCGGCGGGGTCTTCTCGAGGGTGCTCTTGATGGCGTCGACGATCGTCGCGAGCGGGTCGGAGAGCGCCTCGCGCACCTCCTCGGCGGTGATGGTCACGTTCTTCGGCAGGCCGTCGACGAGGTTTCTGCCCTTGATCTCGACGCTCGTGCCGTTGTTGTCCTCCGTCGGGTACGCGGAGCCGATCGCAATCTTGATCTGCTCGGCGGTGCGCTCGCCGATGAGGAGGTTGTACTTCTTCTTGACGTAGGAGATGATGGACTCGTCGAACTTGTCGCCCGCGACGCGCACGGAGCACGAGGTGACGATGTCGCCGAGGGAGATGACGGCCACCTCCGCCGTGCCGCCGCCGATGTCGACGACCATGGAGCCGGTCGGCTCCGCGACGGGCAGTCCCGCGCCGATCGCCGCGGCCATCGGCTCCTCGATCAGCTCCACCTGGGAAGCGCCCGCCTGACGCGCGGCGTCCTCGACCGCGCGGCGCTCGACCTCGGTCACGCCCGAGGGGATGCACACGACAATGTGGGGCTTGGAGAACATCGTGGAGCGCACAACCTTGCGGATGAAATGCTTGAGCATCGTCGCCGTGATGTCGAAGTCCGCGATGACGCCGTCCTTGAGCGGGCGGACGGCCACGATCGAACCCGGCGTGCGGCCGATCATGTCCTTCGCCGCCGTGCCGACGGCCAGCACCGTGTCGCTGCGCACGTCGACCGCCACGACGGACGGCTCGCGCATGACAATGCCCTTGCCCTTCATGAATACCAGCGTGTTCGCGGTGCCGAGGTCAATGCCGATGTCTTTGGAAAACATGAGTATATCCCCTTTCCGGGCCGCCTCCCGGCGCCCGTCCCTTCAAATTGACATAATTACAGTCGTACACGGTTATTATACCCTGTCGCGGAAAAAATCACAAGAAAGAAAATGTTAAATTAAAGAGACGCTTCCGGCGAAGGATTCGGGGATTCTGCCGATTCGAGCACCGTGCGCAGCACGCGGTCGACGCGCGCGAGCGGCAGGCCGACGACGGTGCAGTAATCCCCGGCGATGCGCCGCACGAGGAGCGCCCCCTTCCCCTGAATTCCATACGCGCCCGCCTTGTCCATCGGCTCGCCCGTGCGGACGTAGCGGTCGATCTCCGCGGCGGAGAGCGGGTAAAACTCCACCTGCGTCGACTCCACACCGCAAATCCGCTTGTCCCCCGCGAGGACGCAGAAGCCCGTGTGCACCGCATGGCGCTTTCCCGAGAGGGCGGCGAGCATCCGCCGGGCGTCGTCCGCGTCCTTCGGCTTGCCGAGGATGGCCCCGCCGAGGTCGACGACGGTGTCCGCCGCGAGGATTACGTCCCCCGGCGCGCGGCGCGCGAGGAATTCCGGCAGACGCGCGGCGGCGTCCGCCTTCCGCCCGGCGAGCAGCGCTGCGGCGTCGCGCGGGACGACGCCCGCGGGGACGGTCTCGTCCGCGTCCGCCGGCATCACGGCGAAGGAATAGCCCGCCAGCGCGAGCAGCTCCCGCCGTCTCGGCGAAGCCGAGGCGAGGTACAGCATACGCCCCTCCCCCTCTCTCAGTCCTTGATGTGAATCCGGCTGTACACGAGAATCGCGACGAGCAGCAGAATCGCCTGCGCGACGTTCAGGCTGATCTGCAGGCCGAACGTCACCGTCACGACGGCAAGATCGAGCGTCGCCGGGGCGAGGCCGAACTGTGCCGAAAGCCCGAGCCACGACAGAAAGCTGACGCCCGCCGTCACGTTCCCGATGACCTTCCCGAGCACAATGGCCAAAAGCAGCAGAATGATGAGCAGCAGCGTGCGGATGATGGTTTTCTTCAACGTTCTTCCTCCTTCACGGCCATGGAGCCGGTCGAGCCGAAGCCGCCCGCGCCGCGCGCCGTGTCCCCGAGGGACGCGGCCTCCGCGGCGGCCAGCCCAGCCAGCGGCACCGTCACGAGCTGCGCGAGGCGCTCGCCGTTCTCCACAATGCACGGCTCGTTGGTGAAATTATAGACCCCGATGCGGATTTCGCCGCGGTAATCGCTGTCGATGACGCCCACGCCGTTCGTGAGCATCAGCCCGCGCTTGATACCGAGGCTGCTTCTCGCAAAGAGCAGGGCGGCGACGTGCGGCCCCGGCAGCTCGACGGCGATCCCCGTCGGGATGAGCGCCCTGCCGCCGGACGGGATCGCGAGCGGCGCGTCAAGGCAGGCGCTCAGGTCAAGCCCCGCCGCGCCCTCTGTCGCCCGCACGGGCAGGACGGCGTTCTCCCGCAGCCGTTTGATTTTCAGTTCGTCCATGGAAACCGTTCCTTTCATTCAATTCCGCGGTACGCAAGGCCGCGCGTCCACTCGCCCGAGGGAGCCTCCCCCGCAAACAGGCGCGTGAGGACGCCGCCCCACGTCTCCTCCGGCTCCGTGGTGAACCGCGCCGTGCCGAAATCGGCGAAGCGCAGCTCCGAGGGGCGGTCGCACAGCTCAAGCGGGACGCTGTTGAGCACCTCGCTGCACGCGCCCATGCACTGCACGGGAAACTGTACGCCGCGCCGGTCGGTCAGAACGGGGATATGCCCCGTCTTTCTGCAGCGGAGACAGCCCTTCGGCCCGTTCGCGGCGGGACACGCGCGCGTGAGCATCAGCGGCAGCCGTCCGTATACGAGGATGCCGCGCGGCAGCGCCCCGCCGAGGCGCGCCGCCTGCGCGAGGGTCAGCTCAAAGCTCAGCTCCGTGTCGGCAAGGCCGAAGCGCTCGTAAAACGCGAGGGCGGCGGTGTTGGTGACGTTGAGCGAAAAGCCGCCGTGCACCGTCATGCCCGCTTCGCGCGCGAGCCGCGCCGCGCCGAGGTTGCCCGCCCAGCAGCGGGAAACGCCCGCCTCCCGCGCGAGGGCGAGGCGGCGCTTTGCCTCCTCCTCAAGGCCGAACAGGCCGCGCGGCAGCTCCAAAGCGATCGGGAAGCCGTCGGAAAGGAGCGTTTGCAGCGTTTCGGGCGGCGTGTCCCACGGGACAAAGCACAGCGCGCACCGCTTCGCCTCCGGCGGCAGCTTGGCCGACGGGAAGCGCGCCCGCAGCGGCAGCGCCCCCTCCCGCACGGGATGCGGCGGCGCGGAAAACGGCACGTCGGAAAACGGGATGGCCGGCCTTTCCGCCCGCTGGACGAGAAGGCTGTCGAGCGCCTCGCGGCGCAGGCGGTTGAGCGCCGAGACGGGGAAGGAAAGCCCGTCCCCTATCCGGCACGAGACGTTTTCCGCGAAAAACGGCGTGCCGCCCGTCTTTCTCAGCTGAGAAGCGCAGCGCTCCGGGTCGGCGGGCCGGGTGCGCGCGGGCTCGGGCTCGTCCCCAAAGGCGGACACGGAAAAGCCCTCCGCGTCCGTCACCGAGAGGGTCAGCGGCTCCCCGGCGCGGGCGGTGAGCGTCATCGACACGGGGACGCGCGGGTACTCGTCGCGCGTGAGGGCGTGCAGCTCGCCGAACACGGCTCCCGTCGCGGCGGCGGCGTCCTCCGCGCGGCGCGTGCCGAACATCGGGCGCGCCGCGCCGCGGGCGGGGCCGTCGAAGAAGCCTGTCGTGAAGCCGGAGCGCGAGAAGACGGCCTCGAGGTTTTCAAGCAGCCGCGGCGGGACGGTTTCGCCGTCCGCGGCGCGGCGGCACGCGGAGACGGCGGCGGCGACGTACTCCGGGCGCTTCATGCGCCCCTCGATTTTCGCGCTCACGACCCCCGCGTCCGCGAGCTCGTCCATCCGCGTGACGAGCGAGAGATCGCGCAGGCTCAGGTCATGGCCCGTGCCGCCCTCGCACGAGAACGGCAGGCGGCACGTCTGGGCGCACATCCCGCGGTTGCCGCTGCGCGAGCCGAGCATCGCGCTGAAATAGCACTGCCCCGAGACGGACATACACAGCGCCCCGTGGACGAAGCTCTCCAGCTCGATCGAGACCGCGCCGCGCACCGCGCGGATCTCCTCCTTCGTCATTTCCCGGGAAAGCACGGCGCGCGTCATCCCGGCCTCCGCGGCGGCGGCGGCTCCCTGCGGCGTGTGCAGGCTCATCTGCGTCGAGGCGTGCAGCGGCAGGTCGGGCGCGCACGCGCGCAGGCGCAGCAAAAGGCCCGTATCCTGCACGAGGACGGCGTCCACGGGCAGGGTGCAGGCAAAGCGGACAAACTCGACGGCGCGGGGCAGCTCGTCGTCGCGCAGCAGCGTGTTCACGGCGAGATGGACGCGCACGCCGCGCGCGTGGCAGTAGCGCACGGCCTCGCGCAGCGCGTCGTCGTCAAAGTTATGGGCAAAGGCGCGCGCGGAGAAGGCTCCGCCGCCGAGGTAGACGGCGTCCGCCCCGGCGCGCACGGCGGCCTGTAAGCTCTCCGGCGAGCCCGCCGGCGCGAGAATTTCCATCGCTTACTCCTCGCCCGTCTTCTTCTCGAAGAAGGAGATGAAGCCCTTCTCCGCGTCTGGATCGGGCTGCGTCACCGTCGGAAGGGCGGAGAGCGCCTCCTGCGCGGCCTGACGGGCGGCGGCGCGCTCCTGACGCGTCATGCGCTGCGGCTCGGCGGGCTGCTGTGCGGCGGGCTGCTGTGCGGCGGCCTGCTCGTCCTGCCGGTCGGAGGCGAGGCGGGCGCGCAGCGTCTGCAGCTCGCGGCCGAGGCGGTCGATCTCGCGGCGCGCCTCGTCGGCCTCCATTCTGGCGCGGGAGGCGTCCTCGACGTAGCTCTTGATCTGCCCGCGCAGGTTGTCGGCGGACGCCTGCGCCTTGCGCGCGTCGTCGCAGAAGCGCAGCGCCGCGAATACGGACGCCTCCACGACGGAGACGCGGTCGTTCTGCTTGCGCAGGAGCGACACCGTCCGCTCGACCTCGTCGCCGATCGAGCGGATGTATTCCTCGCTGTCGTCCGACGACACAACGCATTCCACGCCGCCGATCTCCAGACGTATCCTGTTCTTACTCAAAGCCAGTCACCCTTTCCGGTAGAAAAACGTCGTATGCCAGGGAAAGACGTTCGTTTCCTTTTATCATAACACGAAACGGGAACGAGCAAAAGTGGTAATTTGTTTTTTAGAGGGCTCCGCGGCGGAAAAGCCTCACGGGCGCTGGCGGCGCGCGAGGACAGCGCCGGAGACGGCGGCCAGGACGAGGAGGACGGCGACGACGGCGATGGCGCCCGTCGGGTTGTTGTCCGAAGCGGAGGCCGGCTCGGAGGAGACGGCCTCCGGCTCTGACGGGGCGGCGGGCTTGCTCTCAGGCGGCTCCGGGAGCGACTCCACGGCGGAGGGCTCCGCGCGGAAGACGATCCGCGTCAGCGAGTCCGTCCAGTCGACGCCCTCGTACGCGCCGGAGAGGTACTGGCGCAGGAGCTCGTCGCACGCGCCGTACTCGTTCTTCTCCGGGGAGGCCGCGAGGGCGGGATAATCCGCGCTCACGGCGACGAAGCTGTTCGTGGCGAGGATGTAGGTCTTGTCCGGGTCGAGCGCGCGCGAGCCGATTTTGACGGAGAGCACGCGCGCCCCGTCGGCTGCGTCGGGATCCCAGGCGACGGTCAGGCCGCTCCACTGCAGGAACGAGCCGCTCTCCTCCGGCCACGCGGCGTCGTCCCCGGCCTCGCGGGCCGCCTGATTGCGCAGGCCGAGCGAGAGGGAGGTCTCGAGCATCGAGAGAAGGGTCTCGCCCGTGATCTCCTTCGTCACGACGGTGTTGCCGAACGGCGCGACGGCGAGCACGTCCCCGCCCGTGACGCTGCCCTTCGGGATACCGCCGCGGATGCCGCCCGCGTTCTCGCACGCGACGTCCGCGCCCGTCTCGGCGAGGTAGGCGTCCGCGACGAGCGTGCCGATGGCGGTCTGGCCGCAGCGCACGTCCTCCCACGAGTACGGCGCGGCCTTCGGGGAGACGGCGATCTCATTGCCGAGAATGACGCTCTGGCGCGATTCGATGGCCTCCACCTGCGCCTCGACGGCCTCGTCCGGCGTGAGCTCTGCCGCGTCCGCCGCGGAGACGAGCGTCTCGCAGTCTGTCGAGAGGGAGACGGGGCGGCCCGTCTCGCGGTCGACGGTGAGCGTCAGCACGCCTACATTTTCAAAATACGCGCCGGTCTGCACGCAGAGCGCCTGCCCCTCGCCGTCCTTCCAGTCCACAAGACGGTTCTCGACGTCGTGCGTGTGGCCGTCGATGAGGACGTCGATGCCCGTCGTTTCCGAGACGAGCCGATCGCTCGTCCACTCGAGGACGGACGAGTCGCCGAGGTGCGCGAGGACGAAGATGAGCGTGCAGCCCTCCGCGTGAAGGCGGTCGATCTCGTCCTGCACCGGCTCGACGGGGTCGGCGAAGACAAGCCCCTCGACGTTCGCGGGGGCGGTATCGTCATAGATGTCGGGGCTCGTCACGCCGATGACGCCGACGCGCAGCCCCTGCACCGTCAGGCCGACGGACGGCGTGAAGACGGGCTCGCCCGTCTCCTCGCTGAGGATGTTGCAGCTGAGGATCGGCACGCCGCTGTCGGTGCCGAGCTCGGCCAGATGCGCCGCGCCGTAGTTGAAGTCATGGTTGCCGGGCGTCATCGCGGTGTAGCCGACGGCGGAGAACAGCTCGGCGATCGCGCCGCCGCGCTCGACGGTGGCGAACGGCAGGCCGTGGTACGCGTCTCCCGCGTCAAACACGAGGTCGGCGCGTCTGCCGTCCCCGTTCACGATGGTCTGCAGCGCCGCGAAGCCGACGGAATCCTCGCCGCCGTCGTACCGGCCATGCAGATCGTTCGTATGGACGACGCGCAGCGTTACCGTGTTGTCCTCCGCGGCGGCGGCCACTCCCGCCCCGTCGGACGAGGCTGCGGCGGCAGACGAGGCCGCGGCGTCGGACGGGGCCGACGCCAAATCCGCATTCGCAGACACGCTCGTGCCCGCCGCCACAAGGAAGGACAAAGACAGGAAAAACGTCAGAAGAAACGATATCGTCTTTTTCATGCAGGCTCCTTTCCCGGCTCCGGGCGACGCCCTGCCGGCAGAAAAGAAGGATGCCTCCGGAACGGCCGGGAGCATCCTCCAGAATTTCGAACGCCAGGCCGCCCGCGCCGGGGAGGCCGATTTCGATCTATTATACTGCAGCTTTGCCTGTTTGTCCAGTGGCTGCCGGCGCGGCGCGGACGGAATCGGCCTTAAAAAGATCGGCGCGCGCGCCGCGCTACAATAGGAAAAAGAGAGGAGGCAGAAAAATGGATGTGATTTGGAGCGAGGAGGCCATCCGCGCGGAGCTTGGGCGGCTCGACGCGAAGACGGGCCTGCACGGCGCGTCCCTCCCCATTTCGTTCGGAAACGCGATGACCGTGCTCGGGATGTATTTCTCCCGCGAGGGCGGCGCGTTCCGCTTTTCCAACCGCTATTTCCAGAATCCGGACTGGCCGCGCGAGCTGGCGCTCGACGTCATCCGGCACGAATACGCCCATTATATGGACGACAAGCTGTACGGCGGCGCGGGGCACGGGACGACGTGGAAAATGTGCTGCGCGCGCGTCGGCGCGGCTCCCGTGCGCCTGTACAACCGCACCTGGGAAACGTACTACCATCAAAAGCACGAGACGCAGCGCGCCCTCTCCGATCGCCTCGGCGGCTACGCTCCCGGCGATGTCATCGTGCACCCGCAGTGCGGCGAGGGCGTCATCGAATCGCTGACCGGCGAGGGGGCGTCCCGCTTCGCGGTCGTCTCCTTTCCCGGAGCCGGCAAAAAGACGCTCTCCCTCGCGTGGGTGGACGCGCACTGCCGCGTGGCGGAGCGCGCCGCGCCCAAGCGGCCTGACGAATCCGCGCGGAAAAAGGAGAGCGCGGCACAGCGGAGGGCGCCGCTGCCGAACTGAGGACAACAGCAGAAAACGCCCCCGATTGAAATCAGAAGCAGCCAACGTTAAGAGCTCAGGACAGCGCTCCCCGGGTGGAGTGCGATTTTGCGGCCCGAGCCTGACGTTGGCTTTTTGCGCCCGTTTCCGCACCTTGAAAACCGTATAGCGTCCGCGCCGCACAGCCGGAAGCGTCCGGCGCGGACGCACGAAAGTCCGCCTTTCTTTGTTGAAAAAAGGAGAAATGCAGCATGAAAGAGGATAGAAGAGACCACGGAGAGGGGGCGGCCTGCGCCGCTTCCCTGACCATCCTTCCCTGCGGGGAAAGGTACGACCAGGAGGATCGCGCCGAACAGGCGGCGGACCGCTTTTTCCGGGCGGCGTCCGTCCTTCCGCAGGGGTCGAGCCTCTGCTGGCAGCTCGCCCCGGCGCAGGGAGGCAGCTTCTCCCTCGCCGCGTTCTCCGAGGGCGACGCCCCCGTGACCACGGAGGACTTCGGCTGGATCTTCCTCCCCTGCGCCGAGGTGAAGGAAGCGGCGCGCGTGGAGCCTCTGAACGGCGAGGGGCGCACCGTGTACAGCCTCGTCCCGGAAAAGGAGCCGAGCAGCCCGTCGGAGGGCGAAGCCGGCGAAGCGCTCTGCGCCCTGCAGAAGGCGGGCGCCGTGCTCCGCGCCGTCTCCAGCGGGGAGCGGAGCATCCTCCTGCTGAGCCTGCCGGGGGAGCTGACGCTCCGCCTGCGCGCGGCGATCGCCATGGGCTTCTCCGGCGCGGCGGCGTGCGCCGGGGAGGCGGAGGCGTCCGCCGGATTCCTGCACCTCGTCACGCAGGACGTGCTCGCCTGGATGGAGGAGCAGGCGTGCCGGGACGCCGCCCCGCCGCCGTCCGGGGAGACGCCGCTTGCGCGTCTGAATCTCGGCAGCCGGAGCTCCGCCTGCCTGCGGCGGGCCGGCGTCTCCACCGTGGAGCAGCTGCGCGCCATGACGGAGGAGGAGCTGCGCGGCATCCGCAATCTGAGCCGCTCGTGCCGGGAGGAAATTGCGGAGAAGCTGGCGTCCTTCTCCGACGCGCCGTCCGCCGGGGAGACGGCTTCCCCCGCGCAGGACGGGCGGGAGAGCGCCGCGCCGGACGCCCTCGAGGCGCTGGTCGGCCTCGGGGAGGTCAAGGCGCAGGTGCAGGCCATCGCCGCATACGCGAGGCTGAAACGGTCGCTGGAGCAGCGGGCCGCGTTCTCCATGACGCTGCACATGGCGTTTGTGGGAAACCCCGGCACGGCGAAGACCACCGTCGCGAGGATTCTGGCCGGCATCTTCCACCGGATCGGCCTGCTCGCCAGTCCGGACGTGGTCGAGGTGGGACGCGCGGATCTCGTCGCGCGGTACGAGGGGCAGACGGAGGACCTCGTCAGATCCGTCTTCTCCCGCGCCGCGGGCAGCCTCCTCTTCATCGATGAGGCGTACGCGCTCTACGACGACCGCGGCGGCTACGGGAGCGAGGCCTTCAGCGCCATCGTGCAGGAGATGGAGAACCACCGGAAGGACACGATCGTGATCTTCGCCGGCTATCCCGACGAGATGGAGCGGCTCTTCGCGGGCAACCCCGGCCTCCGGGCGCGGGCGCCGTTTCAGATCCGCTTTCGCGACTACTCCGCCGCCGAGCTCGCGCAGATCGCGGAGCTCGAGGCGAACCGGCGCGGCTTCGCGCTGCAGCCCGAGGCGCGGGAGACCGTCGAGCGCCTGTGCCGGACGGCGGAGGGGCGTCCCGAGGCGGGCAACGGCCGCTTCAGCCGCAACCTCGCCGAGGGCGCGATTCTGCGGTACGCCGTGCGGGTATGCGGCGGGGAGGAGCCCGCCGCGGAGCCCTTCGTTCTGAGGGCGGAGGACTTCGCCGCTCCCGCCGCCCCTCTCCCGCCCGCCGCGCGCCGCCCCATCGGGTTTATCGGGTAACGCCCGGGCGGCGCTGTTTTTCCTTTCGGCGCAAGCGGCTGCGCGATTGTCCCTGTGCATCGCGCAGCCGCCGCGGCCAATACCCCGTCTCAGTTCACCTGGAGGAGCGGCTTGAGCTGCAGGGCTGTCCCCAGAGCCGCAGCTCCGGCGGAGACCCGCCCGCCCCTCCGCGGATGATCATACACATCCACCGTGAACCAGCGGCACCCCTCCATCCGATGCCGGAGTACCCATTGGGACAGCTCCTCCAGCGTATCGCCGCCGGCCTTCCTCCGGATCGGGCCTGTCGTTTGTTCTTTCTGCGTTTTATTCATCATATCACCTCTCCCACTTTTCTGCAAACCGTATGTTGTCTCCTGCGCTGCGCCGGAAATCCCGCAGAAGTTGTTTCCCGGAATTGAGTTTCGCCATATATGTGAATGATAATGCAGGTGTTGACTTTCAGAACCGGACATATCTGCCGGAATCTGCGCCAATCTACACATATGCCTTCAAAAAGGAGGCATTTGCCGCACGGGTGCAGCGAAGCAATGCAGAAGAAGGAGAATTCTCCATGGAAGAGGCGGAGAGAAAGACAGACAGGCGCGTGCTGAAAAGAAAAACCCCCGGAACCGTGCGGTTCCGGGGGTTTGTATGCGCAGGAAAAGAGAATAACCGGGCTGATTATCTCTTGCTGAACTGCGGAGCGCGACGGGCTGCCTTGAGGCCGTATTTCTTGCGCTCCTTCATTCTCGGATCGCGGGTGAGGAATCCGGCCTTCTTGAGGACGGGGCGCAGGTTCTCGGAATCGACCTGCAGCAGGGCGCGGGCGATGCCGTGACGGATCGCGCCGGCCTGGCCGGTGACGCCGCCGCCGGCGACGCGGCAGACGATGTCGAACTTCTCGTTATTGTTGGTGAGCACCAGCGGCTGGCGGACGATGAGCTTCAGGGTCTCAAGGCCGAAATAGTCGTCGATGTCTCTGTCGTTGATCGTGATCTTACCGGTGCCCTGATACACGCGCACGCGGGCCACAGAGCTCTTTCTTCTGCCGGTACCGTAAAAATAAGGCGCTTTCTCGTACATGATTCAATCCTCCCTTACTTCTCCCAGGCTGCGGGCTTCTGCGCGGCGTGCGTGTGCTCGCTGCCTGCGAACAGGCGCAGACGGCCGAACGCGCCGCGGCCGAGCGTGTTGTCCGGGATCATGCCCTTGACGGCCAGCTCCATCGCCTTGGTCGGGTTCTGCTCCATCAGGGTGTCATAACGGACGGACTTGAGATGTCCGATGTAGCCGGTGTGATGACGGTAATACTTCTTCTCCAGCTTCTTGCCGGTGAGAACCGCCTTCTCGCAGTTCACGATGATGACGTGATCGCCGCAGTCAACGTGCGGCGCAAAGGTGGGCTTGTGCTTGCCGCGGAGCAGAGCGGCAGCCTGCGCGGCGACGCGTCCGAGCGGCTTGCCGGCGGCGTCAATCACATACCACTTGCGGTCGATCTCGCCGCTTTTGGGCATATAAGTAGACATGGCTGTTACCTCCTGAACTCTCGTTCTTCCTGTGAATTTTCAAATTCGTGCCCTATGATACTACCACACTCCGGGGTGCCTGTCAAGGGGAAAGTTTGATCTTTTTAATTTACATCCGGGCAAGCTCCCGTTTCCTCCCGTTTTCGGCCTCTCACGCTCGGATCCTCGCGTGTCATTTTTATTTTTTGGGGGGAGAGAGGAGGAAAGGGAGGCGGGGGACGGGAGTGGGAAGGGAGGCGGAGAAGAGGAGGATAGCTGCGCGCGGGGGCTCTGGTCTCGCCTGCCGGCTCGGGTGCCGTGTGCCAGTGGCACACAATAGGGCACCGACCGGAGCGGCAGCGGAGACCGGCGCTAATTCGTGTGCCACCGGCACACCGCGCCCCCGACCCCCCACGGCCTTTGAAAAGGCGGGCTGAAACTCTGCTTTTCTCTCCAGAAAGCAAGCCTTTTGACTCGGAAAAAGCTTTGCTTTTCGAGTCAAAAGGCAAGCTTCCTGGAGAGAAAAGCTTTCAATTTTCGCTCCCCTTTGGCATGAAAAAAGCCGCCCCCACCGGGAGCGGCCCAATTCTCACAGACTTATTCCGCCGTGAACATATCCTTGCCGACGCCGCACAGCGGGCAGGTCCAGCTGTCCGGAACGGCCTCGAACGCGGTGCCGGGTGCGACGCCGTTATCCGGGTCGCCGGCGGCGGGATCGTAAATGTAACCGCAAGCGCTGCAGATGTACTTCTCCATTTTCATTTCTCTCCTTACTCCATGGCCTTTCCGGCCGTATTATCTATGGCCTTAGTATACATTCCCAGAATCCTGTTGTCAATACAAAAATAAGAATTATTCTTGATTTTTTTGAATCTGATTCGCCGCCGCTTCCTTCGGCGGAAGATACCGCCGCGCGAGGAAGACACAGGCTGCGGCGAGAGCAAAGCCGATCAACGCTCCGGTGAGGACGTCCGAGGGATAGTGGACGCACAGAAAGGCGCGGGAGAACGCGATCAGCGCCGCGAGGACAATCGCGCACACGCCGATCGGACGCCGCTTTTCCCAGAACAGCACGCCCGCGGCGGCGAACGACGACGCCGAGTG
>CASFAA010000241.1 GCA_949292505.1 uncultured Oscillospiraceae bacterium
CCGTGTACGAGGCCCCGCAGCAGCCCTCCTCGTCCACTGCAACTCGCAGCGCCTGACGGACGCTTCCCACATACAGATCCGCATCATCCGTCAACGGAGCAAAATTGGATAGGTCCGGCGAGAAAGCGTTTACCACATTAAGCCGTTTGAGGCTGTCCTCCATCGCAAGATACGCGCTGACATCAAATCTGGGAATGGAAAAGGCAATGGACGCCGCCGTGCCGTCCCCTCTCCCCTGCGCCGCAGTTTCTGCGTCCTCCCCCGCCAGCGGGAAAAGAAATGCGAGCGCGTCCTCATCCAGAAGCAGTTCCTCGGGGGAAATACCCTCATCCGGCAGGAGAAGCCACATGGTATCTCCGCCGTCAAGAGCAAGAAAAGCGGCGGTAAAGTCCTTTTCGCGCCAGTAAACACCGTCCAGCGTCTGGCTGAGGAAAAGACAGCTGACCTCGCCGTCAGGGGATGAAAACGTCCCCGTCTGCGTTTCACTCTCAGAAAACGCGCTGACCCATGCCGTCCGGTACGACACGGCGGACACCAGAGCCGCTGCCGTATCCGCGTGAAGCGATTCTCCAGCCGCAGTCTGCCCCAAATACCCGCTGGTCTGCTCGCTGAGCCACGCGCGAAAAATGGCATCATACTCCTCGGCGCCCATTTTCCCCCGGAAGGAAGAGGCATAATACGTCCCGGCTATCGTTTCCAGTGTAGAAGGGACAAACGAAACCTTATCATCGAGCCAAAGAGAGGTGGAGAGCACACAGCGCGCCGCTCCATCGTCATAGCAGCTGGCATTCCAGACAGACTGCGCCTGTTCCCGAAGGCCTTCTATGCTCCCGGCGCCCAGAAGCTCAAGCAGCTGCCGCCTTGTCTCGCCGCCTGCCGTCTCAGACAGCATGGAGAGCGCCATATACAGGCTCAGGGGAGAATAGACCCGATTCTCTCCGGTTTTTTCCGTCAGAAAGGCCTGTGCACTCTTGCGGAAAAAGGGAGACAGCTCTTCGGCACAGCCTGCGGCGAGCGCCCGGCGCGCCTCCCGGTCCGCCTCCCAGAGAGCATAGTCCGCCTTCCCTTCATCGGTCTCTGTGGAGGCAGGACGCTGCGGCGTTACGGGGTACTGTGCTTCCCGAATAACATACACCGTCTCCTCCTGCTGCTGCACTTCCGGCGGCCTCGCTGCCGTGGCAAGTCCGGCAATCACCGTTATGGCGAGCGCCAGGCACATCAGAACCAGGGGGCCTTTTTTCCGGTAGGAATATCTTTTCTCCTCCATGCTTCCTCCCTGCCCTCTCCGCGGCGGCGGAGAGTATGTACTATAAAAATTATAGTCCTGCGGAGATTTCCTGTCAAGCAAACTGGGAAATGAGGCCGGCAGATACTATCCGGTATGCAGAAGGCCAGGGAAAATACATGAGATCGCATGAAAGAAAAGGAAACAGATATTTTGCCCCAAATTGACGTACACGGCTGCAAAACGAACGGAAATGAGGAAGCGGAAGACGCTCTCCGGCCTGCGGCCCGTGTTTGCAGGGCTCTCTGACCGTTCACGGCGTTTCCGCCGCCTCCCTGCGCGTGCGGGGAAACGGGCTCGTCCGCCTTCACGGAAACAGGTACCGGCCTCTTGCGGAGTTTTCCGTTTGCACCGATACGTTTGCCGAGCTGACCGCCCCCTGTTTTCGTCCGAAGAAGCGGACGCCCTTCGGATAAAGTTCGAGGACAGAAGGCTGGAGCTGTTGGATATCCGCCTGATTTCGTCATCCAATAACTGTTTTTCCTGATAAAGAGAAGCCCGGACGCGTGCTGCGTCCGGGCTTCCTGCCGTGTTCTCCGTATCGTGCCGATTTCATACGGGCTCATCGCAGGCGGGGGTTCCCGCTTCAGGCGGTCTCCGCCTTTCTGCGCGCCTCGGTGAGGCCGAGAACGGCAAAGGTCTCGGGATCGACGAGAACGCCGTAGTCGTCTCTGGCCTGCTCCACGGTGATGTACTCGTTCTTCGCGTCCATCGCGACCTTCTCCGCGGGGCGCTTGAACGGGTCGCCGTAGCCGCCGCCGGTGGCGGTGCCCATCCGCACCACGTCGTTTTTGTTCATCACCCGGCGCGCCACAATGCCCGTCGGATCGCTGACGGTGCCGTCCGCGTCGATGAACTGGAAGTAGTTGATGGAGCCGTCCTTCCCGCCGGAAGCGCCCCAGACGGGCCACTTGTTGCGGCCGAAGGAGGCTGTGAAGGTCTGGTTGTCGTTCATCGAACGGTAGGTGCGCACGGCGCCGCTGCCGCCGCGGAACTCGCCCGCGCCCGCACCGTCGGTGTGGAGGCTGTGCTCGTCGACACGGATGCCGTATCGCGTCTCCGCCATCTCGACGGGGACGTTGTACGTCTCGCCGTCGCCCACGCAGAACTGGCCGACCTGGCCGTCGTGGCCGCGGCACGCGCCCCAGCCGCCCACCGTAGGTTCAATGATGAGGTAATCGTTGCCGAAATTCTGATGCTTTCCGGCCATCAGGACGGTGCACACGCTGAGCAGGTGACCCGCGCCGAGCGACTCCGGGAAGGCCGGGGCCAGCGCGCGCCAGACGAGATCGATGACATAGATCATACTCTCGTAGTAGCAGGAGGTCGCGGCGGTACGATTGGCCTGCAGGACGCTGCCCGGCTCGCAGATGGTGCGCAGCGGCGCGAAGACGCCGTCGTTGACCGCGAGCTCCGGCCCGACCACCGACATAAAGACCACCTTCACGCCGGCGTACGCCGCCGTCGCGCCGGAATTGACGCAGCCGATCACCTGCGGATCGCTGCCTGTAAAGTCCGCGACAAACTCGTCGTCGGTGATCGTCACCTTGACCTGCAGATGGACGGAATTGCCGTGGCCGTCGTCGTCCATGTACTCCTCCATCTCCCAGGTTCCCTTCGGCATCTCGGCAAGGCGCTTGCGCGCGACGCGTTCGCCCTGCTCAATGAGGCGCTCCATGGAGCCCTTCACCACGTCCGCGCCGTACTTTTTGCACAGGTCGCAGACGCGCTTCTCGCCGGTACGCAGCGAGGAAATCTGCCCCCACATATCTCCCTGGGAGATCTGCGGGTAGCGCATATTGCTGCGCATCAGATCCCATACCGGCTCGACGAGCTCGCCCCTGTCGACGAGCTTGGTGCCGGAGAAGCACATCCCCTCCTGGAACATATTCGTCGCGTCGGTGGTGAAGGAGCCGGGCGCCATGCCGCCGATGTCGCTCCAGTGCGCCTTGTTGCCGGCGAAGGCGATCAGCTCTCCCTGATAGAAGATGGGCATCACCATGCCGACGTCGGACATATGCGTGCCGCCGCCGAGGAACGGGTCGTTGATGATGTAGACGTCCCCGGGATGGAGGTTTTCCTTGCCGTACTTGTCCACCACGGCGCAGATCATCGGGGAAATCATACCGATGAAGCCGGTGACGCCGTTGCCCTGCGTCAGGAGACGACCCTCCGCGTCGGCAATGCCGCTCGCGTAGTCAAGGGTCTCGTAGATGATGGGGCTCATGGACGTCTGCGCAAACGCGTAAAAAATCTCGTTGCTCACCGCGATGAGCGAGTCCTTGACGATATCAAGCGTCACCGGGTTAATTTTTACCTGCTCAGCCATTACTCTGCCTCCGTTTCCACGATGAGATTGCCGTACCGATCCACCGACAGCTTCTGACCCGGGCAGACGACCGTGGCGGTGGTGGGCTCCTCCGCCACGAGGGGGCCCTGCGCCTTCGCGCCCCAGCCGAGCTTCGCGCGGTCATAGATCGGGGTATCCTGCCAGCCGTCTTCGGAGAAGAACACCCGGCGTACCTCCTTGAGCGCCGCGGAGATATCGCCCTTCTGCTCCGGAATCGTCTGCAGGGCGGGCTTCGTCAGCTGGCCGTAAGCCACGAGATGCAGGTTGACGATCTCCGCCGGGGTGTCCGGCAGCGAGAAGGTGTAGAAATGCTCGTGCGTCTTGTGGAAGCGGCTGAGGATCTCGGCGCGGTCCTCCTCCTTCCACGGATAGGCCGGAGCGGAAACCTGTACGGTGTGCTCCTGCCCCATATAGCGCATATCGGCGATGAAGCGGAACATGGTCTGCTCCGGGGCCACGCCCTCGGCAGCGAACCGTGCGCCGGCCTCCTCCATCTGCTCCTTCCACATGGCGTTGAGCGTCTACATCGGGGCGTCGCGGAAGGAGAGAATCTTCGTCTGTATGAAATCGTGGCGGATGTCGCTCATCAGCATACCCCAGGCCGAGAACACGGACGCGGCGACCGGGACAATCACCTTGCGGATGCTCAGCTCCTTCGCAAGCGTCGGGCCGTGCATCGGGCCGCCGCCGCCAAAGGCCACCATCGCAAAATCGCGGGGGTCGTAGCCGCGGCGCACGGAGATCAGCTTGAGGGCGTTGTTCATGTTGGAGTCCGCCACGCGGATGATGCTCTCCGCGGCCTCCTCCGCTCCGATGCCGAACGCCTTTCCGACCTTCTCCGTCAGCGCCTCGCGGACATGGTCGAGGGAGACGTCCATGTCGAAGTTCGAGGCGGAAAGCCTTCCGGCGATGAGGTTGGCGTCCGTCGTGGTGGGATCCTCGCCGCCCTTGCCGTAGGCGACGGGGCCGGGCAGCGCGCCGGCGCTCTTCGGGCCGACCTTCAGCGAGCCGCCCTCGTCGATCCACGCGATGGAGCCGCCGCCGTTGCCGATCTCGACGACATCCACCACGGGAGCCATGATGGGATAGCCCGCGCTGCGCTCGTTCTTTTCAATGTAATAGGAGGTGATGCGCTATATACCCTCTCGAAGCTGGGAATCCGATGTAGTTTAGCCCCCGCTGGGGGGGCGCCTGAAGGAGGTGTG
>CASFAA010000242.1 GCA_949292505.1 uncultured Oscillospiraceae bacterium
GCTGTGAGAATGTACGACATTATCGCGAAGAAGCGCGACGGCGGCGAGCTTTCCGACGAGGAGCTCGCGTTCTTCGTGAAGGCCTATGTGCGCGGCGATATCCCCGACTATCAGGCAAGCGCCCTGCTCATGGCCATCTGCCTGCGAGGGAGGACGCCGCGCGAGACGGCGCGCCTGACGCTCGAGATGGAGCGCTCCGGCGACACGGTCGACCTGTCCTCCCTCGAGGGCGTCAAGGCCGACAAGCACAGCACCGGCGGCGTCGGCGACAAGACGACGCTCGTCGTCGCCCCGATCGCCGCGTCGCTCGGCGTGCGCATGGCGAAGATGAGCGGCCGCGGCCTCGGCCACACGGGCGGTACCATCGACAAGCTCGAGTCCATCCCCGGCCTGCGCACCGACCTGCCGCGCGACGAATTCCTCCGCATTGTCCGCGAGGTCGGCGTCTGCGTCGCCGGGCAGACGGGCAATCTCGTCCCCGCCGACAAGAAGCTCTACGCGCTGCGCGACGTCACCGCCACGGTGGAGAGCATCCCGCTCATTGCTTCGAGCATCATGAGCAAGAAGCTCGCCGCCGGCGCGGATTGTATCCTGCTCGACGTGAAGACGGGCAGCGGCGCGTTCATGAAGACGCTTGAGGACGCGCGGGCGCTCGCGCAGGCGATGGTGGAGATCGCCGCCCACGCGGACAGACGCGCCGCCGCCCTCATCACCGACATGGATCGCCCTCTCGGAAACGCCGTCGGCAACGCGCTGGAGGTCATGGAGGCGTGCGAGACGCTCCGCGGGCGCGGCCCCGCCGATTTGACGGAGCTGTGCGTGGAGCTCGCCGCCGGCCTGCTCGTCATGACGGGAAAGGCTTCCGGCTTTACAGAGGCGCGCGCCCTCGCGCAGGGCCAGATCGAGAACGGGCAGGCGTTCGCAAAGCTGCGGGAGATGGTCGCCGCGCAGGGCGGAGACGCCGCCGCTCTCGACGATTTCCGCCTGCTCTTCGCGCCTGTCGTCCGGTACGAGGTCCGCGCCGGGGAGGACTGCTTCCTCTGCGGCATCGACACGGAGCGCTGCGGCGTTGCGTCCGTCGAGCTTGGCGCGGGCCGCGAGAAAAAGGAGGACGCCATCGATCCGAGCGCAGGTCTTATCCTGCGCAAAAAGCCCGGCGACCGCGTCCGCGCGGGGGACGTTCTCGCCGAGCTCTTTGCCGCCTCCGAGGCGCAGTGCCGTACGGCGGAGGAGACCTTCCGGGCAGCGCTCCGTTTCGGCGAAGCCCCGCCGGAGCCGCGTCCGCTCATCTTTGACCGCATCGGCTTCTGATTTGCAGTTTTTTCAATTTTCCTCTTGACACTTCCCTTACGTCAGTTTGTATGATGAAGGCGGAAGCTGAGGCGCGGCGCTGTGTTTTCCGCACGGGGAAGCACTGCGCCGCACGACAGGGGAAGGAGTATGCAGGATGAAAATCAAAGAGGTATGCGACAGAACAGGGCTCACGGAGCGCGCCGTCCGCTTCTATGTGGCGAAGGGGCTCGTCTCGCCGGAGCTTATCGTACGAAATGACAGGGAATACCGCGAGTACAGCCGGGAGGACGTGCAGGCGCTGCGCGACATCAGCGACCTGCGCAAGCTCTCGTTCAGCATCGAGGAAATCCTGACGATGCAGAACAGCCCGGAGCGGATCGCCGAGGTGCTCTCCGTCCGCCGCGGCGAGCTCGCGCAGGAGGCGAAGGACAGGGAGCGGATTCTTCAAAGTCTGAACCGAATGGACGGCTCGTCCGTCCGGAGCGTCCACGAGCTCGCGTCGCAGTTCCGCGCCGTCTCGGCGAGCCTGCCGAACCCCGACGTGACGCTGCGCTTTGACCGTCTCGAGGATTTGGAGGCCGAGGAGAAGGAACGCGCGTATCAGTCGTTCCTTGAGCGCCAGCGCCGCCTCTCCGAGACAGGAGAGAAGCTCGTCATCGGCATCATTGCCGCGCAGATCGTCTCCGTTGTCCTCACCCTCTTTACCGGGAGCTTCAGCCTTCTCGGCAGCGTGCTGACCATCGCCTGCTGCGTCGCCCTGTACCGCGGCGTGAGCTGGGTGCGCTATGCGATGGCGGTGCTGAATCTTCTCTCCGTTTTTGCGTTCCTGTTTCTTCTCGTGGAAGCCGTGTCTCTGGCCGAGGCGCTTCCCGTCTGGTTCTGGCTGCTTTTCGCGGCGCTTTTCGGCATCACGGCGGCGCAGTGTGGACTGCTGTTTTTCAGCCGGGCGGTTTCGGAATTCATGTATGGCCAGTCGAGCGGAAGATAACGGGCAGTTCCCGCCTCCCTGCGGCTCTGTTTGTCTTGATTTCAGCTGACTATTCCCAGAAATTCGAGGGGTTCCAAAAGATTTTCCTCACTTTCTACCAATACGCCACTGGAAATAGGATGGAAAGTATGATACAATCCTTATAGTTCCGCATCGGCCGCGGACCGCTCTGTCAGGAGAACAAGGCAAACAAAATTACGAGGAGGTATTTTGCAATGGCCGTTTTATCTCAAAACGAGCGAGAGAAAATCAATGCCTATTGGCGCGCTTCCAATTATCTGGCCGCCGGGCAGCTCTATCTGCTTGACAATCCTCTTCTTCGCCGTCCGCTTACCCGCGACGACGTCAAGAAGAAGATCGTCGGTCACTGGGGCACTGTCCCGGGGCAGAACTTTGTGTATGTCCACCTGAACCGTGTGATTAAGAAGTACGATCAGGATATGATCCTGATTTCCGGCCCCGGACACGGCGGCAACTTCTTTGTCGCAAACGCGTATCTGGACGGTACCTACAGCGAGGTATACCCGAATATCAGCCGCGATGAGGAGGGCATGAAGCGCCTCTTCAAGCAGTTCAGCTTCCCGGGCGGCATCTCGAGCCATGTGGCGCCGGAAACTCCCGGCTCCATCAACGAGGGCGGCGAGCTTGGCTACTCCATCGCGCACGCGTTCGGCGCGGTATTCGATAACCCCGATCTCATCGCGGCTGTCACCGTCGGCGACGGCGAGGCGGAGACGGGCCCGCTCGCGACGAGCTGGCAGTCCAACAAGTTCCTCAACCCTGTGGGAGACGGCGCGGTGCTGCCGATCATGCACCTGAACGGCTACAAGATTTCCAACCCGACCATCTTCGGCCGCATGACCCGTGAGGAGATCGAGCATTTCTTCCTGGGCTGCAGCTGGAAGCCGCGCTTCGTCGAGGGCGACGATCCGATGGAGATGCACGAGAAGATGGCCGAGGTGCTCGACGCGAGCATCGAGGAGATTCACGACATCCAGAAGCGCGCCCGCGCCGGCGAGGATATGGGTCATATTCAGTGGCCGATGATCGTCCTGCGCACCCCCAAGGGCTGGACCGGCCCGAAGGTGGTCGACGGCAAGGAGATCGAGGGCACGTTCCGCGCGCATCAGGTGCCGATCGACATCACCCTCGGCACGCCGAAGCAGGAGGAGCACCTCAAGGAGATCGAGGAGTGGCTGAAGAGCTACCATCCGGAGGAGCTGTTCGATGAGAACGGCGTGCTCATTCCCGAGCTGCAGGAGCTGGCGCCTACGGGCGATCGCCGCATCGCCGCGAACCCGCACGCCAACGGCGGCGCGCTGCTGCGCGAGCTGCGCACCCCCGATTTCCGCGACTACGCGGTCGACATCCCGTTCCCCGGCTCCGTCGAGAAGCAGGATATGATCGAGGTCGGCGGCTACATCCGCGACGTCCTCAAGCTCAACGAGGACGCCAAGAACTTCCGCATTTTCGGGCCTGACGAGACGATGTCCAACCGCCTCTACAAGTGCTTCGAGGTCACGAACCGCGACTGGAACTCCACCATCGTGGACAACGACGAGTTCCTCGCGCCCGACGGCCGCATTATGGACTCCATGCTGTCCGAGCATATGTGCGAGGGCTGGCTCGAGGGCTACCTGCTCACCGGCCGCCATGGCTTCTTTGCCTCCTATGAGAGCTTTATCCGCGTCGTCGACTCCATGGTCGCCCAGCACGCGAAGTGGCTCAAGGTCTGCAACCAGCTCCCGTGGCGTCAGAGCATCGCGTCCCTGAACCTGGTTCTCTCCTCCAACGTGTGGCAGCAGGACCACAACGGCTTCACCCATCAGGATCCGGGCTTCCTGGACCACATCGCCAACAAGAAGGCAGACGTTGTCCGTCTCTATCTGCCTCCGGATACGAACTGCCTGCTTTCCTGCTTCGATCACTGCATCCGCAGCCGCGACTATGTCAACGTGCTGGTCACCAGCAAGCATCCGCGTCCCCAGTGGCTGACCATGGAGCAGGCTGTCAAGCACTGCACCCAGGGCGTCGGTATCTGGGATTGGGCTTCCAGCGACGCGGGCGAGGAGCCGGACGTTGTCATGGCCTGCTGCGGCGATACGCCTACGCTTGAGACGCTGGCTGCCGTCACGATTCTGCGCGACGCAATGCCTTCGCTCAAGATCCGCGTGATCAACGTGGTCGACCTGATGAAGCTCGAGCCCAGCACGAAGCATCCGCACGGTCTGACCGACGCGGACTACAACGCGCTGTTTACGAAGGACAAGCCCATTATCTTCGCGTTCCACGGCTATCCGACGCTTATCCACGAGCTGACCTACGAGCGCGCCAACCGCAATCTCTCCGTTCACGGCTATCAGGAGGAAGGCACGATCACCACGCCGTTCGATATGCGCGTGCAGAACGAGATCGACCGCTTCCATCTGGTCAAGGACGTGCTCCTGCACCTGCCGCAGCTCGGCAACAAGGGCGCGTACCTCATCCAGGCCATGAACGACAAGCTGGTTGAGCATAAGCAGTACATCCATGAGGTCGGCCAGGATCTGCCCGAGATCCTCGACTGGAAGTGGCATCTGCCGGAGCAGAAGTAAGCTTCGTCCCCTGAAATCGCATCATAAAAAAGCCGCTTCCCGGAGCAACCCGGGGAGCGGCTTTTTTTGCGCCTTCCCGCGGCGCAGGGCAGCGAGAGGCTGAGCGTATGTCAGGAAAAAAGAATGGGAGGGGGGAGACTCAGACCACGTCAATGATGCACTGGCGCGTCATGCTCGGCCCGTCGGCGGAGGCATAGACGCCGACCTGTCCGGCCGCGACGCCCTTGAACGTGACGAGATAGTCGTTGCCCTCCTGCACCGTCTTCACGAGCTGCAGATAGCTCGTGTTGCCGGACGCAAACTGCGGCGCGCCGCCTCCCGTAACGGTAAACTTGAACGTATACGTTGCGCCGACGCGCAGGCTGAACTGCGCCGTCGTGTCGGACTTGATGGAGTAGCCGGAGCCGGTGGACGAGCCCTTGCCCGTCGCGACAAAGGAGCAGGAGCGCCCGTCGGCGTCGGTGGTGGTGATGGTCGCGGTTCCCGCACCCTGGTTCGTAATGGTGAAAAGGTAACCGCCTTCACAGGTACCCTTGTAGGCGACGGAGACCGCGCTCGGATTGGAGGAGGTTGCCGTCGGGGCGGTGGTGCTGCTTGTCGTCACCTTGTAGGTGTAGGAGGTCAGCGTCGTGAAGGTGTAGGCGGACGTGTCGCACGGCAGCGTGCCGGTCGAGCCGCCGGTGTTGGAGCCGCTGTTCGACGAGCCATAGCCTGTAACGGGGATGGTGATCATATTGCCGCTCTGATCCTTGATGGTAATCGTTGCGGTGCCTGCGCCCTTGTTCGTCAGCTGATAGAGGAAGCCGTCCGTCGTCGCGGCGTAGTAGGAGACGGTCACGACGGAGGAATTGGAGGTTGTGGCCGTCGGAGCAATGCTGCTGGAGGTGGTGATTTTCACGAGATACGTATCGGAGGAGCCCGTAAACGTGTACGAGCTCGTATCGCTCTTCATGCCTGTCTGGGTGGAGGAGGAGCTCTCCGGTACGGTGGCAAAGAAGGCGTGGAAATTGCCGACGTCGTCGATGATGGTGATCAGGGCGTCGCCGGCGCTGTGCTTTGTCAGCGTGTAGCGGTAGCCGCCGCTGACGATGCTCGTCAGCGAGACGGAGATGACGCTCGGATCGCTCGACTCTACCGTCGGGATGATCGGATTGTTTGTGACGACGGTGAAGTCATAGGTGCTATTGCTGCCGAAGGTGTAGGAGCTGACGCTGCAGCTCATGCTGTAGCCGTCGTCGCCGCCGGGCGTCACGCTGCCGCTTCCGCCGCTGCTCTGCGTATAATCCTTATATGCGTAGTTGGCGTCGGTATTCCCGGAAATACCGCTTACCTGCATGAAGCCGTTCTGCCAGATGGTGAAGGGCTTCGAGTAGCCGGGGCGGTCGACGCCGTAATGGGCGACCCAGTGGTCATATTTGTCGAGGCGGGAACTCGAGAGAGAGCCGTTGAAGAAGGTCGGCGAGCTGTAGATGGCCGCCGTGTAGCCCGCCGCTTCGATGGTATTGCAGAAGGTCTCGACAATATCGGCGAGAAGGTTTGGATCCATGCTGCGGTGCGCGGCCGTCTCGATGTCGTAGAAGACCGGAAGGTCGAGGGAGCGGCCGTTCAGAATGTAGAGGCAGAACTCCGCTTCCTTTTTCGCCATCTCTACCGTGGTGGCATAGCTGAAGTGGTACACGCCGACGGGAATGTTGTTCGTCACGCAGCCGGTATAGTTCTGCGCGAAGCAGGTGTCCACCTGCGTGACCCAGTTCTCGCCGCCGTAGCCGGTACGGATGATGGCGAAGTCGACGTCGCCGCTTTTCGCCACGGACGACCAGTTGATATTCCCCTGGTAATATGAGACGTCGATGCCCTGCAGCGCGACGTGTACCTGGCAGGTCGCGTAGGAGCCGTCCGCGAGGTACGCGGTGACGGTGGAGATGCCGTAGCTGACGCCCTTGACAACGCCGCCGCTGACGGTGGCCACGCTCGTGTTGCTCGAGCTCCAGGACTGGACTGCGACGGTCCCGGAGGAGTTCGTCGCGTAGAGGGTGGTGGACTCGCCGGGACGAATGGCGACCATCGTCTTATTCAGCGAGAATTCCGTCGCCGCAAAGGCGGGCGCGGAGAGTGCGGTTCCTATCGCAAGGACAAGAACCAGAAGGAGAGAGAGCAGTTTCTTTGGCATGATTGGATACATCCTCCGTTCGTTGGGATTGCACACAATGGGACGGCCCTGGGGCCTGTCCCTCACCAGGTCAAAAATCCCCTTTAAACCGGCATAGTTCGTACAAAAACGATTATATGGGATCAACCTGATTATGTCAAGTTGAGAAGGCGCCGGGAGGCAGCCAATCTTTCCCATCCAAGGCTGATGATTGGCCGGGAAACGGCTGCTGATCGGCGGAAGGGGAGCGAGCACCGCCTCATCCCCGTTAATTTTCGCGGCAGGTGGGGCAATGGTGGAAGAACGGGATACTTTGTAATATTTTTGTGAACAGAATTCCGCTTTGTTTTTTTCCCCGGCGTCCTGTGATACAATAATCCTGCGGCGGGGCGGTCTGCCTGTCGCCGCCCGAATAAGGAAAGGGGGAAGAGCCGTGCGGCCTGTTCCGATTGGCTCGATGCATTACCGGGAGAAGGACTCTGTCGGCTGGCTGACCTTCCCGGCGCTGGAGGCGCTGCCGTTTGTCCGGCACGCGTTCTCGACGAGGCTGGGAGGCGTCAGCACCGGGGAGTTTTCGTCCATGAATCTGAATTTCGGCCGGGGCGACCCGCGGGAAACGGTGGAGGAGAATTTCCGCCGCTTCTGCGCTGCCGCCGGCTTTTCGATGGAAAGCCTCACCGCCTCCGCGCAGGACCACCACACCACGGTGCGCCGTGTGGGGGCCGCGGAGCGCGGCGTCGGCGTCACCCGCCCGCGCGACCGTGAGAGCGTCGACGGCCTGATAACGGACGATCCGTCCGTCACCCTCGTTACTTACTATGCGGACTGCACGCCGCTCTTTTTCGTTGATCCCGCGCACCGCGCCGTGGGACTCGGACACTCCGGCTGGCGCGGCACGGCGGCGGGGATGGGCGCGTGCATGGTGCGGCGGATGGGGGAGGAGTTCGGCTCGAGGCCGGAGGACATTATCGCCGCGATCGGACCTTCCATCGGCGCGTGCTGCTACGAGGTGGACGAGACCGTGTACGAGGGCTTCGCCGCCCTCCAGCCGCTCGGCCTGTCCCATTTCTTCTTCCGCGCGGGAGATGGGAAATACCGCCTCGACCTCTGGGAAGCCAACCGCCGGATTCTCCTCGCCGCGGGCGTCCTGCCGGAACATATCACCACCGCGCGAATCTGTACCAGGTGCAATGACAGCCTGCTCTGGTCGCACCGTGCGACGGGCGGGAAACGCGGGGGACTCGCGGCGTTCCTCGCCGTGAAGCCAAAGGGGGAAGACGATGGAACTTAAAGCGTGCCGGCTCTGCCCGCGCAGGTGCGGAGCGTACCGGTCTTCGGAAAAGGGAGACGGGGTCTGCAAAATGGGAGCGGACGCCGTCGTGGCGCGTGCGGCGCTTCACTTCTGGGAGGAGCCCTGCCTGAGCGGGACGCGCGGCTCTGGGACGGTGTTTTTCACCGGCTGCCCGCTCGGCTGCGTGTTCTGCCAGAACTATGAGATCAGCGCCGAGCGCGCCGTCGGAAAGCGCGTGACGCCAAAGGAGCTCTCCGACATTTTCCTGCGCCTCGAGGAGCAGGGCGCGCACAACATCAACCTTGTCAACCCGACGCACTTCGCCCCGGCTATCGCCCGGGCGCTGCGGCTCAGGCGGCCCTCGGTGCCGGTCGTCTACAATTCTGGCGGGTATGAGCGGGTTGAGACGCTCCGAAGCCTCGAGGGGCTCATCGACGTCTACCTGCCCGACCTGAAATACCTCTCGCCGGAGCTTTCGCTGCGCTACTCAAAGGCGGAGAACTATCCCGAGGCCGCGAAGGCCGCCATCGCGGAGATGCTCCGCCAGACGGGACCCGCCCGGTTCGACGCGGACGGGATGCTCCTGCGCGGGACGCTGGTGCGCCATCTCATTCTCCCGTCCAACACGAAAAACAGCGCCGAGGTGCTGCGGTATCTGGCAGAGCGGAATGTGCTCGTCAGCCTGATGGCACAGTATGTCCCGTGCGGAAAAGCGGGGGAGTACCCCGAAATCAATCGCCACATCACAAAGCGCGAATATGAAAAGGTGCAGGACCTTCTGTTTTCCCTCGGGCTCGACGGCTATGTGCAGGAGCGTTCCTCCGCAAAAAAAGATTTCATCCCATCCTTCCGTTTGGAGGGAGTTTCTCCTTGACAAATGGAATGTCTTCCTATATTCTTATACATAGTATAGAATACCATGTATAAGGGTTTTCGATTCAGAGCGCCGCGTTATGCGGAATCCAAAGGACAAATTGTCCAGGAAAGGATGACAGGAGGATGGAAATGGTGAGCCGTACCCCCGGTTGGAGAGAGGAGCTTCGACGCGTGCTTGTCCTGCCGAGCTATACCATCGGGGAGGAGATTGCGAACGCGATCACGCATGGGCTTGGGGTTGTTTTGGCGATTGCCGGCGCGCCCATACTGCTGACGATTGCTCCGAAGGAGCCGACTGCCATGATAAGCGTCGGGATTTACAGCCTGACGATGTTTTTGCTCTATCTGGTGTCGACGCTGTATCACTCCCTCGATGTGTGCCGCGCGAAAAAGGTCTTTCAGGTGCTTGACCACTGCACCATCTACCTTCTGATAGCCGGAACGTATACGCCGGTTTCGCTTTTGTGCATCGGCGGCGCGACAGGGTGGACGCTCGTCGCGATTGTCTGGACGGCAGGCGTGCTCGGCATTGTGCTCAACGCCGTCGACATGAGAAAATTCCGCGTCCTCTCAATGGTGTGCTATATGGCGATGGGCTGGTGCGTCATTTTCTTCCTGCCGCAGCTGCTTGCTGCCATCGATACGGTCTCGCTCATTCTGCTTGTGACGGGCGGCGTGGTATATACCGTCGGGGCCGTGATCTACGGCATCGGCGTAACGGTGCGCTATATGCATTCGCTCTGGCACGTCTTCTGCCTGGCGGGGAGCGTGTTTCACTTCCTTGTCGTTTGCCGGATTTGCGGATAGACTCCTTTGTATAAACGGGAGCCCGCAGCATATTGTTTCAAAAAGAGGAGAAAGATTTGCGGCTGCCGCAGCTTTCTCCTTTTTTCGCATTATTTTCAGGAAAAACGGTTTCGTTTCAGTAAAATTTACAATTCTGTCAAGCTTGGCGCACGCGATAGTCGTATAATAATACTATCCTCAGAAGGCGGAGAGCGTATTTTTGTCCTGCCGTCCGGAATGAGGAAGGAGGAATGCGTGAATGGGTTTGCTGCAGAAAGAAATCGCGTTTGATTCCTGCGCCTGTGAAGAACGGATATTTGTCCGCGTGATGGAACCGGCGGATCGCCGGTCGGTGCGCGGCGTCCTGCAGATTGCGCACGGTATGGCGGAGCACAGCCTGCTCTATATGGATTTCGCCCGCTTCTTGGCGCAGGCAGGATTTGCAGTCGCCGTCAATGACCATCTCGGACACGGCAAGTCGGTCTCAAAGGGGGGCTCCTTCGGCTATTTCGGAGAGGGAGGCGCGCAGAACCTTGTGCGGGATATGCATAAGCTCCACGAGATGATGCGCGCGGAATACCCTGAACTGCCGTATTTTCTCATGGGTCACAGCATGGGCTCGTTTTTGGCGCGCTCCTACGCCGCGCAGTACGGAGAGGAGCTTCGCGCCGTCATTTTCATGGGAACCTGCGGCCCGCAGAGCAGGGCGGTGCTTGCGGGCGAGAAGCGTCTGGCGGACACTCTCGTCTCAAGACTCGGCGTGAAGGCGCATCACCCGCTGTTTGCCCGTCTGTCAACTGAGCGGTTCAATAAGGCGTTCGCGCCGAACAGGACGTCCAGCGATTGGGTCACGCGCGACGAGGCGGAGGTTGACCGCTATGTGGCCGATCCGCTCTGCGGCTTCGATCTCACGGTTTCCGGCTATCGCGACGTCGTCGTTCTGCAGTCAGAGATCTCATCCGACGCATGGTTCCGCAGCCTGCCCCAGACGCTGCCCATCCTGCTTATTTCCGGAGACAGGGATCCTCTCGGCGAATTCGGCAAGGGCATCCGCCGTCTCGCCGCCAGGCTGGAGCGGTCGGGCTGCCGGGTCGAAACCGTCCTGTATCCCGGGGCGCGCCACGCGCTGATCACGGAGACGAACCGGGAAGAGGTCTTCCGCGATCTCCTTGCGTTTCTCGAAAAGAACTGCTGAAAAAGCCGCCTCATCCGGGGCGGCTTTCCTTTTCGCGTTTTTTCGGCTCCTCCTGCATGAGGCGGATGAACGTGCGCAGCGGCGCGTTGCCCTCGAGCGTCTTGTAGTAGATGCCGAAGGAGAGCGCCTGGAACCCCTCAATCGGGATGCGCACCAGCGGGAGAAACGACGGGATACCCCAGTCCGGGATGACCGCAGCCCCAAATCCGGCCTGGACGAGCACAGCCGCCGCCTCGATGGAATCGCAGAAATGGAAATCGGAGCGCGGCCGCACGCCCATGAGGTTTCCCTGCAGCTGCACGATGCCGGCGGGGGAGACGGCAGGATCCGTGAGGACAAGCTTTTCCTCAATGAGATCCTCGGGGCGGATCTTCTTTTTCCGGGAGAGCGGGCTGTCGCTCTGGCAGATGCATACCGCGGGAATGCGCCGCAGCTCGCGGTAGACGCCCTCTGTTTTCCCGCCCGTCATCTCCTGAAAGCCGAGGACTGCGTCGACAGCCTCCTCCTGCAGCAGCCGGTGCAGCTGCTGGTACGGAACCACCTGAAGCTGCGGGTGCAGGTTCGGATGAAGCTCCTTCATTCCGCGCAGCGCGACGGCGAGCATGAACAGATGCGCATAATTGCAGCATCCGATGGCGAGCGTCTCGATGATCTGCGCGTTCGGATCCTCAAAGCGCTTGACGGCGCGCTCGGCGATGGACACCATGCTTTTCGCGTCCGTGAGAAAGAGATACCCGGCGGGCGTGAGCTCCACGGTGCGCGTCGTCCGGCGGAAGAGCTTGACGTTCAGCTCCGTCTCAAGGGAGCGGATCTGGTGCGTGACGGCGGGCTGCGTGATGTTCAGCGCCTGGGCGGCGCGGGCAAAATTGAGATGCTGGGCCACCGAGAGAAAACAGCGCAGCTGGAACGTATTCACGGCGATTCCTCCTTGTTTCCGCATGGTGTTGATAAATAATCTTTATTGATGATAACATATTTTGAATTCACTTACAAGGAAAATCGTGTAAAATAGTTTTGTAGCGTACAGTCATATTCAAAACAATTAGGCCGAGAACCGGGCCGGAAAGGAGATAAGACACGCGATGACAGGAGAGAGTATCGTAATACTGGTCAAACAGCTTCATGCCGCTCTCGAGCAGTGCGCGAAGGATCAGCTGGAGTGCTGCAGCCTTTCTCCGTCGCAGGGCCTGATACTGGGGTACTTGTTTTCGAGAAAGGGAGAAAGCAGTTATTCCGTTGATCTGCACGCGCATCTCGGCGTGTCAAAATCCGCGATTTCCTCAGGACTGAAAAAGCTGCGCCAGAGCGGCTTTATTCAGCTCCTGGAGAATCCGGAGGATGACAGGAAGAAGCGAATCGTCCTCACGGAGAAGGCGCTCGATCTCCAAAAGGAAATTGACGAGAGCCTGCTCAAAAGGGATGAGCTTCTCTGCTGCGGGATTTCAGAGGAGGAGCTTGCGAGAACGCGGCATTGTCTGCTGACCATGCGGGAAAATTTGAGAAAAGAGAACGAAAGGAGGATAAAACATGGTAAAAACCTTGTTTCGCCAGATTAAGCAATACAAAAAAGTATCGATCCTCACGCCGATCTTTACGGCCCTTGAGGTCGTGATGGAGGTCGCCATTCCGTTCGTCATCGCCTACATCATTGACGACGGCATCTCCGCGGGCAATATGGGGAACGTCTACCTCTACGGAGGGCTGATGCTCGTGATAGCGTTCCTGAGCCTGCTGTTCGGCGCTCTCGCGGGAAAATACGCGGCGGCGGCGTCGTCCGGCTTTGCCTGCAACCTGCGCGAGGGGATGTACGAGAACATCCAGCGCTTTTCCTTCTCCAACATTGACAAGTTCAGCACGGCGGGTCTTGTGACCCGTATGACGACGGACGTGACGAACCTGCAGAACGCCTACCAGATGGTGCTGCGCATCGCGGTGCGCGCCCCTGTGATGCTGATCTGCTCGCTCGCCATGTGCTTCTTCATCAACGCGGAGATGAGCTCCGTCTTCCTCGTGGCGATCGCGGTGCTGGCGGTGGGCCTCATCTTCATCATGCTGACCACGATGAAGATTTTCGATCAGGTCTTCCGCAAGTATGACGACCTCAACGCGAGCGTGCAGGAGAACGTCTCCGCCATCCGCGTGGTGAAGGCGTTCGTCCGCGAGGAGCACGAGAACGAGAAGTTCTCGAAGGCCGCGCAGAACCTGTACCGGATGTTTGTCAAGGCGGAGAGCCGCCTGGCCTTCAACACCCCGCTGATGATGCTGGTGATTTACTCGTGCATGATCGGCCTGTCCTGGCTCGGCGCGCACAACATCGTCGCCGGCACGCTCACGGAGGGCGAGCTGACCTCCATGTTTACCTATGTGATGAGCGTGCTCATGTCCCTGATGATGCTTTCGATGATCTTCGTCATGATCACGATGAGCCTTGCGAGCGGCCGCCGTATCGTGGAGGTGCTCGAGGAGAAGCCCGACATCACGAACCCGCAGAACCCCGTCATGGAGGTTGAGTCGGGCGATATCGATTTCAATCAGGTGAATTTCTCTTATAAGCACGGCTCGGGCGAGGACACGCTGCGCAATATCGACCTGCACATCAAGTCCGGCGAGACCATCGGCATCATCGGCGGCACGGGCTGCGGCAAGTCGAGCCTTGTGAGCCTCATCAGCCGGATGTACGACGTCACGAAGGGCTCTGTTTTCGTCGGCGGACGCGACGTCAGGGAATATGACCTTGAGGTGCTCCGCGACGCCGTCGCCGTGGTGCTGCAGAAGAACGTTCTGTTCTCCGGCACCATCCTCGACAACCTGCGCTGGGGCAAGGAGGACGCCACGGAGGAGGAGTGCCGCGAGGTCTGCCGGCAGGCGTGCGCGGACGAATTCATCGAGCGCTTCCCCGACGGCTACAACACCTGGATCGAGCAGGGCGGCGCGAATGTCTCCGGCGGCCAGAAGCAGCGCCTGTGCATCGCCCGCGCGCTGCTCAAGCGTCCGCGCGTGCTGATTCTCGACGACTCCACAAGCGCCGTCGACACGGCGACGGACGCGAAGATCCGCGAGGCCTTCGCGCAGAAGATCCCCGGCACGACGAAGCTGATCATCGCGCAGCGCATTTCGAGCGTGCAGGGGGCCGACCGTATTCTGGTCCTCAACAACGGCTACGTCAACGGCTTCGGCACGCACGAGGAGCTTCTTGAAACGAATGAAATCTACCGTGATATTTATGAGACGCAGACGCAGGGCGGCGGCGACTTCGACCAGCCCGGCGGCGCAGCAGAAGGAGGTGCTGAGTAATGCCGGGACCGATGAGAGGAGCGCCTGGTTCGCTCAAAAAGGTTGATATGAAGGTGCTCAGCCGCGTGATGGGACGCGTGCTCGGCTATATGCTCAAGCGGTATTGGTTCGCCTTCATCATCGTCATTCTCTGTATCATTGCGGCTTCCGTCTCGACGCTGCAGGGCGTCCTGTTCATGCAGAGCCTGTATGACGATTACATCGCCCCGCTGCTGCTTTCCCAGACGCCGGACTTTTCCGGCCTGCAGGGCGCGCTGTTCCGCGTGGGCGGCATCTATCTGGTCGGCATCATCTGCGCCTACGCGTATAACCGCATCATGGTCAACGTCGGCCAGGGCACCATGCGGGATCTCCGCATCGAGCTGTTCCATCACATGGAATCGCTCCCGATCAAGTATTTTGACACCCATGCCCACGGCGACATCATGTCCATCTACACGAACGACGTCGACACGCTCCGCCAGCTGATCGGCCAGAGCATCCCGCAGGTGGTCAACTCTCTCGTCAGCGTCGTGACGACCTTCGTGAGCCTGTTTGTCCTGAATCTCCCGCTGACGATCCTGACGCTCGCGATGATTGCGCTGATGCTGTTCGTCACCTCCAAGATCGCCGGAAAGTCGGCGCACTATTTCGGCAAGCAGCAGAAGGATCTCGGCCGCGTGAACGGCTACATCGAGGAAATGATGGACGGCCAGAAGGTCGTCAAGGTCTTCTGCCACGAGGAGAAGAGCATCGAGCAGTTCAAGCAGCTGAACGACGATCTGCGCGACAGCGCGCGCAACGCGAACACCTTCGCGAACATCACGATGCCGATTAACGCGAACATCGGCAACATCAGCTATGTGCTGTGCGCCATCGTCGGCTCCATCATGGCGCTGAGCGGCTACGCCGGGCTGACGCTCGGCACGCTGATTGCCTTCATGACGCTGAACCGCAACTCGAGTATGCCTGTCACGCAGATCAGCCAGCAGCTCAACAGCATCGTCATGGCCATGGCCGGCGCGAACCGCGTGTTCTCTCTTCTCGACGAGAAGCCGGAGGAGGACAACGGCTACGTCGAGCTCGTCAACGCGAAGTATGACCGCGACGGCAATCTCACCGAGGCGTCGGAACGCACCGGCACCTGGGCATGGCGTCATCCGCATAAGGCGGACGGCACCGTGACGTATGTGAAGCTTGAGGGCGATATCACCTTCAACGACGTCGACTTCGGCTACAACGAGGATAAGATCGTCCTGCACAACATCAAGCTCTACGCGACGCCGGGCCAGAAGATCGCCTTCGTCGGCAGTACGGGCGCAGGCAAGACGACCATCACGAACCTCATCAACCGTTTCTACGATATTCAGGACGGCAAGATCCGCTACGACAACATCAACATCAACAAGATCAAGAAGTGCGACCTGCGCCGCTCGCTCGGCATGGTGCTTCAGGATACGCACCTGTTTACCGGCACGGTCATGGAGAACATCCGCTACGGACGCCTTGACGCGACGGATGAGGAATGCATCGCCGCCGCGAAGCTTGCGAACGCGGACGGCTTCGTCCGCCGCCTGCCCGACGGCTACCAGACCATGCTGACGGGCGACGGCGCGAACCTCAGCCAGGGCCAGCGCCAGCTGCTCGCGATTGCCCGCGCGGCGGTCGCCGACCCGCCTGTGCTGATTCTCGACGAGGCGACGTCCTCGATCGATACCCGCACCGAGAAGCTCGTGCAGGAGGGCATGGATCACCTGATGTACGGCCGCACGACGTTCGTCATCGCGCACCGCCTCTCCACAGTCCGCAACTCCGACTGCATCATGGTGCTCGAGCAGGGCCGCATCATCGAGCGCGGCACGCACGACCAGCTCATCGAGGCGAAGGGCCGCTACTATCAGCTCTACACCGGCAACTCCATCGGCGCGTAAACCGAGGCAAAGCACAAAAAACAGCCGCCGCACCCGGATTTTCTCCGGTGTGCGGCGGCTGTTTCTTTTTTCGATATTTGCAAAGGATGCGCAGCGTCCCCGCCGGACGGCCTTCCCGCCCGGACCCGTCACAGCCTTCTGCCGACGGCCTCGTACAGGAGCGCGTTGCAGATGGCCGCGGCCACGGTGCTGCCGCCCTTTCTTCCCTCGGCGATGATGTGCGGCACGGGGGAGGAGAGGAAAAGCTTTTTGCTCTCGACGACGTTCACGAAGCCGACCGGCACGCCGATGACGAGGGCGGGCGAGACGCGCCCCTCCCCGATCAGCTCGTGCAGGCGGATGAGCGCCGTCGGCGCGTTCCCGACGGCAAAAATCAGGGGGCCGGGAAGCGACGCCGCCTTCTCCATCGAGACGACGGCGCGCGTCGTCCCGCGCTCCTTCGCGAGCGCTGCGACCTCCGGGTCGGCCATCAGGCAGACGGCGCGGCCCCCGAGCTTCGCGAGCGACGGCTTGCTGACGCCCGAGAGCGCCATGTTCGTGTCGGTGACAATGGTCGCGCCGCGCTTGAGCGCCTCGATGCCGAGGCGCACGGCGTCCGGGGAGAAGCGCAGCGTGCGGGCGAACTCAAAATCAGCCGTCGTGTGGATGACTCGCTTGACGACGGGAGCCTCGTCCTCCGGCAGGGGAAAGTCCCCGAGCTCGCGCGTGAGAATCGCGAAGCTCTCGCGCTCGATGTCCTCCGGGCGCGTGATGACGCCCGTCTCCTTATGCTTCATGGGTAGTGCCTCCTCGTTCGAGAATGTCATAGATTGCGTTCATGTCGAGATTTCTGCGCACGCCGTCGGCAAGGAGGTCGTACTGCTCCTCCTTGAAGGCGGCGAGGCTCTGCCCCGCGTCCCCGTCGGCGACGTCGAAGCCCTTGCGCGCCGCGAGAGCGCGGGCGAGCGTGTGCGCAGCCCCCTCGTCAAACAGGCCGTGCAGATAGGTGCCGCAGACGTTCCCCACGCACGCGCCGTCCTGCTTCGGTTCCCCGCCCAGCGGGCTGAGCGTGCAGAAGGGGGAGGCGCCGCCCGCGACGGTGGTTCTGCCCATGTGAATCTCGTACCCCGCGAGCGAGAGGGAGGAGAGGCACGAGAAGAAGCCGGGCAGCGCGCCCACCGTCCCCACGGCCTGCGTGCGCGTCTTCTGCGGCCGGAAGACCGTCTCCGTCGGGAGCAGGCCCATGCCGCGCAGCTCGCCGCCCTCCTCCGCGCCGTCCGGGTCGGAGAGGCGCTCGCCGAGCATCTGATACCCGCCGCAGACGCCGAGCACCGGCGTCCCGGAGGCGGCGAGCCGCTGCACCGCGCCCTCGAGTCCGCTTTGCCGCAGCCAGAGCAGGTCGGCCATCGTGTTTTTCGTTCCCGGCAGGATAATGAGATCCGGCGCGCCGAGCTGCGA
Source organism: uncultured Oscillospiraceae bacterium (assembly GCA_949292505.1). Lineage (GTDB taxonomy): Bacteria > Bacillota > Clostridia > Oscillospirales > Acutalibacteraceae > Caccousia. The sequence continues at coordinate 17,814 of CASFAA010000242.1, forward strand.
GCGGCTCGAGACGTACCGCACCGTGAGCAGCGGCTCCTGCTCGAGCGGAATGAAATCGGTGAAGTTCGACAACCGCGGCAGCCGGAGAATCGCGACGTCGACCGGCCCGCTGCCCGCGCCCGTCTGCAGGCGGGAGGAGAGGCTGTCCTCGTCGTCGAGCTCCACGGAGAGCATCGGCACCACGCCGAGGACGGGCTTGCCCGTCAGCGCCTCGAGCTGCGCGAGGCCGGGCCGCAGGATGGCGGGGTCGCCGCGGAACTTGTTGATGACGAGTCCAGCGATCTGGTCCTGCTCCGCCTTGTCGAGGAGGGCGACCGTCCCGTACAGACTCGCGAACACGCCGCCGCGGTCGATGTCCCCCGCAAGCAGGACGGGCGCGTTCGCCATGCGCGCCATCCCCATGTTGACGATGTCGCCGTCCTTGAGGTTGATTTCCGCCGGGCTTCCCGCCCCCTCGAGGACAATCACGTCGTACTCCGCCGCGAGCGACTCGTACGCCCGCAGAATGTCGGGGATCAGCTCCTTCTTGCAGCGGAAATAGTCGGCGGCGCGCATCACGCCGCGCACCTCGCCGTTGACGATGACCTGGCTGCCCATGTCGCTCGTCGGCTTGAGCAGAATCGGGTTCATCCGCACGGAGGGCTCCACGCCCGCCGCCTCCGCCTGCATGACCTGCGCGCGCCCCATCTCGAGGCCCTCCTTCGTGATGAACGAGTTGAGCGCCATGTTCTGGCTCTTGAACGGAGCCGCCCGCAGCCCGTCCTGCCGGAAAATCCGGCACAGCGCCGCGGCGAGAAAGCTCTTGCCGGAATTCGAGGCGGTTCCCTGTATCATGATGGCCTTCGCCACAGTTCATTTCTCCTTCCCGTTGAGGCAGCGCTCCATCGCGGCGACGAGCGCTTCGTTTTCGTGCGGCAGACGCACCGCCGCGCGGTAATAGTCCGGCCCGAGAGCGCGGTAGTTGGCGCAGGAGCGAAGGAGAATTCCCTCCTCCTTCAGCCGTTCCCCGAGCCCCGGCACGGGCGAGCGGAAAAACAGATAGTTTGCTCTGGAGCCGTACACCGTCATCCCGAGCGACTGGAGATTCACGCGGAGCCATTCGCGCTGCTCGCGGATCAGCGTCCGGGAGCGCCGCACGAATTCCTCCTCGCCGAGCGCGGCGAGCCCGGCCTCCTGCGCCGGCGTCGACACGGACCACGGCTGCGCCGCCCGCTCCATCGCATCGAGCAGCGCGCGGTCGGAGGAGAGGCACCAGCCGAGCCGCAGCCCCGCCATCGCGTACAGCTTTGTGAACGCGCCGAACAGCATCAGCCGCGGATGCTCCCGAAGGAACGGCTTCATCGTGTACGCCTCCGGCTCGTCGAGGAAATCGACGAAGCACTCGTCGACGGCGAGGAGCGTCCCGTGCTTCTCGCACGCGTCCAGAATTTCCAAAAGCAGCTCCCGCTCGACGGGCTGCCCCGTCGGGTTGTTCGGGCTGCACAGAAAGACGAGAGGGTAGCCGTCCGCGATGTGGAAGAGAATGTCGCGCGTCAGATGAAAGCCGTCCTCCTCCCGCAGGCGGAAGAACGAGCAGGCGCAGCCCACCTGGGAGAGCGCCGCCTCGTACTCGGAAAAGGTGGGGGAGACGAGCAGCGCCCGCGCGGGACGCAGCGCGTACGCCAGCCGGAAAATCAGATCCGCCGCCCCGTTGCCGAGGAGAACGGCCTCCTCCGGGACGCCCTCGTGCGCCGCGAGCGCGCGGCGCAGGCGGCGGCAGAACGGGTCCGGGTAGGCCGCGCAGAGCGAGGCCGAGCGGCGCACCGCCTCCTGAACGGCGGGCGGCATTCCGAGCGGATTGAGGTTCGCGGAAAAGTCGATGGGATCGCGGCCGTACGTCTCGCGGTACGAGAGCGTGTCGCCGCCGTGCGGATAGATCATGTGGAACCCTCCCGAAAAATGCGGTTCAGAGCAGGAGCAGGACGACGGCGGCGCGCGCCGCGAGACTCAGAACGAGGAAGCAGGCGGCGGAGACGTAGAGCAGCCGGTTCGCCCGCGCGATGTCGCGCGGCGCAATCGCGCGCAGCGGCTCGCCGATCGACGCCTTGCGCACCGTCTTCCCAAAGTAGACGGCGTCCCCGAGCAGCTGCAGGCCGAGAGCCCCGGCGTAGACGGATTCCGTCTGCGCGGAGTTCGGGCTGGCGCTCTTTTTGCGGTCGCGGCAAAAGATATGCCAGCCGTTTTTCCCGTCGAGGCCGCAGAGGAACGACGCGAGCACGGTGACGAGGGCTGCGAGCCGCGCCGGCACAAAGTTCCACACGTCGTCCATCTTCGCGGACGCGCGGCCGAAGTCGAGGTATTTGTCGTTTTTGTAGCCGACCATGCTGTCGAGCGTGTTGACAGCCTTATAGCAGAGGCCGAGCGGCGCGCCGCCGATCGCGAGGTAGAACAGCGGCGCGATGACGCCGTCGGAGCTGTTCTCCGCCACCGTCTCGACCGCCGCCTTCGCGACGCCCTCCTCCGTCAGGCAGTCCGTGTCGCGGCCGACAATCATCGAGACGGCGCGCCTTGCGGCGGGCAGGTCGCCGCGCTCAAGCTCGCGCCGCACCTTCGTGCTCTCGACGCGCAGCGCCTTTGTCGCGACCACCTGATAACACCAGAACGTCTCCACCGCGAACCGCAGCCACGGGCTGACAAGTCCGCAGAGCAGGAGGATGCCGAGCGAAAGCCCAAACGCGAGGAGCGGCAGCAGAATCGCGAGCACCACTCCCGCGGCGCGCCGCCCGCGCGGCGTGTCGGGGAACAGGCGGCGCAGAAGCCGCTCGAGGCGCACGATCGCCGCCCCCATCCAGCGCACGGGATGCGGCATCCAGTACGGATCGCCGAGCAAAAGGTCGAGCAGGAAGCCTGCCAGCACGGCGCAGAGCGTCAGCATCCCGATTCCCCCTTCAAACAGACGGGAATCCCGCACACGACGCGGTAGACGGCCTCCGCTTCCCGCGCGAGCGCCTGACAGAGGCGTCCCGTCTCCTCGCGCCAGCGGCGCTCCTCCCGGTCGAGCGGCACGATGCCGCAGCCGATTTCGTCGCAGACGACGACGCGGCATTGCAGCGCCTTCTCCGCGAGGGCGGAGAGGTCGCCGCCTTCGCGGAGGCAGTCCCGCACGGCGAGATGAAGCTTGTCGAAAATTGCGGCGTCGGGAGCGTCCCCGTCCGCGGAGCCGGACAGCTCCCGCGCGAAGCGAAGCTTTCCCTGCCCCGCGCCGCCTACTACCAGTATCATACCAGAAACCCTCCCGGGATTTTTTGAAGCACAAGCAGCGCGGCAGCCAGCAGCAGCTCGCCGAGCTCGATGGAAAAGCCCGCCAGATCGCCTGTCACGCCGCCGAAGCCGCGCAGGAATTTGCGCCGCAGGGCGAAAAAGGCGAGGACGAGCACCGCCGCCAGCGCCGCCCCGCAGACGGGACTCGCCAGAGCCGCCCCGCCGAGGAGCAGCACGGCCAGCACCGCGAGCACCGCCGTGCAGCGGCGCGAAGCGGCGTCGGAGAAGGCGCGGGCCAGCCCGTCCTCCCGCGCGCACGGCAGAAGGAGCAGCAGCAGCGAGCCGAGGACGCGGCTCAGCGGGAAGCAGAGCGCGAGCAGCAGTCCCGTGCGCGGACTCCAGCGCAGCTCCGAGAGCACGCCCGTCAGCGCGAGCAGGTAGACGCCGAGGCCGATGACGGCGAACGCGCCCGCGTGCGAGTCCTTGAGAATGGCGAGCTTTTTCTCGCGCGTCTGATGGCTGCCGAGCGCGTCGCAGGTGTCGCACAGGCCGTCGAGGTGGATGCCGCCGGAGACGGCTGCCGGAAGCAGCGCCGCGACAGCGCCGCGCAGAACGCCGCCGAGCGCCCACAGCTCGCCGAGATACAGCCAAAGCGCCTCAAGCCCGCCGATGAGCAGTCCCACGAGCGGGAGAAAGCACATGGCGTACCGCATATTTTTCTGCGTCCACTCCGCGCGCGGCATCGGAATCGCGGAGTAGAGGGAGAACGCAATCAACAGGGAATGGATCATGGCGACAAACGCTCCTTGCCTGAGAGGGAGACGCCGAACAGCTCCGGCGATCCCTTATGGATGATGGGAAGCCCGCAGACGATCTCGGCGACGAGCGCCGCCCGCCGCGCCGCCTCCCGCTGGACGGCTGCCAGCACGCGCAGATAGGCTGCCGTCCCCTCCTCGTACGAAACGCCGTCCGCGAACACGTCGTTCCCAACGAGGACGACGGACGCGCACCGCTCCTCGAGAAAATCGAGGCCGCTGCGGATGGCGCGAAGCGCGCTCTCCTCCGACGCGCCGGGAGAAAAAAGCTCGTTCGCCGTCAGTGTGCCGAGGCATTCGAGCAGCACGGCGCAGCCCGCGGGGAGGGAGAGGGCGGCGAGGTTTCGCTGCGCCTCCACCGTCAGAAAGCCCTTTCCGGCGCGCAGCGCGCGATGACGGCGAATGCGCTCCTCCGCCTCCTCGCCGTACGGCTCCATGCACGCGGCGTAATAGCGCGGCGCGCCGGGGCAGGCGGAGAGCAATCGCTCCGCGAAGGCGCTCTTGCCGCAGGCGCTGCCGCCGAAGACGAGCGCAATCACAGCGATTCGCCGCCGAGCGGGACGTACTTCGGCATCCCGTTCTTCTCAAACGAGCCGAGGCCGTAGTAGACGGCCAGCGCCTGGTCGAGCAGCGGGAACAGGCACGCCGCGCCGGTGCCCTCGCCCTGGCGCATCGACATCTCGAGCGGCGCGGAGAGGCGCAGCGCCCGCAGGACGGATTCTCCCGCCGGCTCGGCGCTGCGGTGGCTCGCCAGGAGATAGTCCCCCGCGGCCTTGCTCATCCGCATCGCGAGCAGGGCGGACGCGCCGGAGATCAGCCCGTCGACGACGACGGGAATCCCGTAGTACGCGCCGCCGAGGAACAGGCCCGTCATGCCGGCGATGTCAAGCCCGCCGACGCACGCGAGCACCTCGAGCGGCTTCGTCGGGTCGGGGTGGTTGACAGCGAGCGCGCGGTGGACCGCCTCGCGCTTGCGGGCGAGGCCCTCGTCGGAGAGGCCGGCCCCGCGCCCCGCCGCCTCGCGGGAGGACAGGCCGAGCAGCGCGCAGCACACGGCCGCCGCCGTCGTCGTGTTGCCGATGCCCATCTCGCCCGCCGCGAGCAGGGAGTAGCCCTTTTCCTTCCACTCGCCCGCGAGCAGCGCGCCCGCGAGAATGGCCGCCTCGGCCTCCTGCTGCGTCATGGCGGGGCCCTTGGCGATGTTTCCGGTGGACGTGCGGATCCGCCGCGAAATCAGGTTCGGATCCTCGAACGCTTCCTGAATCCCCATGTCGACCGGGATGGCCTCGGCGTTCGCGCACTTCGCCATCAGGCTGACGCACGCCGCGCCGCGGCAGAGGTTGCGCGTCACGATGGTCGTTACGGAGCAGTCCGTCTGCGTGACGCCCTCCTCCACGACGCCGTTGTCGGCGCAGAAGATGAAGATCGCGCGGCGGAAGCCCTGCTCCGGGACGTGGCCGAGCGCGCCCGCCATCCGGGCGACGCTCTCCTCGAGCTTCCCGAGGCCCTGCAGCGGCTTCGCGATGGAGTCCCAGTTCCTGCGGCACTGCGCGGCGGCTTCGGCGTCGGCGGGCGTGATGCCGGCGAGCAGCTCGTCGAGAGTTTGAGGCGCTTTTTTCATGATTTATGCATCTTCCTTCCGAATCCGCCGCTCCGCCATGCGCCCGGCAAAGCGGGCGGCGAAGGAGGGGTTGGCGGTAAAATACAGATGAGGGAATCCGGCGAACAGGGAGCGCTCCGCGTGGATGCACGGCCAGGCGGTTTTCCGCAGCGGCTTCGCCGCCGTGAACGCGTCCCCGGGGTTGCCGCTCTCCCAGTAGTGGAACTCGTGGGCGCGGATGGACTCCCCGGCTCCGCAGAGCATGGTGCCGCGCGCCGCGGTGAGCGTCACATAGCCGAAGCGCCGCAGGCCGCCCGCCGGGGCCGCGCCGAAGGGGAAGACCCCCGCGGCGGGGAAGGCGCGCCCGTCCTTTCCGGCGATCTCGCGGTGCAGGTAGAGAAAGCCGCCGCACTCGGCGAGCGTCGGCAGGCCGCCCTGCACCTCGCGCCGGATTTGCCCGAGCAGCGGCGCGTTCTCCGAGAGCTCGCGCAGCCACAGCTCCGGGTAGCCGCCGCCGAGGTAGAGGCCGTCGCAGTCCTTTGGAAGCGCGTCGTCCGCGAGCGGAGAGAAGAACACCGGCTCCGCGCCGAGGCTGCGCAGCAGATCGAGGTTTTCGCGGTAATAAAAGCAGAACGCCCTGTCCCGCGCGACGGCCAGCCGCAGCGGCGCGCCGTACACGGGTTCCACCTCCGGGAGATTGCCCTCGATCGGCGGCGCGCTGCGGGCGAGGGCGAGCAGCGCGTCGAGGCGAAGCGTCCCGGAGAGCGTTTCCGCGAGGCGGTCGAGCTTTTCGAGGAGGCCTTCCGTGTCGTCCGGCGTGACGAGCCCGAGATGGCGGCTCTCGAGCGAGACGGCCTCGTCCGGCGGCAGATAGCCGAGAACGGGCAGTCCCGTCTCGCGCTCGAGCACGGGGGCGAGCAGCGCGTGCAGCGAGGCTGTGCACCGGTTGAGGAACAGCCCCGCGATTTGGCTCGGCGTGCGGAAGGAGAGGAAGCCCTTCACCTCCGCCGCGAGCGAGAGGGAGACGCCGCGCGCGTCGAGCACGAGGAGCACCGGCGTCCTTGTGGCGCGGGCGAGGTCGTAGCTGCCCGCCGTCTCCGTTGTGCCGCCGACGCCGTCGTAGTAGCCCATGACGCCCTCGAGCACCGCGAGGTCATGCCCCGCGCCGTACTTCGTCAAAAGGCCGCGCGTCTGCTCCTCGTCCGTAAAAAAGAGGTCGAGGTTCGCGCCCGAGAAGCCGAGCAGCTCGCGGTGGAAAAGCGGGTCGATGAAGTCCGGCCCGCATTTGAACGGCGCGGGGGAGAGCCCCTTTTTCTGCAGAAGGCGCAGCAGCCCGCAGACGAGCGTCGTCTTCCCGCCGCCGCTGCGCGGCGCGGCAATCAGAATCCGGGGAAGGTTCATGCGCCCGGCCCCCTTCCGCTGAGCAGAAACACGGGATTTTCCGCCTGCAGGCGGTGGAGCGGCCCGGCGGGCACCATCCGGGAGACGGCGACCTCGATCCGCTCGACGTCCTGAAAGCCGAGCCGGTCGAGCAGCGCCGACGCCTTCGCGACCGTCTCGATGGTGACGGCCGTCACGGCGACGCGCACGCCGGGATTTCTCTCCAGCAGATTATGCAGAATCTCCTCCAGCTTCCCGCCGCTTCCGCCGATGAAGGCGGCGTCCGGGGCGGGGAAATCCGCGCACGCTTCCGGAGCCGTCCCCTGCGCGAGCGTCAGCGCGACGCCGAAGCGCTCGGCGTTCGTTTGAATCAGCGCGCAGCCCTCCTCGTTCCGCTCGACGGCGCAGACCTGCCCGTCCTCGAGCAGCAGCGCCGCCTCGACGGAGACGGAGCCCGTCCCCGCGCCGACGTCCCAGAAGACGTCGTTCCTTCTCAGGCCGAGCTTGCACAGCACGAGGCTGCGCACCTCGCTTTTCGTCATCGGCACGCCGCCGCGCGTGAACGCTTCGTCCCGCACGCCGGGGACGGCGGGGAGGTAGGGCGACGCGTTCTCCGCGAGCATCACGCTCAGCGGCGCGAAGCTCTGCGCCGACAGCGCGCGCGCCGTCCCGGTGCGGACGGCCTCGTCCGGGGAGGAGAGGTTTTCTCCGACCGTGACAATCACGTCCCCGAGGCCCGCCTTGTCGAGCTGCGCGCACAGCGCCGCGGGGGAGGCCGCGCCGCCCGTCAGGAAGAACGTGCGGCGGTTCCGGCGGACGTGCGCCGCGGGGTTGCAGAAGACGCCGTGCGCGCTGACGAGCTTCCAGTCCTGCCACGGCTGGCGAAGCCGCGCGGCGAAGGCCTGCACGCTCGACACGCCGGGAAGGACGGCGGCGTCCGTCTCCTCCCCGAGCAGGGCGAGCAGCGAGCGCGCCCCGCTGTAAAAGCCGGTGTCGCCGCTGAGCAGCACGCAGGGGGAGGAAAATTCGCTTCCCCGCTCGCGCAGCAGCGCCGCAATCTCACCAGGGCGCGTCATCGGAAAGCGCGGCGCGCCGGAGGACGCGCAGGAGAGCAGGCGGGGAGAGCCGATGAGGCAGTCGGCCCCGCGCAGCGCGGCGGCGGCCTCGTGCGTGAGGAGCCGGTCGTCCCCCGGCCCCATGGCGATCAGTGTGAGCTTCATCGTGCATCCTCCTCCACGGCAGCGCAGATTGCTTCATAGGAAAGCCCGTCCTCCGGCGGACGCCGCAGCACAACGGGCGTCGCCCCGCAGTCGGACGCGGCGAGCAGCTTCTCCGGGAAGCCGCCCGTCTCGCCGGTCTCCTTCGTCACGAGCCAGCGGATCCTGTATTCCTCCATCAGCACGCGGTTGAGCGCCCGGCTGAACGGCCCCTGCAGCGCGAGAATGTGGGCGCGCGGCAGGCCGAGCGACGCGCAGCGTTCGACCGATTCGGCGAACGGCAGCACGCGCGCATAGACGCGCCCGGAAAAGTCCGGCAGTCCGGCGAACGTGCCGAGCTCCTTCGCGCCGGTCGTCAGGAGGATGTTCCCCTCCGTCTTCGCGAGAAAGGCGCACGCCTCCTGCGCGTTTCCGACCATCACACAGCGCTCCGCGCCTGGGAAGCTGTCCTCCCCGCGCAGCAGGCGCAGGTACGGCGCGCCGAGCGCCCCGCAGACGTCCCGCAGCGTGCGGCTGACCTCGAGGGCGAACGGGTGCGTCGCGTCGACGACGGCGCCGTACCGCCCGCCGGAGACGAGCCGGGCGATTTCCTCCGGCCCCTTCCGTCCCTCGAGCACCTCCACGCCCTCCGGGAGGCCGCCGAGCAGCTCGCGCCCGTAGGAGGTCGCGACGCAGACGGTCAGGCAAAGCCCCGGCAGCGCGGCCCAGCGCTCGCTGAGCCGCCTGCCCTCCGCCGTCCCGCCGAACAGCAGGACGCGCTTCATACGGCGGAGCCTCCCGCGGCGGAGGTATCCGCCATCTCGTCGCGGTAGCCGCGCGGCGTCACCATGCGGCCCGCGAGATTCTTTGTGAGACTGTTGCCGATGAAGACGGTCGTGAACATATCCGCATCAGCGTCCCGCAGCTCGCGGAGCGTCAGCACGCGGCTCGACTCGCCCTCGCGCCCGATGCAGCGCACAAGGCCGCAGACGGTCTCGGGCGACTTGACGCGCAGCAGGATGTCGCACGCCTTTTTGAGATTGTCCGGGCGGTGGTGGCTCGCGGGATTGTAGAGACACAGCGCGAAATCGGCCTCGGCGGCGGCCGTCAGGCGGCGCTCGATCGCGTCCCACGGCGTGAGCAGATCGCTCAGGCTCACGACGGCGAAGTCGTGCGAAAGCGGCGCGCCGAGCAGGGCCGCTCCGCTGAGCGCCGCCGTTACGCCGGGGACGACGACGATGTCGATAGGCGGGAACTCCTGCGCGATGGTGAGCGTGAGGGAGGCCATCCCGTACACGCCCGCGTCGCCGCTGCACACGAGGCCGACGGTCTTGCCGCCGAGGGCCTCGCGGATCGCCATGCGGCAGCGCTCCGGCTCCTGGCGCATCGCCGTGGTCAGGCACGGCTTGTCCGGGAAGCGGGAGCGGATGAGGTCGAGATAGACGTGGTAGCCGACGAGAACGTCGCACTCCTCGCAGGCGCGCTGCGCCTCGAGCGTAAGGCCCTCCCATTTTCCGGGGCCGAGGCCAATCAGATACAGCTTCATAGTCATATTGCTCCTTTTTCTGTGTATGGATGCGCGGGCGTGCGGTCAGACGGGCAGAACCTCCGCCGGAAGCCTGCCGTGCTCCGCCAGAAGCCGCAGCGCGCCGATGGCCCCGATCAGCTCCCACCACACCTCGCCGATATGCATGGGGCGGCTCGTGCCGTCCGCCGCGTCGAAGCGCTCGCCGCCGGCGGCGTAGTACACAAGCCCGCCGCTCCACAGCCTGTTTTCGCTCAGTCTGTCCGCGGCGGCGTCGAGCTCCGCCTCCGTATAGCGGCGTCCCGTGAGACGCCGCTCCGCCTCGGCGTAGACCGGCCCGATGGCGGAGCGCTTTGCGATTTCGAGAAACCGCGTCTTCAGGCGGGCGCATTCCTCCGGACTTCTGAGCCGGTGCCGCTCGACGGCCTCGAGCAGGTCGACCCAATCGTTCGCCTCGATGGATTCCTGATTCCACTCGCCGGTGAATGTGCAGAATTTCGCGAAGTGCTCGAGCAGCGGGAGACGGAACTCGATGACCCGCAGCGCCTTGCGGACAATTTCGCTGTCGCGGTCAAAGTACCGCAGAATGAAGGAGAGCAGCCCGCCGTTCACATAGTTTTCCGGCGGCCAGTCCTCCGGAAACCACGGCGCGTTCGGGTAGCGGTACCACGGCTGGCACGGGAAGCCGTTGTTTGAGGGGATGGACCAGAGCCAGCCGTGCTCCGTGAAATGCTCCGAGGTTTCGACGTACCGCATGATCTCCCATATCATCGGCTCGTCCCTGCCGTCGCGCCCGACAGCGCGCAGCCTGGAATACGCGAGCACTGTCGCGGCGGGCGTCGAAGCGGGATTGGCGCAGTCCGGCTCGAGACCGTTCCCAAAGCCGCCGTCCGCGTTCTGGTAAGCGCGCAGCGCGGCCACGACGCCGTCGCTGCTTCCGTTTTCAAAAAGGAAGCTCCACCACGCGAGCTCGACCGGCCGCGCAAAGCGCAGGACAAACCGGCGGATCTGATGGAACACCTCCGGGGTCAGCTGTTTCATCTTCGTTCCCCTCCGTTTTCCATTATTCCCGCCAGTCGATGAACGTGAGAACCGGCTCCTCCACGGCTAGCGCGACGGTCACGCCCTCACGGCAGAACTTCGGCAGCACGAGCTTTCCGCCGCCGCAGACCGCCGCCCGCTCGCAGACGTTCCCGACGCCCGTCACCGACTGCACGAAGCCGGACTGCGAAAACTCCCCCTGCGCCGCGGCGAGCGTGTCGGCGGGGAAGAACCTCGCCGGGACGCCGAAACCGCGGCAGAACGCGAGAAGCCCCTCCTCGTCCCGCTTGAGGTCGATCGAGCACACCTCGCGGACGCTCGCCTTCTCCCAGTGATGCAGCGCGAGAAATTCGCCGACGGCTTCCGCGATCGCCTGCTCGGAGATACCCCTCCGGCAGCCGATGCCGAGGATCGCGGCCCGCGGCACGACGCGCAGGCAGCGCGGATCGCCGTCTCCGGCGGAGCAGGTGACGTACACGCGCGGCGCGTCCGGCAGAGGTTCCCCCGCAAAGCCCTTCGGTAGCTCCCCCTCGATGGAAAAATCACTTGTAAAGGAGACAGGCTTTCCATCTAAAAGCGCGCCGGAGACGAGCCGGATCGCGTCCTTCGGGAGCAGGGCGCAGCCGAAGCGCGCCGCCCATTCGTCGACGGCAAAGAGGCCGCGCCCGTCCGTCGCCGTCGTGACAACGGCCTGCGCCCCGCACAGAGCGGCGATTCGCTCGGCGAGGCGGTTCGCGCCGCCCGCGTGGCCGGAGAGCAGGGAAATGCAGAACCGCCCGCCCTCGTCCATCACGAGGACGGCGGGGTCGGTCAGCTTGGATCGAAGCAGCGGGGCGACGCTGCGCACCGCGATGCCCGCCGCGCCGATGAACAGCAGGGCGTCGGCGCTCGCGAAGGCCTCCTGCGCCCAGCGGGACGCCGTGACGCCCGAGCCGCCGAAGGCCGCCGTCACCCGAACCTCAATGCCGTCCTGCAGAAGCAGGCCGGGAAGCCGCTCCGCGAGGCGCAGCCCGCGCGCGGTGAAGGCTGCAGCCCAGAGCTTCATGACTGCTTCGCCTCCCGGTAGCCGGTTGTAAACGAAGGGTCATAGAGCAGGCTGCGTTCGCCGCCGCTCCCGAGAAAATCGCCGACGAGAATCAAAGCGGTCTTCCCGATGCCGTTTTCCTTCGCGGTCTGCGCGAGCGTCGACACGGTGCAGCGGAAGACGCGCTCGTCCGGCCACGTCGCCTTGTAGACGATGGCGGCGGGGGTGTCCTCGCGGTAGCCGCCGCGCAGCAGCTCGGCCTGCGCCTCCTCGAGCAGTCCCGCGCTGAGGAACAGCGCCATCGACGCGCGGTGCGAGGCGAGCGCTGCGAGCTCCTGCCCCTCAGGGACGGGGGTGCGCCCCGCCATGCGCGTGAGAATGACCGTCTGGCTGACGCCGGGCACGGTGTATTCTGCGGGCAGCGCCGACGCCGCCCCGCAGAAGCTGCTCACGCCCGGCACAACCGTGTAGGAGACGCCCGCCTCGTCGAGCAGCTCCATCTGCTCGCGGATGGCCCCGTACACGCACGGATCGCCCGTGTGCAGGCGGATCGTCAGCTTCCCGGCGCGCTCGGCGGCGAGGAGGACGCCGATGACCTCCTCGAGCGTCATGCGGGCGCTGTCGTGGATCTCGCAGCCCTCGGGGCAGAGGGAGAGCAGCTCCGGATTGACGAGACTGCCCGCGTAGACGACGCACCCGGCCTTCTCCAGCAGGCGCGCGCCGCGGACGGTGATGAGGTCGGGAGCGCCGCTTCCGGCTCCGACAAAGTAAATCACAGGCTTCCCTCCTTCTCATCGGGCGCGACCAGTATCGTCGTGAAATAGCCTGAGCTCTCCGTCTCCCGCGTCAGGGGAGAGACGATGCGCTCACCCGGCAGGCCGGCGTTCTCAACGAGCGCCGCGCGGCCGAGCAGGCCGAGCTCGTCCAGCCTCGCGCAGAGAGAGGGTAACGTGCTTCCGCTTTTCATGATGACCTTGCTGCCGGGCAGCGAGAGGGCGTCGAGCGAGCCCTCATACCCGGCGGGAATGATGTGCAGCGGCTCCTTCATCGCCGTCAGGCTGCGCTGGAGCAGCGCTGCGGCGGCACAGAAGCTCGGGACGCCGGGGATGATTTCAACTGCAAAGCCTTTTTCCTTCACACGCGTCAGAAGGTAGCTGAACGTGGAGAAGAGCGAGACGTCGCCGAGGTTGAGCACCGCGACGTCCTCTCCGGCACGGAGCCTGTCCATGACGGCGTTCGCCGCCTCGTCATGGCGCAGACGCAGCTCCTCCTTGTTGCGCGTCATAGGGAAAAACAGGGGGAGGAGAGCCTTGCCCTCGAGCGGGATACCGGCGCGGCGCACGATGTCAAGGGCGAGGTTCGACTCTCCGCGCGTCTTCGGGAAGGCGACGACGGGGCAGCGCTCGAGCGCGCGCACCGCCTTAACGGTCATCAGCTCCGGGTCGCCGGGGCCGACGCCGACTCCGTAGAGGATTCCGGGATGTATCGTTTCACTGGACATTTAGAAAAACTCCTTTCCGGCGTTCACGCCGAGCCGCCCGAGGAGCGCCCGGGCCTGCGGCGTCATGCCGAGAAAACCATATTTGTCGTGATAGAGCAGAATGCCGGCCTGCATCCCGTCCCCGGCGCGCCGCTGCACATGGCGGTCCATCGCCTCGAGGAGGGACGAGCAGACGCGCTCTGTGAGCTTCGCGTCCTGCAGGAGCGCGAGCGCCGCGTCGGTGGTGGGGGAGGCCATCAGGGCCGCGGCGAGCGCCGCGTCCGCCCCCGCCATCGCGGCGTGGGCGGTGAGAATCTCCATGCGCCCGTCGCCGTACCGCGAGTGGGTGTTGAAAATGCCCGCCGCAAGCTTGACGAATTTTCCGATGTGGCCGGTCAGCAGCAGGCCGGAAAAGCCGAGCTGCGCCGCCATGTCAATCGCCTCGCCGACAAAATTCGAGCACTGGGCGGGGCGAAGCCCGCGCAGAGAGGGGAAGGAGGCGAGAAAGCGCTCGCCGTAATGGCCTGGCACGACAACGGTGATTTCGTCTCCCGCCGCCCGGCGCACGGAGAGCTCCGCGCGGATGGTCTCGAGAAGGGCGCTCTCGCTCATTGGCTCCACAATGCCCGTCGTGCCGAGCACGGAGAGCCCGCCCACGATGCCGAGGCGCGGGTTGAAGGTCTTTTTCGCGATCTCTTCACCGCCGGGGATGGAGACGACGACCTCCGCGCCCGTGGCAAGCCCGCCCTCCCGGAACGCCCGGCAGACGGCCGCCTCAATCATTGCGCGCGGCGTGCGGTTGATGGCCGCCGCCCCGACGGGCTGGTCGAGCCCCGGCAGCGTCACACGCCCGACGCCCTCGCCGCCGTCGATGCGCACGCCCGGCTCGTCCGTGAGGCGGACGCGCGCGGCAATCAGAAGCCCGTTCGTGACGTCCGGGTCGTCCCCGGCGTCCTTGCGCACGGCGCAGGAGGCTTCCCCGTCTCCGAGATGGGGGTCGAGCACCTCGGCCTGCACCGTCTCGCCGCCCGGCGTGCGAAGCGAGACGGCGGGAAGGGAGCGCCCCGCGAGGAGGGAGGCGGCGGCGTAGGCTGCAAGGGCCGCGCAGCCTCCCGTCGTCACGCCGCGCCGCAGCTTCCCGCGCATCGGCTCGGGCAATACGGATTCCATACAATCCTCCTTCCAAATGAAAAACGCCCGCGTCCCGAATGGACGCAGGCGCACGGAAACAGGAGGAAAGCGCCCCTCCTGCCGGCACGCACACCGTCGTCCGCGGGGCGTTTCTCCGGTTGGGCAGGTCTTCTGGCTTCAAGCGCATGACGCGCCTGGGCGCCCTGTCGGCCGGAAGCCTTCCCGCTGCAGCGCAGTGGCTTTCCGGCAGGGCCGCCCTCACAGCGGCGGGACCGCGCGGGATTCTCACCCGCTTCCCTATTCTCCCGCGCGCCCTGAAAAGGCGGCGCAGGCACCCAACCGTTTTTCTTATTATCTTACTTGACCGGCGGAGCTTTGTCAATGTATCCAGCGAAAGTGGTTAATTTTTTTTCTTTTCCGGTGGAAAGAGACAACCTGCACAAAAATAATCCTATAATTTTTCATGAAAAATAAATATTTAATCATCTTTTTTTCACAAATCTATGCTACAATAATGAAAATGAAGTGGAGAACCCGTCTTGCGTTCCGAATGCGGCTCGCTCTCCCGCGCTTCAAGCATTATGTGAATATTGGAGGAAATGTTTCATGAAAGCCAAGTCTCTGCATTTCGCGAAAAGTGGTTCCGCTCAGGTGATTGCCGCTGAGCTCGGACGCATCCATCAGTGCGTCTGCGATCAGATTCCGCCCGCCTATCCGTGCGAGGGCGATAAGGTGATTTTTATCGGCGTTGAGATGAACGGCAAGCTGCCCGGCCCGGTAGATCACTTCTGCCGTGACCTGACCCCTGCCCGCGCTCAGAACGTCGCGTTCTACATCCTCAACGGCAGCGGCAACACCTCCGGCCTTGACGATATCAAGAAGGCCATGGAGGCCAAGGGCGTCCACATGGTGGCCGATGTGCACGCCGTACAGGTGAAGGGTTCTCTGTTCAAGAAGGGGATGCCGACGGACGCCGACGTGAAGTCCGCCGTTGAGTGGGCCCAGAAGGTCATCGACAAGGATCTGAAGTAATCATACAGAAACCGGCCCCGTCCGCAGCAGCTGCGGACGGGGCCTTTTTCGTTTATTCCCGCTTTTTCAGCTCGTCAATCTCGTGCTCGAAATCTCCGCCCATGATGTCGCGGCGGAGCAGCTCGAGCTGCTTGTCCTCGGGGAGAGAATCAAAATATTCCCGAGCCCCTTCGCCTCCGCGGTAGGGCTCGAGGAGAGCGAGCGGGTAGAGGGAGAACGGAAATTGCATGAACGTCTCCTTTCCGGCACGTCAGAACGCCTGCGGGTGCTCCTGAATCGAGGCGGCGAGTTGATCCGCAATCCGGCGGACGTCCTCTTTTCCCTTCGCCTCGCGTGCCCTGAGAAACAAAGCCTGCCGTTCGCTGCTTCCCATCGCGCGGAACGCCTCCGCCGCGGCGGGATTTTCCGCGATCGCGAACAGGAATCCCTCGGGAAATCCGTGTGCCATGCCGCTTTGCTCCTTCCGTTTTCTCAGCTTTTGCGGCGCTCCTGCGCCGCCTTTGTATTGTGCGGAGAAAACGCTCTGTTACGCGTGGAAATGAATGGACGGAAAAAGCGAGGTTTACAAACGGGCGAAAAAAGTGGATAATAAAGGAAAGCGTCATTTTCTGACGCGCAAACCACGCAATCGGAGTGAAGCATCATGGGCGACGCGCAGCAAATCTTACGGGACACCTTCGGCTACGATTCCTTCCGGCCCGGCCAGCGGGAGCTGGTGGACGGCCTCCTGCAAGGGCGGGACGTTTTCGGCCTGATGCCGACGGGCGCGGGAAAATCGATCTGCTATCAGGTCCCCGCTCTTGCTCTGGACGGCGTCTCCCTCGTGGTTTCGCCGCTGATCTCGCTGATGAAGGATCAGGTCGCCTCGCTTCTGCAGTCGGGCGTGAAGGCGGCCTACCTCAACTCCTCGCTGACGTCCGGCCAGATCCGCCTCGCGCTCAGCCGCGCGGCGCAGGGCTGGTACAAAATTATTTACGTCGCGCCGGAGCGCCTCGTGACGGAGAGCTTCCTGCGCGTCGCGCGGAGCCTGCCGCTCTCGCTCGTCGCGGTGGACGAGGCGCACTGCGTCTCGCAGTGGGGGCAGGATTTCCGGCCGAGCTACCTGAAAATCCGCGAGTTCATCGAAGCGCTGCCCCAGAGGCCGCCCGTCGGCGCGTTCACAGCGACGGCGACAGATCAGGTGCGGCGGGACATCGTCTCCCTGCTCGGCCTGCGCAGTCCCGTCTCCGTCTGCACGGGCTTCGACAGGCCGAACCTCTGCTTCGAGGTCAAGCGCCCGGCGAGCAAATTCCCGGCGCTCGTCTCCCTGCTCACGGCGGAGAGGGGAAGGAGCGTCATCGTTTACTGCCTGACGCGCAAGACCGTCGAGGAGGTCTGCGCCCGCCTGCAGGAGCTCGGCTTCGACGCCGTCCGCTACCACGCGGGGCTGACGGATGAGGAGCGCCGCCGCAATCAGGACGACTTTATCTACGACAGGGCGACCGTCATGGTCGCGACGAACGCGTTCGGCATGGGCATCGACAAATCCGACGTCGCGATGGTCGTCCATTATAATATGCCGAAAAACATGGAAGCCTATTATCAGGAGGCAGGCAGAGCGGGCCGCGACGGCTCGCCCGCGCGCTGCGTCCTCCTCTACGGCGCGCAGGACGTGGTGATGAACCGCCGCCTGATTGAGCTCTCCTGCGGCGAGAACGAGGAGCTCGACGAGGAGCAGCGGGAGCGCGTCCGCCGTCTCGACGAGGAGCGCCTTAAGAAAATGACGAACTACTGCTTCTCGGCGAGCTGCCTGCGCGCCTATATCCTGCGCTACTTCGGCGAGTCCGCGCCCGAGAACTGCGGCAGCTGCAGCGTCTGCCTCGAGGAGGGACGCAAGACGGACATCACCCGCGAGGCGCGGGCCGTCCTCTCGTGTGTGCGCGGCAGCGGGCGCGGCTA
>CASFAA010000243.1 GCA_949292505.1 uncultured Oscillospiraceae bacterium
GAGACGATGCCGCAGGTGTGCTTTGCGCACCACGGCGTGTTCTTCTCCTGCGACGGCGCGAACGCGGCGGAGGCCGCCTTCACCGTGCGCGCCTCGGTCGAGAACCACACGGCGGAGGCGGCGGACGTCCCGGTGCGCCACGAGCTGTTCGCCCCGGACGGGACCTCGGCCTGCGTCCTCGAGGGCAGCGTTTCTCTCGCTCCCGGCGAGACGGCGACGGCCGTCCTGACCGGAAAGGTGCGGAACCCGGCGCTGTGGTCGCCCGTGAGCCCGTCGCTGTACCGGCTGGTTTCCGCCGCCGGGGACGACGCGGCGGAGACCGCCGTCGGCCTGCGCGAAATCCGCTTTGACGCGGACAAGGGCTTCTTCTGCAGCGGCGAGTCGATGAAGCTCAAGGGCGTCTGCGTCCACCACGACGCCGGCACGCTCGGCGCGGCGGTGACGAAGAGCGTGTGGAAGCGCCGCCTCAGAAAGCTCAAGGACATGGGCGCGAACACGATCCGCATGAGCCACAACCCGCATATGCCGGAGCTCTATGACCTCTGCGACGAGATGGGCTTCTTCGTCATCGACGAGGCGTTCGACGAGTGGGAGGGCTGCAAGAATAAGTGGTCGACCGGCCACAACGTCTACCCGCCGAAGCACTACGGCTACGCGGAGAATTTCCCGGAGTGGCACGAGCACGACCT
Source organism: uncultured Oscillospiraceae bacterium (assembly GCA_949292505.1). Lineage (GTDB taxonomy): Bacteria > Bacillota > Clostridia > Oscillospirales > Acutalibacteraceae > Caccousia. The sequence continues at coordinate 690 of CASFAA010000243.1, forward strand.
CAAGACGCTGATCCGCCGCGACCGCAACCACGCTTCGGTGATCCTATGGAGCATCGGCAACGAGATCGACTACCCGAACGACCCGTACTGCCATCCGCGCTTCACGACGATGACGGGCAACAACGACGCGAACAAGCCGGAGGCGGAGCGGATGTACAACCCCGCGAAGCCGAACATGGAGCGCCTCGCGCCGCTCGCGGCAATGCTCGCGAAGGAGGTCAAGGAGGAGGACGACACGCGGCCCGTGACGGCGGCGGTGGCCTTCCCGGAGCTCTCGAGCTATCTCGGCTATCTCGACCATCTCGACGTGGTCGGCTACAACTATAAGGAAGAGTACTACGAGCAGGATCACAAGCGCTTCCCGGAAAAGCCGTTCTTCGGCAGCGAGAACGGGCACACGCTCGACGCGTGGCGCGCCGTCCGCGACAGCGAGAACATCTTCGGCCAGTGCCTGTGGACGGGCGTCGACTTCTTCGGCGAGACGGTGCTCTGGCCGATGCACGGCTCCTCCGCCGGCCTGCTGACGACGGCGGGCTTTGAGAAGCCGCAGTATTATTACCGCGCCGGCCTCTGGAGCGAGAAGCCGTTCGTCGCGCTCGTGACCGCGCCCGTCTCCCAGGAGGGACAGGAGCCGTGGGATTACGCCCGCAGCTGGAACTACATTCCGGGCGACATTGTGGAGATTCGCTGCTACTCGACGTGCGGCGCGCCCACAGTGACGCTCAACGGACGCCGCCTCGAGCTCGAGTGCCGCGTTGAGGAGAACGGCAGCTATTCGTGCGTCGCCCCGTTTGAGGAGGGCACGCTGCTTGCCCGCGCGGGCGAGGCGTCCGACTCGCTCGAGACGACGGGAGCCGCCGTCGGCATCCGCCTGGAGGCCGTCGACAAGCTGATCGCCGGTTCCTCCGAGCTGTGCCAGATTGAGCTTACGCTGACCGACGTGCAGGGACGGCGCGTCTGCGGCGCGTCCAACCGCCTGACCGTCACGGTCGAGGGCGGGGCGGAGCTTGCCGCGCTCGACAACGGCGACCTGTTCGACACGACGGACTGCCATTCCGCGACCCGCCGCGCCTTCCGCGGCCAGATGATGATCTATCTGCGCGCGAAGGACGTCCCCGGCAAGGCCACCGTCACCGTCGAGGGCGAGGGCCTCAAGAAGGCCAGGCTCACCGTCTCGAAGGAGTAATCAAAAGCAGGGTCTTTCTCTATGCATCAAAAAAGGCTTCCCCTCGCGGGGAAGCCTTTTTTAATATGGAAAGCGTGCTTTCCCCAGAATAAAAGCAAGCTTTTTTCTTAGGAAAGCGTGCTCATCCCTCGGAATGATATTCCGCGCAGGTGCACTTTTTGAACTTCTTGCCGCTGCCGCAGGGGCAGGGGTCGTTGGGGCCGATCTTTTTGCCCTTGCGGACGGGGCGCTTTGTGTCCGTCTGGTCGGCGCTCGTCGCGGTGGGCTTCGCCACCTGCTCGCGCTTGGGCTCTTCCTGCGTGCGCAGGCGGACGGTGAGCATCATGCGGGCGGTGTTCTCGCGGATGGTGCGGATCATGGCTTCGAACATATCGAAGCCCTCGACGCGGTACTCGACGACCGGGTCGCGCTGCGCGTAGGCGCGCAGGCGGATGCCGCGCTTGAGCTCCTCCATCGCGTCGATGTGGTCCATCCACTCGCGGTCGACGTTCTTGAGCAGGACGACGCGCTCGAGCTCGCGCGTGATCGCTTCGCCGAACTGCTCCTCGCGGTTGTGGTAAATCAGGTGCGCGCGCTCCGTGATCGTCTTCGTGACGAACTCGGGGTCGAGATCCTCGAGCTCCTGCTTCGTGAAGACCAGATCGTCCGGCCCGAGAAGCCAGCCGAGATAGTGATCCTTGAGTCCCTGCAGGTTCCAGTCCTCATGCAGCGCTTCGGCGGGGAGGAAGTGCTTGACCTGATCCTCGATCGCCTGATCGATCATCTTCATAATCTCGTCGTGGATGTCCTTGCCGTCGAGCACCTCGTTGCGCTGCGCGTAGATGACCTCGCGCTGGCGGCTGAGCACGTCGTCGTACTGCAGGACGTTCTTGCGGATGCCGAAGTTGCGGCCCTCGATCTTGCGCTGCGCGCCCTCGATCGTGTTCGAGAGCATCTTCGTCTCGATCGGGGTGTCCTCGTCGACGTTGAGGCGATCCATCATCGTGGTGATGCGCTCGCCGCCGAACAGACGCATGAGATCGTCCTCGAGCGAGATGTAGAAGCGGCTCATGCCCGGGTCGCCCTGACGGCCGGAACGGCCGCGCAGCTGGTTGTCGATGCGGCGGGACTCGTGGCGCTCCGTACCGATGATGTACAGGCCCCCCGCGGCGCGGACCTCCTCGGCCTCCTTGTCGGTGACGGCCTTGTACTTCTCGTTGAGCTCGGCGAACGTCTTCCGCGCGGCGAGGATGTCCTCGTTGTCCGTCTCGGAATAGCTGTCCGCCTCGTTGATGAGCTCCTCGGGGATCTGCATCCGGCGCATTTCAGCCTTCGCCATATATTCCGCGTTGCCGCCGAGCTTGATGTCGGTGCCGCGGCCGGCCATGTTCGTCGCGATCGTGACGGCGCCCTTGTGGCCCGCCTGCGCGACGATCTCGGCTTCCTTGTCGTGGTACTTCGCGTTGAGTACCTCGTGCTTCACGCCGCGGCGCTTGAGCAGCGCGGAGAGCTGCTCCGACTTCTCGATCGAGATCGTGCCGACGAGCACGGGCTGGCCCTTCTCGTGGTGCTCGATGATGTCGTCGATGACGGCGTTGAACTTGCCGCGCTCCGTCTTGTAGACGACGTCCGGCATATCCTCGCGGATCATCGGGCGGTTCGTCGGGATTTCGACGACGTCGAGCTTGTAGATCTCGCGGAACTCCTCCTCCTCGGTCATGGCCGTGCCGGTCATGCCGGAGAGCTTGTCGTAGAGGCGGAAGAAGTTCTGGAAGGTGATGGTCGCGAGCGTCTTGCTCTCGTGGGCGACCTTCACGCCCTCCTTCGCCTCGATGGCCTGGTGCAGGCCCTCGTTGTAGCGGCGGCCGTACATCAGGCGGCCCGTGAACTCGTCGACGATGATGACCTCGCCGTCCTTGACGACGTAGTCGATGTCGCGCGTCATGACGCCGCGCGCCTTGATGGCCTGGTTGATGTGGTGCTGGTAGGTGATGTTGTCCGGGTCGGTGAGGTTCTCGAGGCCGAAGAACGCCTCGACCTTGCGCACGCCGTTCGGGGTGAGGGTGGCCGTCTTCGCCTTCTCGTCGACGAGATAGTCGGCGTCGGCGTAGATCTCGTCGTTGTCGGCCTTGTCGTCGAGCTCCGCGACCTTGACCATGCGCAGCGTTTTCGCGCAGCGGTCGGCCTGCTGGTAGAGCTCGGTGGACTTGTCTCCCTGGCCGGAGATGATGAGCGGCGTTCTCGCCTCGTCGATGAGGATGGAGTCGACCTCGTCGACGATGGCGAAGCTGTGGCCGCGCTGCACCTTGTTCTCCTTGTAGATGACCATGTTGTCGCGCAGGTAGTCGAAGCCGAGCTCGTTGTTCGTGCCGTAGGTGATGTCGGCGTTGTACGCCGCCTTGCGCGCGCTGTTGTCGAGGTCGTGGACAATCAGGCCGACGGAAAGGCCGAGGTACCGGTACACCTTGCCCATCCACTCGGAGTCGCGGCGGGCGAGGTAGTCGTTGACCGTGACGACGTGCACGCCCTTGCCGGAGAGGGCGTTGAGGTAGGCCGGGAGGATGACCGTCTGCGTTTTGCCCTCGCCGGTCGTCATCTCCGCGATGCGGCCCTGGTGCAGCACGATGCCGCCGAGAATCTGTACGGGGAAGTGCGGCTGGTTCAGGACGCGGCGCGTCGCCTCGCGGCAGACGGCAAAGGCGTCCGGGAGAATGTCGTCGAGCGTCTCGCCGGCGGCGAGGCGGCCGCGCAGCACGTCCGTCTGCCCGCGCAGCTCGTGCTCGGGCATGGCCTCGTATTTCGATTCGAGGGCGAGCACCGCGTCGCACAGCGGCTGGATGCGCTTGAGCTCGCGCTTGGAGTAGTTGCCGAAGAATTTTGCAAGAATATTCGCCATGATTCTATCACCTCAGTATTTGCGGGAGGAGGCCCCCGCGAATCCGGATCGAGTCCGTTATCACATACAGTTTTCAGTATACCACAAACCGCGGCAAAAAGAAAGAAGAGAATATGAATACTTCGCCCTTTGCGGCCCTTTGGCGGCGCATCCTGCCCAAAACGGCAAAGCTTTAAGAAAATTCCGCAAAGACGGCGCAAATTCTATTGATCAAATCAGGAAAATAGCCTATAATGAAGGATGCAAACCAGCGAAGTCCGCGGGAGGGAACCCTCTCCCGACGGCGGCTCCAGCGGCCGGCCCGCCCGGCCGGGAACGAAAAACCGAAAGGAGTACCAAGTATGAATTATTCCCATGAAGTGGAAAGAATGTGCCCCGTAACCAAGGGTCCCCATCATGGTCCCGCCCCGATCCCGGAAGAGGGTAAGTGGGTCAAGTCGTATCAGATCTCGGACATTTCCGGTCTGTCCCACGGCGTGGGCTGGTGCGCGCCGCAGCAGGGCGCCTGCAAGCTGACCCTCAACGTCAAGGAGGGCATCGTGCAGGAGGCTCTCGTCGAGACGCTCGGCTGCTCCGGCATGACGCATTCCGCCGCGATGGCCGCGGAGATCCTGCCCGGCAAGACGCTCCTTGAGTGCCTGAACACCGACCTCGTCTGCGACGCCATCAACGTCGCGATGCGCGAGATCTTCAAGCAGCTCGCCTACGGCCGCAGCCAGACGGCGTTCTCCGAGGACGGCCTGCCGATCGGCGCCTCCCTCGAGGACCTCGGCAAGGGCCTGCGCTCCCAGGTCGGCACCATGTTCAGCACCGGCGCGAAGGGCGTCCGCTACATGGAGATGGCCGAGGGCTACGTCCTCAAGATGGCGCTCGATGAGAACAACGAGGTCATCGGCTACCAGTTCGTGAAGCTCGGCAAGATGCTCGAGGACATTCGCCGCGGCGTGGATCCGAAGGAAGCCTTCGAGAAGAACAAGGGCCAGTACGGCCGCTTCGACGGGGCCGCCAAGTACATTGACCCCCGCGAGGAATAAGCTGACAAAGCGACAAGAAGGAGGACAAAACTATAATGGCTAACGATGTAATGTTTGAAGGCAAAGAGAGAAGAATGGCCAAAATAGAGAAGTGTCTTGCCGAGTATGGCCTTGCCAGCCTCGAGGACGCCCGCGATCTCTGCCTCTCTAAGGGTATCGACGTTGATAAGATTGTCAAGGGCGTGCAGCCCATCGCTTTTGAGAACGCCTCCTGGGCTTACACCCTGGGCAGCGCCGTCGCGCTGAAGAAGGGCGTTTCCTCCGCCGCGGAGGCCGCGGAGGCCATCGGCATCGGCCTGCAGGCGTTCTGCATCCCCGGCTCCGTCGCGGAGAACCGCAAGGTCGGTCTCGGCCACGGCAACCTCGGCGCGATGCTTCTGCGCGACGAGACGAAGTGCTTCGCCTTCCTGGCCGGCCACGAGTCCTTCGCCGCCGCCGAGGGCGCCATCGGCATCGCCCGCACGGCGAACCGCGCCCGCAAGGAGCCCCTGCGCATCATCCTGAACGGCCTGGGCAAGGACGCCGCCTACATTATCTCCCGCATCAACGGCTTCACCTATGTCAAGACCGAGTACGACTTCTACACCGACGAGCTCACGATCGTCTCCGAGAAGGCGTTCTCCGAGGGCGAGCGCGCCGCCGTCAAGTGCTACGGCGCGAACGACGTTCTCGAGGGCGTCGCCATCATGAAGCACGAGGGCGTGGACGTGTCCATCACCGGCAACTCCACCAACCCGACCCGCTTCCAGCACCTTGTCGCCGGCACCTACAAGAAGTGGGCGCTCGAGAACGGCAAGCGCTACTTCTCCGTCGCCTCCGGCGGCGGCACCGGCCGTACCCTGCATCCGGACAACATGGCTGCCGGCCCCGCCTCCTACGGCCTGACCGACTCCATGGGCCGTATGCACGGCGACGCCCAGTTCGCCGGCTCCTCCTCCGTGCCTGCGCACGTTGAGATGATGGGCCTCATCGGCATGGGCAACAACCCGATGGTCGGCGCGACCGTTGCGTGCGCCGTCGCGGTGTACGAGGCCTGCAAGTAAATCTGTACAGAATCCGCTCGGGGCGGGGCTCGGCTTTTTGGCCGCGCCCCGCCCCTTTTTTCCCCGGCCCGCCTTGCAATCGCCCGCCGTTTCCTGTATGATAAAAGGAACACGCCGGAAAAAAATCAGCTCTTTTGAAACTTTCCTCCTCTCCGGCGCGTCTATCCAAACAGAATGAGAGAAATTGCCGAGGTGGATTTGCTTTGAAGGTTCAGAGAGAACGTCATTACAGAAAACGCAATTTGCTGCGGCGGCGCGCCGCGATCGTGTGCGCCGCCGTGCTGCTGCTCGCCGCCGCGGGCGCGGGCATTTATTTTGGCGCGGGGGCGCTCACGGCGTCGTCTGACGTGGTGTCGGACGCGCCGTCCGCCGTGTCGGACATTGTGTCCGCCGTGTCGGAAACGGCGTCGGAGCCGGAGGCCGTCTCGTCTGAGGAGGCCGCCTCCTCCGCCGCGCAGGACTCGGCTGCGGACAGTATGTCGTCCGCCGTGAGCGAGGCCCCGCCCGCCGAGCCGGGCGATTACAGCGACGCCGCCTTCATCGGCGACAGCCGCACCGAGGCCCTCAAGACGTACGGCCTGCTGAACGGCGCGACGTACTACACCTACAAGGGCCTGAAGGTCGACACCGTGTTCACCGAGCCGTACATCGACGAGGGCGGCACGAAGATGACCGTCATGGACGCCATCGCCCGCCACCAGTACAAGCGCGTGTACATCATGCTCGGCGTCAACGAGCTCGGCTGGGTGAGCACCGACATCTTCATCGACGACTACGGTAAGATCATTGACGAGCTCAAAAAGTCCCAGCCGGACGCGACGATCTACGTCCAGTCCATCCTGCCCGTCTCCGCGAAGAAGTCGGAGCAGGACAGTATTTACAACAACCCGCGCATCAACGAGTTCAACGCCCTCATCGAGCAGATGGCGAAGGACAAGGGCGCGACGTATCTGCGCGTCAACGAGGCGCTCATGGACGAATCGGGCAGCCTGCCTGCCGACGCCTCCACCGACGGCGTCCACCCGAACATCGACTACTGCCGCAAGTGGACGGTATACCTTGACGCAAATTCGTGACGCGTCATGATTCCATTCAGAAAGGCGGAATTTCCTATGAAGCTTTTGCGTAAACTCCTTGCCGCGGCGCTCTCGTGCGCCCTCGTCCTGGCCTGCGCGGCCTGTTCGCAGCAGGCGGAGCAGGCGGGCGCGGACGTCTCGCTTGATCCCGCCGCCCTCGCCGACAGTCTCGCCTCCGGCCTCACGTTCCAGGATCAGCTGACCGGTCTCGACGGCGACGCGGCGATGAATATCTACGGACTGGATAACACAACCGTTGTTCAACTGAAAGTTTATGTCAGCACCGGCGCGACCGCCGAGGAGATCGCCGTGATTGAGACGGCGGGCGGAGACGCGGTGGAGACGGTCAAGGCGGCGCTCGAGAAGCGCGTCGAGGACCAGAAGCTCGCGTTTGAGAGCTACCAGCCCAAGGAAATGACGAAGCTCGGCGATCCCCTGATTGAGACGCGCGGGAAGTACGTCATCCTGTGCCTCTCAGACGACAACGAAGCCGCGCGCGCCCTCATCGACGAGGCCGCGGGGGCATAACGAAGCAAGATGGCAGAAAGCTCCCTCGTTCGACTGCAGGCGTATGTGGAGGAGCACCAGGCCGGGCTGTACCGCCTCGCGTACAGCTATCTGAAAAACCGGGACGACGCGCTTGACGCGGTGCAGGAGTCGATTGCCCGGGCGATTGACCGTCTGCCGTCGCTGCGCAGCGGCGACAGGCTGCACATCTGGATGACGCGCATCGTCGTCAACGAATGTCTGACGCGTCTGCGGCGGAGAAAGCCCGTCGTGCCGCTCGAGGACTGGGACGGCGCGGAGGAGGAGCACGATCGCGACGAGCTCTGGGATCTGCGCAAGTCGATCGACGCGCTCGATCCGAAGCTGCGCACCGTCGTCATCCTCCGGTTTTTTGAGGACAGAAAGCTTGAGGAGATTGCTCAAATCACACGCACGCCGCTGAGTACCGTGAAAACGCGCCTTTACAGGGCGCTTGCTCAGCTGCGCCTTTCTTTAACGGAACAGGAGGTGCTTTCATGAAAACCGACCGGGAAAAGCTCGAAGCGCTCCGGCAGGAATACCTTTCCGCGGAGCTTCCGCCCGAGCTGCCGTACGTCGTGCGCGCGCCATTTCATAAAAGAAGAAAAAGCCGCCTGCCGCAGCAGCTGCTCTGCCTGGCCGCGTGCCTGTGCCTGCTCTTTGTCGGCGCGCTGAACGTGAGTCCCGCGTTCGCCGCGGCGGCCGCCCAGCTGCCGGTGCTCGGCGCGGTGGCGCAGGTGCTCACCTTCAACGAGTACCACATCGAGACGGACCGCGAGCTCGTCGACGTCCGCGTGCCGGAGGTGACGGGCACGTCCTTCCCGTTGCTCGAGGAGCGGATGAACGAGGAGATCCAGCAGAAGATCGACGATGATCTCGCCGCGGCGCGGGAGCGCGCCGCCGAGGAGTACGAGGCGTACGTCGCGACGGGCGGCGATCCCGACGACTACATCCCGATGACGATCTCCTTCGACTACGACGTCAAGTCGTGCACGGAGGACGTGCTCTCCTTCGAGCTCGAGCGCTTCGAGGTGCGCGCCTCCGGCTACTCCGAGCTGACGTATTACAACATCGACCTGAACACGGGCGAGACGCTCACCCTCCCGGATGTCCTCGGCGAGGACTGGAAGGAGAAGGCCGACGATGTCGTGTACGCCGCCATTGAGGCGCATCCTGAGAACTTCTTCACCGCCGATATGGGCGGCTTCTCCGGCGTAAACGAGAGCCAGCGCTTCTACATCGACGAGGACGGCTCCGTCGTGCTCATTTTCCTGAAATACGAAATTGCCCCCGGATCGTCCGGCACCCTCGAGTTCCCCGTGGAGCCGTAAGCCGAACCCCGTTTTCGAACTATCGCCGGGCTTCCCCCCGGGACAACGAAGGCCGCCTTCCCCGCAGGGGAGGGCGGCTTTTCTGTTATTCTGCCGCCGGCGCGGGCGCAAAAAGGTCCCCTTGCGGCATATCCTATGCCGCAAGGGGACCAATTTTACGCCGTGAGGCGATAAGCGGAGGGAGAGACGCCTCTCTTAGTCCGCGTACTTGTCGTTGTCGTTCCAGGCGTACATCTTGCGCAGCTCGGCGCCGACCTCCTCCAGCTGATGGGAAGCGGCGATGCGGCGGCAGGCGTTGAAGTGGGCGCGGCCGTTCTTGTTCTCGGCGATCCACTTGGAAGCGAAGGTGCCGTCCTGAATCTCGGAGAGGATCTTCTTCATCTCCTTCTTGGTGTCCTCGGTGATGAGGCGCTTG
>CASFAA010000244.1 GCA_949292505.1 uncultured Oscillospiraceae bacterium
GACCACTGCGAGGGCATTCTGATCTGAATGTTCCTCCGTGCGAAGCCGGCCCGTTCTCTCCCCTCTGCCCGCCGCGCTCCGCCCCGCTGCAGCATCTTAGAGAAAGGAAACCATGATCCAGATCAAAGGAAAATACAACGAAGCCATCATTTATACCGACACGGTCGACAGCGCGTCCGTCGCGCAGGTGCAGGAGCTGTGCAACCAGGCGTTCACGGCAGGCAGCCGCATCCGGCTGATGCCGGACATCCACGCCGGAAAGGGCTGCACCATCGGCACCACCATGACCGTCACGGACAAGATCGTCCCCAATCTCGTGGGCGTGGACATCGGCTGCGGCATGGAGACCGTCCGCCTCCGCGAGACGCATCTCGAGCTGCAGAAGCTCGACCGGCTGATTCGCGAGAAAATCCCCTCCGGCTTTTCCATCCGCGCGACGCCCCACCGGTACGCGGAGCAGATGGAGCTCGGCGCGCTGTGCTGCGCGTCCCGTGTGGATCTGCTGCGCGCAGAGAGGAGTATCGGCACGCTGGGCGGCGGCAACCATTTCATCGAGGTCGACCGCGACGACGAAGGAAGCCTTTATCTCGTCGTCCACTCCGGAAGCCGCCACCTCGGCGTGGAGGCGGCCGGGTACTACCAGCAGGAGGGCTACCGCGTGCTCAACCGCACGGACGACGCTTCCGTGGCAGCGCTGACGTCGCGGCTCAAAGCGGAGGGCCGGGAGAAGGAGATCGCAAAAGAGCTCAAAAAGCTCAAAAACCTCAAGCAGACTGAGATTCCCAAGGCGCTTGCCTATGTCTCGGGCGAGCTGTTCGAGCAGTACCTCCACGATATGCGGCTTGTCCAGCGCTTCGCGGCGCTGAACCGGCAGGCCATGGTGGACGAGATCATAAAGGGCATGAAGCTCCATGTGGAGGAGCAGTTTACCACGATTCACAACTATATCGACACCGACAGCATGATTCTGCGCAAAGGAGCAGTCTCCGCCCGGGCGGGTGAGCGGCTGCTGATCCCCATCAATATGCGCGACGGCAGCCTGCTCTGCGCGGGAAAGGGCAACGAGGAATGGAACTTCTCCGCGCCGCACGGGGCGGGGCGGCTGATGAGCCGCGCGGAGGCGAAGCAGTCCTTCACCGTCTCCCAGTTCAGGAAGGAGATGGCGGACGTCTTCACCACCTCGGTGAGCAAGGCGACGCTCGACGAGTGCCCGATGGCGTACAAGGGGATGCGGAACATTCTCGACAACATCGGCCCCACGGCGGAGGTCGTTAAAATACTCCGCCCCGTCTACAATTTCAAGGCCGGGGACGAGGACTGACGCGAGCTGCCCGGAAAGGAGGAGCCGGATTGAAACGCTTTTTGCAGCGCTTATCAAAATGGGGAATCGATCTCGCCCCGCTGGGGATCGAACGGCGTACGGACGCGCACCCGTATTTCTGTACGCCAAGGGGCGCGGATATCTTCGGCTGGGCGGGGGTGGACGGCATTCACTTCTGCTTTGTGCGGGGGTTCGGGGAGACGGTATTTGCCGTCAGCCCGATGAACGAAGCGCCTCATTTCGTCCACCCGCTGGCGCGAAACGGAGCCGATTTTCTGCGCCTCCTCCTCGCCTGCAGGGACAGCGCGGCGCTCGAGCAGGCGTGGCAGTGGGACGAGACGCAGTTTGACGCCTACCTCGCGGAGAATCCGCCCTCGCCGGAGCAGGAGGCGGTACTGCGGCAGATTGCGGAGCGCACCGGCCTCTCCCCGATGGAGCATCCGTGGCGCTGGCTGCGGGAGCTGCAGGCTTCCTTCGACTACGCCAGGCTCAAATATACGGAGGACTACTACGACCCGGAGATGAACCCGGATGCGCCTTGCCCGGAGCCGGAATGGAATGTGTTCTACGGCGGCAGCTTCTGGGGGCAGCGCGGCTCGGGCCGCCCCGGGACGGAGCTGCGCCTCCATCGAGTGTTTGCCTGGGCGGGACGCGGCTGGCTTCTCCCCTCCGTCTATCTCTGCGCGAAGGGAATTGTGGCGGATTTCTGCTTCCGGACCGAGCCGTCCGCCATCCGGGCGTTTCTTGACAGGTGGCAGCCGGATCGCCCTCCGGAATCGGAGGAGGAGCGGCTGCGGATGGAGCTCGACAACCCGCTGGAGCTGGACTTCACCGCCGTGCTGCGGGTCAACGGCAGGGAGCTTCGCGCGGAGCGCGGCTGCTCTATCGCCGCCCTGCCTCCCGCGTTCCCGGAGGGAGCCGCGCAGGAGGCGGAGCGGATCGCCGCGCACTATGGGCTGGATCGCCGCTTTGGCTGGACGGTTCACCGCCTTTCCTTCCCGTGGGCGACAAAACGGAAACCGTCGCTGCGCTCCTTGTCCGTCACGATGATGCAGGAGCCCATCTCCCTCCCCGGGCCGCATTTTCGCGTCTCCCGGCCGGGCGACGCCTTCTCTTTTTCGTCCCCGACGGACGGGAAGGAGCATCTTTTGACCGTACAGGAGTACGAGGCGCAGACGGTGGACTGGAGCCGGATGCCGGAGAGAGGGCTGGAGCGCCCTTCCCACTACCTCGCCATGACGTACACGGTCGCGCCGGAGCTGCCCGACGGCGTCCTCTCGGCTGCCGACTGCTGCGACGGGGATCGACCCCGGCAGGCAAAGGCTGCTCCCGGCCAGCCGGAGGCCGCGTCCTGCGCGGCGGTGATCGGCGTCATCGGCGGCGCGGACGGCCCGACGGCCATCCTTTTTGGGCCGAAGGAGCAGGGGAAGCTCCATGCCGCCTGCTCCTCCCTGTATTTCGAGCCGGTGGAAAACGTAACCTGGCGGCTCTGCTTCCGCCAAAAGCAGTTTGACGACGCCGTCATCGAGCTGCTGCCAAAACAGGAACAGCCGGCGCAGACATACGCGCCGCAGGAAACAGGAGGATAACCGAATATGAAGCTTGCAGAAGCCTTGCAGGAACGCGCCGATCTCAACCGCAAAATTGAGCAGCTCAAGGATCGGCTGTGCAGCAACGCCCTTGTCCAGGAGGGCGAGAAGCCCGTGGAAAACCCGGAGATGCTCAAACGGGAGCTGGACGAATCCGTTTCCCGCCTGACCTGGCTCATGGCGCGGATCAATTTGACGAACTGCCGCACAATGGCGGACGGCATGACGCTGACGGAGCTTATCGCGAAAAAGGACGCTCTGCTCGTCAAGCTTCACGCGTACCGCGACGTCGTCTACGCGGGAAGCCAGACGGCCTACCGCGCGCGGAACACGGAAATCCGCATTCAGTCCGCCGTCTCCGTGCCCGCATGGCAGGCCGAGGTGGATCGAATGGCCAAGGAGGTACGGGAGCTCGACAACAGACTGCAGCAGAGCAACTGGATCACCGATCTGATGGAATAACAGACAGCCGGTAGCAGAGGCAGGGCGAACGCCGAAAATTGGACAGAAATGTCCGTACAGGATTGGCTCGCCGAAGGGCAGGCGTGGGGTTCAAATCCCTGAGCATTGTTAAGCCCCGACTGCGCATACGCGTACCGATATGGCGTATCGTTACAACCGGGCGTTGACTGGTTCTGCGAGGGTGGGATTGGGGAAGCTGTCTGCGAAAAAAAACGGAGGGAAGCGATTTTCGCGCTTCCCTCCGTTTTTTACAGGCCTTCTGCCTGTCCTTCCCGTTTTGCTTCAGAGCGGAAAAAAAGATGGTTTCCTCACTCGTAGCTTTCCGCAATGTCGATCAAGTGAACGTACACGCCGCAGACCTTCCCCTCAGCGTCGAAGCCGAAATAAACCGGATAGCACCCGTCCCCCCAGCCGGAGGAGAAGATCGGGATCGCGCAGTCGGAGCCAGGCGCCGTCCAGTTGAGCCAGTCCCCGCCGTCTCTCTGGTATTTCGGATTCTTCCGGCTGTTTTCCTCCAGCAAATCGCAGAAAAGGTCGTTGTAGGTGTCGGCGCTCTCGTCCTCCTCGAGGCGGCCCGCCCAGTAGACGTTGAAGTCTTTTTGCGCCTGCACGTCGGCAACGCAGCCCATCCCGGCGTCCACGAAGAAGCCGAAGTAGTCGCCGTCCTCAAGCTCGTCGTCCAGATTCTCATCGCCGCGCATCGCGAGTTCGTACCGAACCGGCTTCTCCCCGCTGACCGTCACCTTGACGCAGGCATAGCGGTCGCCGTACTGCTCGCTGGGCACCACGCAGATCCGCACCGGGTAGGTCCCGGCGGGAATGGTTTGCAGGTATGGCTGCGCGTCCTCCAGCTCGATCAGCGGATCGCAGGCAAAGATCGTTCCGGTAGGGAAGCGCACGGCTCCGATGTCCAGCGTATCCACCGCCATGGAGCCGATGGCCTTCTCTGTGAAATAGGCCTCCAGATCGATGGGACAGGCCAGCTTGTCCCTGACCTCCTCGTATTTTTTCATCCATTCCGCGCTTGCCATATTGCCCGCTCCTTTCCGTGTTCTCTGTTCCAGGCGAATCTGCCGGCGACGAATGGAAACGGCGCGGCAGTCCGGGAACAAAACCTTTTCCACCCAAACAGGACAGCCAAGGTCAATTTTATTATAAGTGGCCTCTGAAAAAAAGACAACTCCAAATTATTTTATCATAATCGCTTCTCCTCCCTCCCGAACGCCGCGGCTTTACATTCTGCGGAAAATCAGGTAAAATGAGTACAACGAACACGGGGATGCACATCCCCCTGCGAAGGAGACGAGAAGATGGCAAGGATCGGGATGATTGGCGCGGGAAGCTGGGGTACGGCGCTCACCTGGCTGCTGACAAACAATGGGCACGAGGTGACGGTCTGGTCCGCTCTCTCCGCGGAGATCGAGATGCTCCGGCGGGAGCATGAGCAGAAGGAGAAACTTCCCGGCGTGAAGCTCTCCGAGACAACCGCGTTCACTACGGATCTCGCGCGGGCGGCGGAGGGCATGGACCTGCTGGTGCTCGCCGTCCCCTCCCCCTTCACGCGGAGCACCTCGAAGCAGCTGTGCCCGCTCGTCCGCGAGGGACAGATCATCGTCAACGTCGCCAAGGGCATCGAGGAGAACACCCTCCTCACGCTCTCGCAGATCATCGAGCAGGAGATTCCGCAGGCGGAGGTCGCCGTGCTCTCCGGGCCGTCCCACGCGGAGGAGGTCGGGCGCGGGATGCCGACGGCCATCACCGCGGCGGCGCGCCGCAAGCGCACGGCGGAATACGTCCAGAACATCTTCATGAGCGACGTCTTCCGCGTCTACGCGAGCCCGGACGTTTACGGCGTCGAGCTCGGCGCGGCGCTCAAAAACGTCGTCGCGCTGGCCGCGGGCATCGCGGACGGCATCGGCTGCGGCGACAACACGAAGGCCGCCCTCATCACGCGCGCCATCAAGGAGATCGCGGCGCTCGGCATGAAGCTCGGCGGGCATTTCGAGACGTTCTACGGCCTCTCGGGCATCGGCGATCTCATCGTGACGTGCGCCAGTATGCACTCGCGCAACCGCCGCGCCGGCATTCTCATCGGGCAGGGAAAAACGATGCAGGAGGCCATGGACGAGGTGCACATGGTCGTCGAGGGCGTCTACTCCGCGAAGGCGGCGATGGAGCTCTCCGCTCGCTGCGGCGTCCCGCTTCCCATCATCGAGCAGGTCAACGCCGTCCTGTTTTCCGGCAAGTCCGCCGTCCAGGCGATGAACGATCTGATGATGCGCGACAAGAAGATTGAGATCACGGACGATATCGGATGGGAATTGCCGGATTAAAGCTCTTCCAAAGCGAAAAAGACCCGCCGTCCTCTGCGGAGGACAGCGGGTCTTCTGCATTCTGTCAGGTTGCTTCCACGATAAGAGAGGAGGCGAAGGGGATGACGAGGCGGTAGAGGGTGTCGGGCCAGGCGATGCGCAGGCGGGCGTCGGTGACGGGGATTGTCTCGGCACGGACGCCGCCCGTCTGCCCGGAGAAGCGCAGCGCTCCGAGAGCGCCGATCCGCACGCAGTCCAGCGCTTCGAGCGACGGCTTTTCCTGCGTGAGCAGGTGAAGCTCCGCTTCCCGGAAGGAGCCCTCGCAGCGGTCCTCGATGCGCAGGCCCCGCTCCGCCAGCGTCACGGCGCGGGTATACCGCGTGAGCCCGGCCTCCGGCGGCCAGGCGGCGGAGAGCTCCATCTCGACGCGGAACGCGCCGTCCGGCTTTGTGACCTGCACGTCCCGCGCGCGGTACTCCGCGCCGTCGCGCTGCATGACGCCGTCGAACGAGGGCAGATTGTGCCACGAGGACTGCATCGTCCAGATCTCGTACCGCTGCGGCGAAAACGTCTTGCGGCTGTACGTCTCGACGCCGAGGTCGATGAGGAACGGCCTGCCGCCCCGGTATACGGTGACGCTGCCGACGTCGTTGTGATTGTGGCTGTCGGCGTTGTTTCCCGCCTTTGCGGCGAGCGTCCAGTCTCCGCGCCGCGCGAGGTAGACGCCGTTGCTCGGGTAAAAAACGTCCCCGGCGGGCTGCGGGCGCTCGGGAAGCGCAGCGGCCGCAGCCATCGCGGGGGCAGCCTCAAGCTCGAGCAGCGAATACCACAGGTTGATGCGCATCACGTCGCCGTCCGGCGTCCGGTCGGAGAGGGACGCGAGCCAGTCGCGCGCCGCGAAATCAGCCATTCCCTCGTTCCCCGTGCGGACGGCGAACAGGTACTCCCGCGCGCCGCGCCGGCCGGCGAACGGCGAGCAGTCGGCGAAGTTGACATAGTAGTTTCCCGCGACGTGCATCTGATAGATAAATGCGGCCATGTTCGCTACCTTTGGGTTCGTCCACAGAGCGTCGAACGCGCCGGGGGCGGCTTCGGTCAGGAGCGTCAGGCAGCCAAACAGGCACAGCGCGGCGTGGCCGTAGTACTGCGCGCCCTCGCTGCAGCAGCCGTCCTCGCCGTAGTCCTTGACGAAGCAGTCGAGCGAAACCGCCGCCTGCCCGACGACGGCGCGGCGCGTCTCCTCGCCGAAGGGCAGGCAGAACGCGCAGAGCAGGACGTTCTGCGTGCACCAGGTCGTCCAGTTGCACATCGGCTCGTCCCCGTTTCCCATCCACCAGAAGTGCTCCGTGCGGTACGGCGTGAGGATGCGGCGGTTCACCTCAAACAGGATCCGGTCGTGCACCTCGCGCGGGAGGCGATCGCCGAGGGTACGGGCGGTCACGGCGAGGAGCGCGCCCGTCTCGGCGGCGAATAGATCCACCACGGGGCGCGCGACGTCCGGCCAGGGGAGCTGCGGGGTATCGCGCACATACGAGTTGTGGGGCGGAAGCTGCCAGGCGCTCTCCTCGCACAGCGCCCAGACGGTGTCGACGGCCTCGTCAAGCCAGACGGGATTGTCCTCCAGAAGGAGGCCGCACACGAGGTCGGTCAGACGGCGGCGGCGCGGAAAATACAGGCCCTCGTACTTCGCGCGGTCGCCGGTGCGCGAGAAGGCGAGCCAGTCGGAGGCGAGGATCCGCGTCAGCGGCGTCTCCGCGGCGCGGGCGGCACGGGAGGACACAAGTCCGCGCAGGGCGTCGGGCAGAGAGGCGAGCGCGTCCGCAGACGGCAGTCTGCCGGGCTCGGAGAGCGTTTCCGGCAGACGGGACAGACATTCAGCAAACATGATTCGTTCCCTTTCCCCGCCGCGATTTGTTCCGCGGCGTTTTTTTCATTGTACGGCAGACCGGCTCGCGCTGTCAAACCCTTTCTCCTCCTTTTTTCGCCCAAGCAGAACGATTGACGAAGCGCGGCAAAGCTTTTATAATGAAGAAAATGACGGAGAACGCGCACGGCGCTCTCCGGGAGGACTGAGAAAAGGAGCGATCATCCATGGTGTATCAGGCAAATCCCCGCCGGTATGACGCAATGCAGTACCGCCGCTGCGGAAGAAGCGGCCTGCTGCTGCCCGCCGTCTCGCTGGGGCTGTGGCACAATTTCGGCGACGAGGCGATCCTCTCGACCTGCCGCGAAATGCTGCTCGGCGCGTTCGACTGCGGCATCACCCACTTTGACCTCGCAAACAACTACGGCCCAGGCGCCGGGTCGGCGGAGGAGACCTTCGGCCGCGTCATTTCGGAGGAGCTTCGCCCCTACCGCGACGAGCTCGTGATCTCCACGAAGGCAGGCTACTATATGTGGCCGGGGCCGTACGGCGAATGGGGCTCGAAGAAGCAGCTCATCAGCTCGCTCGACCAGAGCCTGCGCCGCATGAGGCTCGACTATGTCGACATCTTCTACCACCACCGCCCCGACCCGGACACGCCGCTCGAGGAGACCGCGGAGGCGCTCGAGCAGATTGTGCGCTCCGGCAAGGCGCTGTACGTCGGCATTTCCAACTACAATCCCGAGCAGACGCGGCGGATGGTGCGCCTGCTCGCCGGGCGAGGCATCCACTGCCTGATCCATCAGCTGCGGTACTCGATGTTCGCGCGCGAGAACGAGCCGGTGCTCGACGTCCTCACAGAGGAGGGCGTCGGCTCGATCGCGTTCTCGCCGCTCGCGCAGGGGCTTCTCACCGAACGCTACCTGCACGGCATCCCGGCGGACTCCCGCGCGGCGGGGCACAGCGTCTTTTTGACGCGCGAGGGCGTCACGGAGGACAAGGTGCGAAAGGCCGCCGCGCTCAACGAGCTCGCGCAGGAGCGCGGGCAGAGTCTCGCGCAGATGGCGCTGGCCTGGGTGCTGCAGCACACGACGTCCGTCATCATCGGCGCGAGCCGCCTCTCCCAGATTGAGGAGAACGCGAGGGTGCTCGGGAACATGGACTTCACGCCGGACGAGCTCGCCCGCATCGACGTGATTCTGGCACAGGGATAAGGGAGGAATACGGCATGAAAACCATTGCGCTTGGAAAAAGCGGCGTGACAGCCCCGCAGATTGGCCTCGGCTGTATGCGGATGGCAAAGCTTGAGACGGCGAGCGCGGAGCGGCTGATCCGCACGGCGCTCGAGAACGGCGTCAATTTCTTCGACCACGCCGATATTTACGGCGGCGGGGAATGCGAGACGGCGTTCGCGAAGGCGTACCCGATGAACGGCGATCGCCGGGAAGGCGTCATCTTACAGACAAAATGCGGCATCCGCGAGGGCTGCTTTGACTTCTCGAAGGAGCACATTCTCGAAAGCGTGGACGGAAGCCTGTCGCGCCTGCGCACGGACTACGTCGACTTTCTGCTCCTGCACCGCCCCGACGCGCTCATGGAGCCGGAGGAGGTCGCGGAGGCGTTCCGGATTCTCAAGGAGTCCGGGAAGGTGCGCCATTTCGGCGTCAGCAACCAGACGCCCGGCCAGATGGCGCTGCTCGAGAAGTACTGCGGCGAGCCGATCGCGGTCAATCAGCTGCAGTTCAGCGTCGCGCACTGCCCGATGATCGACGCGGGCCTCAACGCGAATATGTACCTGCCCGAGTCGGTCGACCGCGACGGCGGCGTGCTCGACTACTGCCGCCTGCACGAGATCACGATTCAGGCATGGTCGCCGTTCCAATACGGGATGTTCCAGGGCGTCTATCTCGGGAACCGCGAGAAGTTCGCGGCGCTCAACGACGCAATCGACCGCCTCGCGGCGCAGTACGGCGTGACGCCGGAGGCGATTGCCGTCGCCTGGATTTCGCGCCACCCGGCGAAGATTCAGACCATCGCCGGCACGATGAATCCCGAGCGTCTCGCGGGCATCTGCCTCTCGAGCGAGATCACACTGACGCGCGCCGAATGGTACGAGCTCTATCTCGCGGCGGGGAAGCGCCTGCCGTGACAGGAAAAGGGAGAGGCTGGCCGGAAAACGGCCCTGCCTCCCCCTTTTTTCTCTCAGCGCGTCACATGAAAGGCGGAAAAACCGGGATAGAGCGCAGCTTCCCCGAGGGCTTCCCCGATGCGCAGCAGGCGGTTGTATTTCGCGGTGCGTTCGCCGCGGCTCGGCGCGCCGGTCTTGATCTGGCCGGCGTTCAGGGCGACGGCGAGATCGGCGATCGACGCGTCCTCCGTTTCGCCGGAGCGGTGGGAGACGACCGTCGTGTACCCGGCATGGCGCGCCGTGCGGATGGCGTCGAGCGTCTCGGA
>CASFAA010000245.1 GCA_949292505.1 uncultured Oscillospiraceae bacterium
GATGCGGAGGACGCCGGAAGCCGGATTGAGGACGCGCTCGATCTCCCTCTGACGGAGGAACAGATCGAAACCCGCCGGAACGAGCTTGGCCTCAGCGATCTGGCGCAGGGAAATAACGCACGGCGCCAGAAAATGCTGGCTGAAGTCTCCGCAGAAATGCACCGGAAGTATCCTCCGCTCGATCATTACCCGTTGATTTACATATTTCAGGATCCTGCAGGGATGCTTCGAAAAAAGAATAAAAAGCTGGCAACTGAAATCAATAATTACTGGAATGGGAAAATCCTTTTTTTCAGTGTGGATCCCATCTTGAAACCGCCAACGAGAGCCTACTCCCCATGTCCGGATGAAATGAACAAAATGCAGTTAGCGTCAATCTTGAGATTAATTCGCGCAGATTCTGCAAAAACAGCATATCTTGATTTAGGCCGTTATCAGATCTGCTTGGTTGCGTGTAAGGATTCATGGAGGTTCTATTCGACGAATTTCAGCGAAGACCTGCGCGCCCCGATTGTCTGCTTATGGAAGGAAAACGGCGCTTTCTTCCTCAGCGTGGAGGAAAATGGAGATCCGGTGTCGGAGGCTAAAAGGGACGGAGAAGAAATCCTGCTTCCTGACGTTCCACTGATCCAGAAAGTATTGGGGTGGAGCCCTACGGAGGAAGAGTTTTCCGAGCTTTTCCATGCCCGGGAGGAGGAAGCGTTCGAAGCGATTCTGGAGCGCCTGTTCGGTGTTCACTTCAATATGACGGATGAGGAGCTGAAGCAGAAGTTCCACTGTGTTTCTGACGACGGACTCTGGTTCTCCATTTACGAGCAGCCAAAAGGCGAAGACTGAAATTTCCCTTCCGATTCCTCCCGAAAGATTTTCCCAATCATTTCAAAGAAAAACAATTTACAAGCCCTGAACCGGTATGGTATGGTAACATATAGGAGAAATCGTCCCGCGCACGGCGGGAGAAGAAAAACAGGGAGGAATCTGCATGAAACAATGGAACGTGCTGCTTCACGGCGGCGACTACAACCCCGGCCAGTGGCTCGACTGCCCGGAAATCCTGAAGGAGGACGTCCGGCTGATGAAGCTCGCGGGCTGGAACGCCGTATCGGTCGGCATCTTCGACTGGGAGCGCCTCGAGCCCGAGGAGGGCCGGTATGACTTTGACTGGCTCGCGGAGATCATTGACAACCTCTACGCGGAGGGGATCTATACCGTCCTCGCGACGCCCTCCGGCGCGCGCCCCGGCTGGATGGCGGAGAAATACCCGGAGGTGCTGCGCGTCCAGGCGGACGGCCGCCGGATTCTCTTTTCCGGCCGGCACAACCACTGCCTGACGTCGCCCGTCTACCGCGAGAAGGTGCGTCTCATCAACCGCGCCCTCGCCGAGCGCTTCGGCAGGCACCCCGCCGTCATTCTCTGGCACATCTCGAACGAGTACGGCGGCGACTGCCACTGCGAGCTGTGCCAGGCGGCGTACCGCGAATGGCTGAAAAAGAAGTACGGCACGCTTGAGGCGCTCAACCACGCGCACTGGTCGGCCTTCTGGAGCCACAGCTACAGCTCCTGGGAGCAGATCTCGTCTCCCATGACGGAGATCGGCGAGACATACCACCACATGAACGTCATCGACTGGAAGCGCTTCACCACCGATCAGACGGTCTCCTTCATGCAGGCGGAGAAGGACGCGCTGCGCGAGTTCTCGCCGGACGTCCCTGTGACGACGAACCTGATGAGCTTCTATGACGGCCTCAACTACGGCAAGTTCCGCGACGTCTGCGACGTGATCTCGTGGGATAATTATCCCACCTGGCACAACGGCGACGAGGCCCTTCCCGCCTCGACCGCCATGGCGCATGACTGGATGCGCTCGCTCAAGCCGGATCAGCCGTTTCTGATGATGGAGTCAAGCCCGAGCGCGACGAACTGGCAGAGCGTGTGCAAGCTGCGCCGCCCCGGGATGCATATGCTCTCCTCGATGCAGGCCGTCGCCCACGGCTCGGACAGCGTGCAGTATTTCCAGTGGCGCAAGGGGCGCGGCGGCGCGGAGAAATTCCACGGCGCCGTTGTCGACCATGACTGCTCCGAGGAGCACCGCGTCTTCCGTGAGGTCGCGGAGGTCGGCGAGCGTCTCAAGTCCCTTTCCGCGCTTGCCGGCTCCGTCTTCCCGTCGCGGGCCGCCGTGATCCATGACGTGGAGAACCGCTGGGCGCTCGGAGAGATTCAGGCGCTGCACAACACGAAGCGCCAGAAGGGCTATATGGAGGACGTCCTCTCCGTCTACCGCCCGTTCTTTGATGAGGGCGTCAACGTCGACGTCGTCGACGAGGAGGCCGATTTCTCGCGGTACAAGCTCGTCGTCGCCCCGATGCTCTATATGCTGCGCGCCGGGATCGCGGAGAAGCTTGCGCGCTTCGTCGAGAACGGCGGCGTGCTCGTCGGCACCTACTGGACGGGCGTCGTCGACGAAAGCGACCTGTGCTTCCTCGGCGGCACGCCGGGGCAGGGCCTCGACGGCGTCTTCGGCCTGCAGCAGACGGAGATCGACGCTCTGTATCCCGACGACAAGAATACGATCCGCATTCTGCCGGACGCCGGACTGCACGGCTTCGCGCCCGAGTACGCCTCCGGCGACCTCTGCCAGCTCGTCGAGACCACGACGGCGCGTACCCTCGCCGTGTACGGCAGCGACTTCTATGCCGGAACGCCGGCACTCACCGTGAATTCGTTCGGCAATGGACGCGCGTACTACGTCGCCGCCCGGATGCCGCAGTCGTTTTACGACGATTTTCTCGGGATGCTGTGCCGCGAGCTCGGCCTCAAAAATCTCGACGCCGCCCTCCCGAAGGACGTGACGGTCTCGATGCGCCGCGACGAAAAGACGGGCCGCGAGTTCCTCTTTGTCCAGAATTTCTCCGACGCTCCCGCCGAGCTCGCCCTGCCGGGCGGCCTCACGGACGCCGAGACGGGCGAGCCGTGCACCGGCACGCTTTGCCTCCCCGGCTACGGCCTGCGCATTCTCCTGCGCGAGCCCTGCTGACGCCGGACGATTCCCGATACCGAAAAAAGCGCCCCCGGGGCGGCATGATGCCGCTCCGGGGGCGTTTCCGCGTCCGGCTTTCTGTTCAGTACAGCTCGTACTCCTCGATGAGCCGCCCCGTCTTGCGCAGCTCCTCGACGGCTGCGCGGCGGATCATCGACATGGTGACGACGCCGCCCGACGCCGCGGCGGCGTAGGCCGCGGAGACTGCCGCCGCCTTGATGCCGCTGCCCGTCAGCTCGGCGCGCTCCGCGAGGCGGTCGAACTCGATGCCGGGCTCGAGCGGCGTCTCGGGCGGGAACACGCTCTGCCACAGCTTGAGCCGCAGCGCCGCGTCCGGCTGAACCAGATTGATCTGGAAGGTAATGCGGCGGCGGAAGGCCGGATCGAAGTTCTGCGTGTGGTTCGTCGCGAGAATCGTCACGCCGGGGTATTCCTCCACCTTCTGCAGCAGGAAGGCCGTCTCGGCGTTCGCATAGCGGTCGTTGGAGGTGGAGACGTCCGTTCGCTTGGCGAACAGCGCGTCCGCCTCGTCGAAAAACAGAATGGCGTTCGAGTAGCGGGCGTTGTCGAAGACGGCGGAGAGGTTCTTCTGCGTCTCGCCGATGTATTTGCTCGAGATCTGCGCGAGGTCGATGCGGTAGAGGTCGAGCTCGAGCTCGTTCGCGACGACCTGCGCCGCCATCGTCTTGCCCGTGCCGGGCGGGCCGTAGAGCAGGATGGAGAGCCCCCTGCCGTAGGGGAGCTTGCGGTTGAAGCCGTAGGCGATGTTCACCGTGCCGCGGCGGCGCAGGCGGTCGCACGCACGGCGAAGGTCCTGCTCCGCCTTCGGGTCGAGCTTGAGGTCGTCCCAGGTGAACGGGGCGGAGAGCCGCGTCGCGCACTCGCCGAGATCCGTCCGGCTCGCGGCGCGGACGGCCTCGATCAGCTCCCGCATCCCGATCTCCGCGCTTCCCTGCGCCGCGCAGCGCGCGGAGGCGTCTGTGAGGACAGAGCGGATCTGCCCGGGCGTCAGGTCGAAGCGGGAGCACAAATCCTCGAGCGCTGCCGAGGGGGAAAGGGGCAGCTCCTGCCGCGCAGAGAGCGCAGCCCACAGCGCCGGCTGCAGCCCCCGGTCGGGGCGCTCGATCGCGACGGTGCAGCGCTGCACGCCCGCCGGGAAGCAGCCGGGATTTTCCGCCTCGGAGGAGACGAGCACGACGGGCAGGCAGCCGTGCAGCAGCGTGAGCAGCGCGCGCGCCGCCGCCTGATCCTCGCGCTGTGCGTCGAGGCGGCGCAGGAGCAGCAGGGCGTTTCCGAGCAGGCAGAAGCGCGCCGCGTCGATCGCGATCTCGCGCTGCCGCTGCGGCGGAAGGCGGAGGAGCAGCCCCGCGTCCACAGCGAGGACGGGCGTCCCGAGCCGCCGCCCGATACAGTGGGCGAGGAACGTCCTGCCGCAGCCGGCGGGGCCCTGCAGATGCAGAATCGCCCCCTCGCCGGCGAGGCGCGCGGCGAGCCCAGCCGCCGTCTCCGGATCGGGCTTGCCGATCGGCTCGCCGGGGTCGTCGTCCGGCGAGAGCAGCTCCGCGTACTCCTCGAGCGCGCCGGGCGCTCCCTTCGCGCCGGTCAGGAACTCGCAGACGCGCGGATGCAGCGAGAGCGGACGGCACAGCCGGGAAAAGCCCGACGGGGCCGGCGCGGGAAGCCAGACGAGCGAGCCCGTGAGGCTGTCCGGCTCAAGCAGGGGAGAGGCCCCGCCTGGAAGGTCGGAGAGGAGCCGGGCGAGATCCTCCGCGAGCCCTGCTGTCGGGAGGCCCATCGGCTGCGTCTGCTCCTGCAGCGCGCCGAAGACGCGCTCATACCGGCGGCTGCAGCTTGCCGCGAAGGCCGCGAGCAGGCCGATGAGGCCGGTGAGGTCGGGCTGAATCAGGCCGAGCAGCGTTTCCCACGGCGTGGAAAGACCCGCGGCCTCCGTCTGCTCGCCGCGCCGCAGCAGCCCCTCGAGCACAGCCGAAAACGGCGCGCGGCAGCGAAACGCGGCGGGGCGGCGCGGCAGCAGCTGTGCCGCGAGCTCACGCTCCGCGCCGAGCGAGGAGCAGAAGGCGGCGGCCTCCGGCCCGTTCTCCTCCTTGTAGAGGAGCATCGCCGCGCACAGCATATCGAGGAAGCGCAGCCAAGCTTCCCGCTCCTCCTCCGCGCTCCCGAAGGCCGTCTCGGGCAGCTCCGGGAAATAGTGGGCGGCAAGCGACTCGGGCGCAAGTCTCTTTTCGTCAGACATGGCGGTTTCCTCCTGTCACGCGCGCGTCAACCGCCGCCGGGAGAGACCTCCGGGCGGCGGCTGACGGCAAAATCAGATTGCGGCTGCGAGAGCCGGGAAATGGTTGCGGATGATGTTCTCCATGGGGAGCAGGAAGTCGTAAGCGCCCGTGTCCAGCTGGTTGACGACGAGTGCGGACTGCCGCAGAATCTCGTTTTTCTCGTCCTCCGTCAGCTGGCCGCTGAGCGAGGCGACGATGTTCTTCGCGGAGGTGAAGAGGCCGGGGAACAGATCCTCGAGCGCGTTGCGGGTGACCATGCAGTCCCCGTCAATGTCGATGGTGTGCAGCGCCTTGAACAGGAGATCCTGCTCCTTGTCGTTCAGTACCGCCCTGGCCTCCTCGAGCTCGTCCAGCTCCTCAATATCCTGATCGGAATCGGATTCGGAGAGCGTGCCGCTCTCGCTCGAGAGGTCGGTGCCGGAGAGCTCGTCCGGCTCCCGCGCAGAGCCCGCGGGCGGGAGACTCGCGGCGATATCCGGATTTTCCTCGACCATATTCGAGCGATCCTGCGGAGCGGCGACCTCCTCGAGCTCGACCTGGTTCATCTCGTCCTTGAGATGCAGCCCCGTCTTCACGCGGAACTTCGCGCCGCGCGGCAGAAGCACCTCGTCCTCGCCGTAGATGGAGGTGTCGGAGATGTCGACGGCGCTCTTGTTCGTCAGGTAATACGTCGCGAGCACCGGCCTGCGGAATTTGCTCTTGACCTTTTTGTAGAAGCTGATGGCGGTATCCTTTGAACGGGACGTACTCGTGAGCGACGACAGCGTGACGGTGCTGCCCTCCTTGAAATCGGAGAACCACCGCATGATGCCGAGGCCGCGGTAGGCGACGCCCCTGGCGTAGCCTTCGCCGAGGTTGCCCTCCGCGGCAAGCTTGTCGTGGCCCTCGTCGCGGTCGGCGCCGACAGAGTGGTACTGCGAGCGCTCGCGCAGCGCCTCGAGCGACATGGCGGAGGCGATGCGGATGTTGGAGCGGATCGACTTCGACATCTTCTCGTCCGTCACTTCCTCGTACGTCGCGTCGTTGTAGATCTCCTCGATGCCCTCCATATCGTCGAGGGACTTGCCCTGCTCCATTCGGCGCTTGGCCTCCAGATATGTATTCTTGAGCTTCCTCGCGGCGAGCCACCAGCCGATCTTCTTGCCGAATTTCATGGACTGGTTCATGATCTGGTACGCGCCGGTCGTATAGATGTTGAGCGCCTTGTCCTGCCCGGTGCTGAGATGGCTCTCGGCGTCCTTCTGCACCAGACCCTTTTCCGGCTTCATATCGCTCGGCGCCTCGTCTTCACCGTGCGCTTTGCCGAAGTCGGCGCGCTGCTTCTCGAGCTCGTCGAGCATGGCGCTGAACACGCGCTCGTGCGGGAACTCGCCCTCCCTGGCCGCCATGCTGCGCAGCTGCGGGGGCGTGAGCGGATCGACGGTCATGTACGTCTTGGCGGCCTCGCTGAGATCCTCCTTGCCCTGCACGCCGACGAGCTTTGACCCGTAGAGGATTTCGTAGAGCGAATGATCCTGTGAAGAGCCCATCCACGCGATCAGCGCGAGGCGGAACGCGAGCAGCTGCTCCCGCGAGGCGCCGAGCAGCTTGTACGCGCCGAGCATCCGCATCGTCGTGCCGGAGGGCCCGGCGATGAGCTGAAAGCCCCTGTTTCGCCGCTCCTGCACCCATTTGGAATCCTTGTCCATCTTCAGCGTGGCGACGCCCTCCCGCCAGGAAAGCGCCTGGCGCTTGCCGTCGGGTCCAACCGGGGCGGCAAGCGCCGCCTCGCGCTCGCTCGGCCCGATGCCGCGCTGCTCGTAGTACTCGAGGCCGAGGCCCTGGGGCTCCCCGTCCTTTTTGGCCTTGCGGCGCTTTCGCGAGGAGAAGCCGCGCCACGCGCTGAACATACTGCTGTAGCTGCGCTTGCCCACCTTGTCCGCCAGCCGGCCCGTCGAATAGATGTCGCCGCCGCGCAGGCTTTTGATGGTTTTCATGTCGAGACCCTTCAGGGCGTCGCTGCCGCGCGCTTCCTTGTCCGTAATCTGCTCGAACATCCGCTTGAGCGTAAAGGAGCTGTTCGTCGACTCGGCGGTGCGCCCCGCGTTGTAGACGGTGGCGTTGAAGAGCATCGTCATCTTCTCGCGGAGGTTGCCGTCCTGGTTGAGCACGGCGTCAACGAGCCCGGCGCGATCCTCCGGGTTGCCGGTGTCAATCTGCCCGGCGCTGTTCGCGTCCGGGTTGAGAAAGGCCTTCGTGAGGATGTCGTTGACGGCGATGCCGCCCTCAGGCCCAGCCTCGCGCTCCTCCTGTTCGGTGGCCAGCGCCTCCTTCGCCGCCTCGTTCGCCTGGGCGGCCTTCTCCGCGGAGGAGGTGTCGGACTTCTGGCCGGAAAGCTGCTCGACGCCTGCGGAAAGCTCCTCGGCGGAGCCGAGCTTTGTCTCGGTCTGCGTGCCGGCGCCCTCCTTGCCGGTGTAAAAGGCGGTGAGCACCTCGCTGACACGGCGCAGCGCATCCTGCGAGGCCTGCTGGACATACGAGTTCTTGTACAGCGCGACGGCGAGGTTGTTCTCGTAGGCGCGGGCTTCCTCAGCCCATTTGGGGTGCCGGTAAATCTTTTTGTAGGCGTCCTTGATGTAGTCTCCCATGGACTGACCCCCTCATATCTTTGAGCCGCGCCATACTGCGGCGCGGTATTTCTCTGCAGTCTAATTATACCAATTCCTCGACGGCTTCGTCATCCCGGTTTCTTAAAGTTTTTCTAAAGATTTGTGGGGAAGAAGGACGGAAATCAGTTTTTTATTTCCTGTAACCCTATTGCCGTTTGGAACGTGTTACAATCAGAAAGGGAGGAGGGAGTCGAGTGGATACGGAAAACAGCAGGGATCTTGCGGAAAAGTACGATCGCTACGGGGCGATGCTCTACCGGTTGTGCTTTGTGATGCTGTGCAGCCGTCCGGATGCCGAGGACGCCGTGCAGGAGACGTTTATCGCCTATCTGCGCAGCGCCCCGCAGTTTGCGGACGCGGAGCACGAGAAGGCATGGTTCCTGCGGGTCGCGACAAACAAATGCCACGATCTGCGCCGCGCGCCGTTCTGGCGCAGGCGGGTTGACTGGGAAGGCGTCGATCTCTCGGAGGAGACGCCTGAGGAGCTCGGCGTGCTGGAGGAGCTCATGCGGCTGCCCGCGAAATACCGGGAGGTCATCCATCTGCACTATATTGAAGGATACAAGATTTATGAAATTGCGCAGCTGCTCAGAAGGAAGGAGAGCACCGTCAAGGTGCAGCTTCACCGCGGACGCGAGCTGCTGCGGCTGAGTCTGGAGGAAAGGGGGATTCAGGCATGAAGACGAGAGAGGAACTGCTTCGGGGAGCCGTGGGAAAGCTGCGGCCTGAGAGCTCGCTGCGGGAGAAGGTGCTCGCGGGCGCAGAGAGAGGGCAATCCCGCCGCCCTGCCGTGCGGCGCTTCGCGCTTGCCGGGGCCATGTGCCTGATGGTGCTCGCCGCCGCCATCCTGATTCCGAACCTTCTGGATCTCTCCGTGGAGCCGGAAGAAAACCCGGACGCCGCTTTCGCCGGCTCCTCCTCCCTCAGCATCGAGGACGACGAGGGCGAGGACAGCGCCGGGGAGACGGCCTCCTCCATCCTCATCGGCGTGATGAACGAGGGCTCCTACCTCGACGCTGTGGCGGTGGCGTCCGCCGATCCGTCCAGCAGCCGGGCAACCTGCCTGTTCGTCAGCGGCTCGTGCGCCGTCAATCTCGCGGACGGCAGCACCGTCCCGATCGGCGAGCTCTACCGGCTGGGCGGCGCGGCGCTTTTCGAGTCGGCTGTCGAGGAGCTGCTCGACATCTCCGTTGACGGGGCCGTCGTCCTCTCCTATGACGCGATCGCCTCGTTCATCGACGCCGAGGACGGGACGTCCGTCTTCCTGCTCGACGAGGAGGCGTTCTACCTCAACGAGTGCAGCGAGGCGATGGCTGAGACGCCGAAGTCGTTCTCCGCGGGCTCCTGCCGGCTCAGCGGGCAGGAGGCCGTCTGGCTCCTCAGCTTCTCCGCGGACGGCGAAAACCAGCTGACGAGCCGCAGCGGCCGGCGCGTCGCTCTCGCGGAATCCATCTGGGCGGAAGCCAACACGTCAGAGACGCCTGCCAACCTCGCGGAGCTGTTTGCGTCCGCCCTCGATTCCACGCTGCCCGAGCTGCCCGACGAGAAAACGCTCGCTTCTCACCTGACGTACCAATTTGACTGTATCGCCCTGCCGGACGACCCGATGAGCGTCGACACCGGCTACGACGCCGAGGGCAGGGAGCTGACGCTCTACGATGTCGCGGAGCTGCGCGAGCGGGTGAAGGAATTCCTTCTGAGCGCGGAGACGGAGGAAGCGCTCTCCTCGACTACCCTGCCGCAGTACGACGGCGCGGAGCTCTCCCCCGAGGATCAGGCCGTGGCGGAGGCGTTCCTGCAGATCTATAACGAGCGCGAGACGGGCGAGGCGGGCGTCGTCATCCCGGCCGTCCAGACGGTCTCCTGGGAGAGGCCGGACGAGGACGGCGTCGTCTCGGTAACGGCGGCCTGCCTGCTCAGGCGCTGCCGGCTGGACGGTCTGCTCCTGAACACGGACGATCGGCTGATGGCCGCCTCCTTCCGCCTGCTGGCGCAGGAGGACGGGGGCTATCGCCGCATCTCGACCACCGGCCTCCTCACGGACAGCTCTGAGAATTTCGAGAAGCGCTCCGCCTATACGGGGCTGACGGGCGGCGACGCGCAGGCCGCGTCTGTGCTGTACGAGCTTCTGGCGGAGAGAAGGGGCGCGGATCTCAACTCCGGCTTTGCGGCGGCTCTCGCCTCGTACCGGACGCAAAACGGGCTGGAGGACACCATCGCCGGCTATCAGCTGTCGCCCTACTCCTCCCTCATGACGACGTTCTCGCCGCCCTTTTACGACGTCCTCACGTGTGAGGAGGGAACGCAGCTCACGATCGAGAGCTCGGAGGGCTGGCGCTTCACCGCGGACAATCCGGAGGAGCTGCTCTCCTATTTCGAGCAGGAGACGTACCAGTACATCGGCCGCTATCAGCTGTTCGACGAGGTGCAAGGCGTCAGCTTCCTTCTGACGGATCCCGACGGGAACGTCGATCTCACGCTGACCGTTTCAAGCTATGGTTTCCTCGCGGCGAACGGTACGCATCTCTACGCGGTGCCGGAGTTCATATATGACAGCGATTTCAGCGCCCTTTTGACCGACGCCTACCAGCGGGCTCTGGAGAGCGGGGCGCTGGAGCAATTCCAGCCTTGACAAGCCGCCCGGAAACGGGGATAATAGAATCAAGGACAGAGAGAGTCCCCGCCGGGCGTCCGGCGGGGCTTTTTTTGATAGAACGGCGTGCGGGCGGCGAATTCCGCTATACTAAATAGGCGGGGAAGCGTCCCGCCCGGCGCGCAGGACAAACCCGGCGGAGGAGCCGGAAACCGGAGGGAAACGCAGATGAAAAAGGTAGCCGTGCTGATTCCTTGCTACAATGAGGAAAAGACCGTGCGGAAGGTCGTGGAGGATTACCGCCGCGTCCTGCCCGAGGCTGATATTTATGTGTACGACAACAATTCCACCGATCGCACCGCCGAGCTCGCAAAGGAGGCGGGCGCGATCGTGCGCCGCGAGTACCGGCAGGGCAAGGGGAACGTGATTCGCTCCATGTTCCGACAGATCGACGCCGACTGCTATCTGATGATCGACGGCGACGACACCTACCCGGCGGAGAACGCGCCGGAGATGGTGCGCATGATCCTTGACGGCGAGGCCGACATGGTCAACGGAGACCGCCTCTCCTCAACATACTTCACCGAGAACAAGCGTCCCTTCCACAATACGGGTAACCGCCTCGTGCGCGGACTGATCAACCGCCTGTTCTCGACCGACGTGCGCGACATCATGACAGGCTACCGCGCGTTCAGCCGCGGCTTCGTGAAGACATTCCCCGTCCTCTCGCGCGGCTTCGAGATCGAGACGGAGATGACGATCCACGCCGTCGACAAAAACTTTCTCATCCGCGAGATTCCCGTCGGCTACCGCGACCGGCCCGAGGGCAGCGTCTCGAAGCTCAACACCTACTCCGACGGCGCGAAGGTGCTGTGCACCATCTTCCGTCTCTACAAGGATTACAAGCCCTTCGCCTTCTTCGGGGCGGCGGCGCTCATCTTCCTGATCGCCGCGCTGCTGCTGTTTTTGCCCGTCGGGATCGAATACCTGCGCACCGGCCTCGTGCCGCGCTTTCCGACGCTCATCGTCTCCGTCACGCTGGGGCTGTGCGCGCTGCTCTCCTTCGTTGCGGGGGTGATTCTCGACGTCGTTGTGAAAAAGCACCGCCAGCTCTTTGAGCTGATGCTGACTTTGATGGAGGAGGGGAGATGCCGTGCCGGTCAAGCAGATCAAAAAGTGGATCGCTGAGCATCGGGAGCCGCTCACGCGCGCCGCGTGCGTCGCGTTCTCGCTCGGCTGTGCGTACCTCCTGTTCCGCTTCTTCTCGCTGGAATGGAATTATCTGCTCTACGGCCTCGCCGCCGCCGCGGGGGCGTACGCGATGCGCGCCGCCCTCCGCTGCCGCGACCGGCGGACGTGGGCGGTTTTCGCCGTGTTCGCGGCGTTCTTTTCCGCCGCGCTTGTCCTGGGGCGGCGAATTGACGAGGAGGCTGCCGAGTTTCTCGGACTGTCGGCGTCCGACGCCGTCTACTGGCTCGTGTTCACCGCCTTTTTCGCCGCTCTCTTTGTGACGGTCTCGCGCTGGCTGCGCGCCCATCCGCTCCCGCCGCTCGGCGTGCTCAAGCCGGAGCCCGTCTCATCCCGTCTTTTGAGCTGGGCGTCGTGGACGGGTATCGTCGCGCTCGGTTTTCTCCTGTACTATTTCGTCTACTTTCCCGCGCTGATGACGGGCGACTCCTTCGCCTGCTATGTGCGCGCCGCCGGGATCGCCCCGATTTCCAACCAGCAGCCCGTCGTCTTTCAGCTGATCCTCGCCGCCTTCGTTGCGCTCGGGAACGCGTTCGGCGAGCCGAACGCCGGCGTCGCGTTTTACGCGCTGTTCCAGCTTTTGTGCATGGCGTCGATCTTCGGCTATTCGCTCTACTGGATGCGCCGCCGCGCCTGCCCGAGGCCGGTTCTCGTCCTGCTCGCGCTCTGGTTCGGCTTCACGCCGCTGCACGGGATGTACGCCGTCACCATCTGGAAGGACGTTCCCTTCGGCGGCGTCGTGCTGCTGCTTGTTTTGTTCCTCGCGGATGTCGTGCGCACCGGCGGGAAAAGCCTGCTGCGCTGGCAGGGAGTTGTTCATTTCGTCCTGCTCTGCCTCGCGTGCGCGTTCCTGCGCAACAACGGGCTGTATTTGCTCGTCTGCGTGTTCCTCGTCGCGGGAATGCAGCTGCGCGCGCACTGGAAGCGGCTTGTGCCCGTCTTTCTCTCGCTTCTCGTCGTGATCTGGGGGATTCAGGGGCCGCTCTACAGCGCTTTGGGCTATGCCCAGAGCCCCTTTGCCGAGTCGCTTGCCATCCCGCTGCAGCAGATGGCGCGCGTCGTGAGCCGGGACGGCGTCATTTCGGACGAGCAGGCGGAGTACCTCGACCGGCTCCTCCCGCTCGAGACGCAGAAGGAGGCGTACTGGGCCTTCACCGCCGACCGCATCAAATTCCACGCCGACTTTGACGACGAATTCCTCGAGGCGAACAAGAGCGGCTTCTTCTCGACGTGGTTCGGGATGCTGTTCCCGAATTTCAAGGAGTACGTGATTGCCTTCCTGATGGAGACGGCCGGCTACTGGCGTCTCGGGACGACGAACTGGATCGTCGCCGAGGGCATCGTCGGCTACGGCGACACCTACGGCATCGAGCCGGAGAACCTTTCCGAGCGTCTCACCGGCACGGATCTGCGGCCCGTCCTGCAGGAGGACGCGGAAAAGCTCCAGACGGGCGACCTCACCGCTCCGCTCTACAACATCGCGTCGATGGTGTGGCTCGTCTTTCTTGCCCTCGCGCTGCTGCTCGCGCGGCGGCAGGAGAAGGGCGCTTTGTTCCTCGTGCCGCTGCTCGCCCTCTGGGCGACGACCATGATCGCCGCGCCGACGTACTGCGAGCTGCGCTATCTCTACGCTTTCTTTACCGCCGCGCCCGCCGTCGTCTGGCTTGCCCTGCCGAGGCGCGGGGACGCCGCGCGGAGTCCCGCGAAGGGCGTCAAGCCGCCCAAATCCTGAGTGTAAAACAAACAGTCTGTTTTTTGTCATGTATTACCACTTGTATTTCCATTTTCGACAGAATAGTATAAGAATAGAGAGGAATACCGCGCGCCTTTGGGGTGCGGATCGGTTACATGAACGGGGGAAGGAAGTTAACCATGAAGGGTGGATGGAAAAAGCGTGCGTTGCGCGCCGCGGCTGCTGTTTTGACGGCTGCCGCTTTATTCCTCGCGCCCTCCTGCAAAGCTTCCGACGGCGAGGCGGAGCAGGCTGCAAGCCGGCCGCTCGCGGCGTCGGCTGCTCCGGCGATCCAGGACGGCCAGGGGCAGGGGCAGACGCCTGTTTACTCCCAGCCCGCCGAGGAAGAGCCCGTCAGGACGGTAACGTACCATGTGGTAGATTATACTCTGCGTGAGGGGAACCTTGACTTCGCCGTCTCGTATCCGCAGATGGACGGCACGGGCTATGAGGAGGTCAACGCGCTGCTCAAGGAGCGCGGAATGCAGACGGTGAACCTTCTCATTGAGGAGGAGCACCGCAGGCAGGAAGCGCTGCTGAGCTCGCAGGCGGCGGAATCTGGCGCGGCGTCCGGCACAGCGCCGTCGTCCGCGTCTCCGTCCTCGCAGGCGGCGTCTTCTGACGCCCCCGTCTCGTCCGCGCCCGCTGCGGACCGGCTGCTGACGCTTATGGGCGGCAGCCAGTGCTACCTCCCTTCGAGGGAGTTCCTGAGCGTCGCTTACACCATGGACATCACCGATTCCACGCAGGCGTACCCGTCCTGCGAATGGTATACGCTGAATCTGGATCTCCGCAGCGGAGAGGAAGTGACGTGCGCCGATCTGTTCTCCGACCTTGACGGTCTGGCCGCGGCGCTGCGCCGGCAGGCGGAGAGCGACGGGCTCGACGAGTCCGTTCTGACGTACCTCACGCAGGATCGGCTGCGCGCCGGCCTGCCGGGCGTTCCGGTGGCCTTCGGCTCCGGCTTCGCGGAATTCGGCTTCCCCGTCCCGCGTGCTGCGGGCGACGTGCTGCGCATTTCCCTGCCGCTCTCCACGGCGGCAGCTTACCGCAGTGACAACGCCCTCTGGGACGTGATTGGGATCTCCTGAGAACAAGCGGTGCAATGGGATCGGGCGGCGAAAGCCGCCCGATTTTTCAGGGAAGAAAGTGTTGGCGTTTTCACCAAAATAAATTTCAAAAAATCTGCCAAAAAAGAGAAATTTCATCTTGCGTTTTGCAGTCTCCTGTGGTATCATAATCAGGTCGAGACTGCGACAGATATGCGTTGAAGCGGGAGGTTGCGGCTGAAAACAGCCGGTTTTTCCGTGGAGTATGTCCGATTTTAAACCGGGCGACAGATATTGGACGAGAATACGGCCGCATGAAGGGTTGCTGCGCCGTATCGAATCCAGACGTTTTTATGCCACCTTGCCGGGTTTAGCTTGCAAAAGTCAAATCCGGTTTTTTAATGTCCGGACGCGAAACACCCGGAACAGTGTAAGGAAATAAAAACGCCGCCCGCCAACTACAACAAGGAGGCGATTCTAAGTGGCAGTCAAGGAGAAAATCAGAATCAGAATCAAGGGGTATGACCATCAGCTCGTGGATCAGTCCGCGGAGAAGATCGTGCAGACGGCGAA
>CASFAA010000246.1 GCA_949292505.1 uncultured Oscillospiraceae bacterium
GCGCGGTACGCCTCGCCCGCGACGCACAGCCGCCCGTCCTCGACGGACGCGCGCTCGATCGACTCAAAGTCGATGAAATCGAAGTCCACGCCGCCGCGGTAGAGCGCCTCCGCCGTGTCGAAGGCCGCCTTCACGGAAGCGTCTCCGTCCAGCCCGCCCTCGACGGCGGCGACGGGATAGAGCACCGCCGCGTCGCAGACGTGTACGCCGCTGCTCAAAAGACAGCTCAGCCGTTTCGTGCACAGCAGGAAGCGGTCCATATGCTTCCAATACGGCATCCGGAAATGGTTGCACGGCGGCGCCCACTCCCAGTAGCCGCCGTACGTCGTGTAGTAGAGGCCGTGGAGCGTCAGCAGGTTGTGGCCGAGGGCGAAATTGCGGAAGGTCGCGTCGGCGAGGGCGGCACAGGACGTCCCCCACCCGCTGCCGTAGTAGCCCTCGAGCCAGGTGCGCGGCCTCTGATAGAGATGCGAGATGGAACTGGAGACCTTCGACTTGATGAGGTCGCTCGCGAGGTCGGGCTGATCGTTGCCCGGCCCCTGCGTCCAGCGCTGCGTGCGGAAATAATCGCCGAACTCGGTGATGTCGCGGCCGCGCCCGCCGTGATCGCAGCCGAAGGTCATGCCGCGATCCTCGTTCCAGTCGTAAATCTTTTTAAAGTAGCCCTCCTCGCAGAGCTGAACGATGACGTCGTAGTAGTCGAGGCGGATTTTCTGCGTCTCGCCGCCCACATCCTCGAAGATGGCGAGCAGGTGCGGCTCGATGGAATAGCCCTTGCGGCGCTCGAACTCTTCGGCGAAGCTGTCGTTCCACAGGTTGCCGCGGATATTGAAGACGAGCTCGTCGGAGAAGAAGAAGTCGAGTCCCTTCCCGCCCTCGCCGGGGAAATGCTCCTCGAATTTGCCGTAGAACTCCTCGATGACGTACTCGCCGAGATGCGGGTTCATCGGGTCGACGGAGCCGGGGATTGTTTTGATTTTGACCTCGCCGTCCTCATAGACGAGCTTTTTGCCCACGATCTCCGGGTGCTTTTCGAGGATCGCGTCCATGTACCAGCCCTGGCCGGGCGAGGAGATGGTGTAGTCGCTCAGCGCGACGGCGATCCCGCGCTTCTTGCACTCGTCCATGAACCAGCCGACGAGCGCCCACCACTCGTCCGTAAAGAGGCCGGGGTCGCTGTCCATCGTCAGGCCGTAGTTTTTGCCGCCGGCGTCGCTGTGGCAGTAGTTGATCTGCAGCGCGCAGATGTGGCGGCTCGCGAGCTGGTCGAGCTGCCAGAGCAGCCGCCCCTTTTCGAGCGGCTCGCCGACCCACCAGTAAAAGGAGACCTCCCCGTATTTGTCCGGGGGATTCTGAAAGCGTTCGAGCATGGTTCCTCATCCTTTCCGGAGCAGTCCGCGCAGAGCCTCCCCGCCCGCGCGGAACGCGTTCGTTACACCCTCATTGTAGCCGGGAGACCGGCGGCGCGCAAGGCGCGATTTTATCCTTCCAGTAACACTATTTAAACTTTCTGCGCGCCCTTTTTGCGGGAGGCTCAAAAATCGTTCCCTCCTCCGCCCGATCGGCGGTACGCGCCGGGGCGCATCCCCGTCGCCTGGCGGAACTGGCGGTAAAAGTGCACCTCGTTCGCGTACCCGCACAGCTCCGCGATCCGGGAAAGCGGCAGCGAGCTCGTCGCGAGGAGCGATTTCGCGCGTTCAACGCGCATTCGGATGACGTCCTGCCGGAACGGGACGCCGAACAGCGTGCGGTACAGGTACTGGAAATGCGACGCGCTCAGCCCCAGCTCCCGCGCGTGGGACGCGGCGTCGTGGCGGCGCTCGACGCTGCTCTCGAGCTCGAGCCGGAGCAGGCGGAGCCTGTCCTCGAGCGGATGATTTTTCCCGAACGCGCCGCGCTTTTCCCACGCGGCACAGAGGCGGTTCAGGAGGACGCCGGCGAGCGCGTCGCGGTTCGCGGAGGCGTAGGGCTCCTCCCCGTAGGAGAGCTCCCAGATGAGCTGCTGGATGCAGACGGTGAACAGCCCCGCCTCCCCGATGGGGAACGGGCGGTTCCGCATGGCGGCGAGACGCGCCGCGAGCGGCTCGTCCGCCTCGAAGTGGAGCCAGTCGTCGAGATACTCGCCCTCGGGATTCTCATAGCTGTACGGCGTGCCGGGAGCGATCAGAATCGCCTGCGGCGGCGTCACGGAAAAGCGCTCCTCCCCGATCTGAAACTCCCCTCTTGTGCGGACAATCAGCACCACCCAGTGCTCCAGCCCCTTCGGCCTCGACATCCGAAAGCCGCGCGGATGGCTCGCGCCGCAGCCTCCCCGAATCGCCATGAGCATGACGTTTTCCCTCCATCGTCAAAAAGGTTAGGTTTCTCATAGTTTACGCCATTTCGGGAAGAGCGTCAATAGAGTACGATAAAGAAAGGAAAAGAACAGATTCCCATCCCTTGCCGACGGGAAAAAGGAGAGGTTGCTGCAATGGAAAACGTCAGAAAGGAATGGCTCACACAGCTTCTTCGGATTGTGGAAGCGCCGCTTGCCGCCCTCGAGGCGGGCGAGCTTAAAAAGCGCCTCCCGACAGAGTTTCACCCCGACCGCGCCCGCTACGCGCCGCTCGAGGCCTTCGGGCGCAGTATGCTCGGCCTCGCGCCGTGGCTGGAGCTCGACGGCGCGAAGCTCTCCGAGGAGGAGCGCCGCCTGCAGGAGCGGTGGCGCGCCCGCGCTCTCCGCTGCCTCGCCGCGGCGTGCGACCCAGCCTCGCCCGACTTCCTCAATTTCTGCGAGGGCGACCAGCCGCTTGTGGACGCGGCCTTCCTCGCGCACGCCCTGGTGCGCGCGCCGCGCGCGCTCGCCGGAGCGCTGCCCGAGGACGAGCGGGAGAAGCTCGCCGCGGCGCTGCGCAGTTCGCGGCGGATCCCTGCGTACGACTGCAACTGGGTGCTGTTCAGCGCGATGGTCGAGGGCGGCCTGCACGTCCTTGGCGAGGAATACGACGTCATGCGCGTCCTTCTGGCGCTCAGGACGCTCAAAAGCTGGTATCTCGGCGACGGGACGTACGGCGACGGCCCGTCCTTCCACTGGGACTACTACAACAGCTTCGTCATCCAGCCGATGCTCGTCGACCTCACAGCGCTGTTCGCGCCGGAGAACGCGGAGATCGCCGCGCTGCTGCCCGCCGTGACGGCGCACGCCTCGCGGTACGCGCGGGTGCTCGAGCGCCTGATTGCGCCAGACGGCAGCTCCCCCATTTTCGGCCTGTCGATCTGCTACCGCTTCGGCGCGTTCCAGGCGCTTGCGCAGGCGGCGCTGCAGCACCGGCTTGGGGAGGGGCTCTCCCCCGCGTCCGTCCGCTGCGGGCTGACGGCCGTCATCCGCCGCGTCATGGCGAGCGAGGCGCTGTTTGACGAAAACGGCTGGCTCCTCCCCGGCGTCGCGGGGGCGCAGCCGGAGCTCGCGGAGGGCTACATCGGCGTGGGCAGCCTGTACCTCGCGAGCGCCGTCTTCCTGCCGCTCGGCCTTTCGCCGGACGACCCGTTCTGGAGCGCGCCCGACGAGGACTGGACGGGCAAACGCGTCTGGTCGGGACAGCACGCCGCCATCGATCACGCCGAGGACTGAGCGTCCCGGCATATACCAATAAAGGAGGTCAACCACATGAACAATCTGAAGCTGCGCGAGGATCAGCTCGCATGGGCAAACGAGACGCTGGCGAAGACGGCGGAGAAGCTCGAAAAGGTCAGCCGCCGCTCGGCGCACAAGATCCCCTACACGACCGTAGACGGCGTGCACGACGACCGCTCCGGCGAGCGCGACATCGGCTGGTGGACGAACGGCTTCTGGGGCGGCATGATGTGGCAGCTGTACCGCCTCACGGGCGACGAAGGCTGCCGCGCGATCGCCGAGGAGAACGAGGAAAAGCTCGACGCCGACCTGATGAACTACGAGATGCTCGACCACGATAACGGCTTCAAGTGGCTGCCGACGGCGGTGGCGGACTACCGCACGACGGGCAGCCGCGCCTCGCGCAACCGCGGCCTGCTCGCGGCGGGGAACCTCGCGGGCCGGTACAACGCGGCGGGCCGCTTCATCCGCGCGTGGAACGACTGGGAGGACGGCGGCCGCGATCACCGCGGCTGGGCGATCATCGACTGCATGATGAACCTGCCGCTGCTCTACTGGGCGGCGGAGGAGACGGGCGACCCGCGCTTCTCGCAGATTGCCCGCAGTCACGCCGACACGGCGCAGCGCGTCTTCGTGCGCGGCGACGGCTCCGTGCGCCACATCGTCGAGTTCGACCCCGTCACGGGTGAGTTCGTGCGCGACTACGGCGGGCAGGGCTTCGGCGAGGGCTCGTCGTGGACGAGAGGCCAGGCGTGGGGGCTCTACGGCTTCGCGCTGAGCTATCTGCACACGGGGAACCGCGCCTATCTCGAGACGTCGGAGCGCATCGCGAACTACTTCCTCGCGAACGTCCCCGCGAGCGGGCTTGTGCCCGTCGACTTCCGCCAGCCGGAGGACGTCTCCTGGGAGGACTCGACGGCGGCGGCCATCGCGGCGTGCGGCCTCATCGAGCTCGCAAAGCAGACGGAGGGGCGCCAGAGCAGCCTCTACCTCGACGGCGCGATCCGGATGCTCCGCGCGCTCGCCGATCACAGCTTCGACTGGAACGGCGAGACCGACTGCCTCCTGACGAAGTGCACGGCGGCGTACCATGACGCGGCGCACGAGTTCTCGATCATTTACGGCGATTACTATTTCCTCGAGGCGCTGATGAAGCTGACGGGGAAGGAGCTTTTTATCTGGTAACCGGCCGCCATGCACCGAGCGGAGCCGCCTTCCCACGGAGGGCGGCTCCGCTTTTACCATGCGGAACACTTTTTATCCTCCCGCCCGTTTCCTGTTGCGGGAGGCGGGAAGCCGTGCTACAATAGCGGCAAACAGCGCCGAAGGAGGAGACAAGATGCGCCTTTCCCGCCTCACCTGCAACCAGCTCGACCGCCCGCTGGGAGTCGATTCCGACATTCTCCGCTTCGGCTGGGTTCTCCTTGCCGGTCCGGGGGAAAGCGCCGTCCAGACGGCGTACCGGCTCCGCGTCCGGGACGAGGACGGCAGTCTCGTCTTCGATTCCGGACGCACCGAATCGCGGGAGTCGCAGCAAATCGTCCTGCGGGTTCCGGGGCTCCTCCCGTCCCGCGTCTACGGCTGGGAGGTGCGCGTCTGAGACGGGGACGGAAAGCCGTCGGTATGGAGCGAACCGTCGTCCTTCGCCACCGGCCTGCTGCCTCCCGACGGATGGG
This sequence comes from uncultured Oscillospiraceae bacterium, assembly GCA_949292505.1. Lineage (GTDB taxonomy): Bacteria > Bacillota > Clostridia > Oscillospirales > Acutalibacteraceae > Caccousia. The sequence continues at coordinate 5,290 of CASFAA010000246.1, forward strand.
AACACATCCCGTTTCTGACGGCCCGCGCCCCGCTCGAAGAACGGCTCCGAAACACCTTCTGGTTTCGCCGCGACGCCGTTTTGCCGAAGGCGGACGGCCCCGTCCTCCTGCATCTCACCTCCATCGGCCAGCATGAGCTGTGGATCAACGGCGCACGCGCGGAGGGCCGTCCCCTCGCCCCGTCGCGCTCCAATCTGCGCGGCTTCCGGCGCGCCCTCGCGGTAACGTACGACGTGACCGCCCTCGTGCGGGAGGGCATGAACCGCATCGGCGTGTGGCTCGACGCCGACTGGGCGCGCTCAGAGGACGCCGAGCCGTGCTTCGCGGCGGCGCTGTGCGCGGGAGGCCTCCGTCTGACCACGGCGGACGGAAACTGGCTCTGCCGCCGGGCCGGCACGGAGCATACCGGCGGCTTCACCTGGTCGGACTTCGGCGGGGAACGGATTGTCTGCGGCGCGGAAAACGGCTGGCTCGACGGGGAGGCCGCGTCGCCGGTCTGGAGCGAAGCGGCGGTCTGCGGCGCGCGGCCCCGCGTCGCGTCCGACCTCACGGACGGAAACGAGGTTTCCGGCGTCTTCCCCGCCGTCCGCACGGAAGCGGACGGGGACGCCGTACGGATCGACATGGGACAAAATTACACGGGTCAGGCCGAGCTGATCGTGCGCGGCGCGGAACCGGGGAAAGCAATCTCCCTCGAAATTTCCGATAAAGAAAGCGAGACGTGCTCCTTCCATCAGAAAAGCGAGTGGATCCCGCGCCGGGAGGAGGAGACGCTGCGAAACCGCTTCCAGTATTTCGCGGGGCGGTATCTCACGCTGCGAAGCGAAGGGAAGCTGCCTGAGGTCGTCTCGGCGCGCGGCCTGCGTCTGTCGCAGAAAACGGGGAAACTGCCCGAGCTGCGCTGCTCCGTCCCCCTGATCGAGCGGATCTTTCAGATGGATCTCGACACCTTCCTCTCCGCGACGCTCAGCGGCGTCACGGTCGACTGCCCGCACCGCGAGCGCCTCGGCTACGGGGAGACGGCAATCTCCACCTTCTGGGGAATCGGCGTCCACTGCGGCGGACTGCGCGCCTTTTACCGGCAGACGCTGCGCAGCTGGCGCGACTGCCAGGCGGAGGATGGCTCGTTCCCGCACGTCGCGCCGAATTTCCACGGCGGCGGCGGGCCGCTGTGGAGCGCCAGTCCTGCCGTGACGCTGTGGGATTCGTACCGCTGGCGTCCCGACCGGGAGCTGGTGCGGGAAAACTACGGCGCGATCGCCCGCTGGGCGGACTATCTCCTCTCGCGGCTCGACAACGGCCTCGTACGCTTCCCCGAAGGGGATCCGATCGACTGCCTCGGCGACTGGGCGACGCCCGAGGGCGGGGACTGGGGCGGCAGCGAGAACGCCGTCTTTTTCCACCAGTGCGCCGCCGTGCTCAGCCTGCGGATCGCCGCGCGGTTCGCGTCGCTTCTCGGAAAGACGGAGGACGCCGCGCACTTTGCGCCGGCCTGCGCCGCGCTGGCGGCGCAGGCGCACCGCCGCTTCTGGAATCCGCGCGCGGGCTTTTACCTCAACGGCGAGCAGCGGTATCTCGCGGCCGCCCTGTGCAGCGGCCTCGTGCCGGACAAAGCGCTTCCGGCGGCGCGCGGCGCTTTGACGGAGGCGCTGGCACGCAAGCGCTACCTCGACGGCGGCAGCGCCGGGACGGTCTTTTTGTTCCGCGCCGTCGGAGAAATCCTGCGCCGCCCCGATCTGCTGTATGAAAAGCTCCTCTCCCGCAGCTATCCGGGCTACGGCTACTTCCTCGAGCAGGGGGAAACCACCCTCCCCGAGCTCTGGAGCATCGCGGACGACTGGGGCGGGAGCCGCATCCATACCTGCTATTCCGGCGTCTCGGGCGCGCTGATCCGGTATCTCGTGGGGCTGTCTCCCTCCGAAACGGGGATCCGCGACTGCGTCCTCTCGCCCTTCTTTCCCGACGATATGGATCGGCTCTCCTTCTCCGCGGACTACGGCTACGGGGACGTCTCCATAGTCTGGGAACGGGAGGCAGGGGGAATTTCGTACCGTCTCACGCTTCCGGCGAACACGACGGCCCGTCTCCTCGCGCCCGGCGGCTGGGATATCGCGGGACACGGCGCGCAGGCCGTCCTCCTTCCCGGCGCGCATGAGCTGACCTTGACGCAAAACGCATAAAAGCGGCGGCGATCCCCGAAAAAGGGATCGCCGCCGCTTTTTTTACGTCTTCTCCCCATGGCTGCGATCATACGCGGAGAGGGGAACGCCGAAATGCTTTTTGAACAGGGTGTAGAAGTAGTTCGTCTCCTCGAGGCCGACGCGGTCGAGGAGCGCGTTCACGGGGAGGCTCGTTGTGTTGAGCAGGACGCGGAGCTTCTCCATCCGCACAAAGAGGATCTGCTCGGCGACGAAGCGGTTCGTCTTCTCCTTGAAGAGGCGGCCGATGTAAGCGGGGGATTTGCCGAACATCTGGGCGAGGCTGTTGAGGGAGAGGTTTTTGTCGGCGCAGTTTTCCTCGATGAGGGTCTTGAGCTCCTCGACGAGGCTGCCAGAGCGGCTGCGCGCCGTCTCGTCGGTGGAGCGGAGAATCTCGGAGAACAGCGCAAGGAACGCCTCGTCGACGCCCTCCTTGGTGCGCTGGCGCTCAACCCGCCCGATAAACGGCAGGAGCACCGTGGCAAAGCTTCCGGACTCAAGCTCGAGCGAAGCGCCGTACTCGTTGTAGAGCAGGTAGGCCAGATAGAGATAGACGTTCATGATATTTTCCAGCGAGCGGCGAGCGGCGAGCGGCGTCGTCGGAGATCGCGCGGTACGCCTGTGCGGCGCGCTCGAAGCTCCCGGCGCGCAGCGCCTCGAGGAGATTCTGCTTCTGCCGCTCGTCGGGGAGGACGTACTCGTTGTCGACGCTGTCGAGGACGGCGTTCTCCCCCGCCACAAACAGCCGCCCCGCGAGGGTGAGGAGCGTGCCGTACCGCGCCGAGAAGCCGAGCGGCGCGCTTTCCGGCGCAAGCACGGCGGCGGAGACGGTGAATCGGAAGATCCGGCGGACGTGCTCCTGCGCTTCCTCGAGAAGGCCCTGCGCGTCAAAGAGGAAGCTCTCTGCGTCCTCGGGGCGGCAGCGCGCGGCAAGGAGGAAGCTGTCTTCCCCGGCGCGGCAGCCCTCGCACGGGAAAGAGCCGCCAATCACCTCGCAGAAGACGTTGAGCACGCCGTACAGGACGGCCTCGCGCTCCTCCCCGGCATACCGGGCGAGCGATTCCTCCGGGCGGTCGACGCGCAGGAACAGGAGCGAAAACAGCGCCGACGGGCTTTCAAAGAAGGCTATCCCGTGGTCGGCGAGCTGCGGCGCGGCGCTCTCCTCCCACGGCAGGACGGCGCCCGTCAGGACGCGCAGGAGCAGCTCGTTCCTGCGGAACAGGCGGCTGCGGCGCTCGCGGCTCTCGAGATCCGCCGCGGACTCGTACACCTGCCGGAACGCGCGGGAGACCTTCTCAAGCTCCGTGCCGCGCTCCCTCGGCAGGGAGACCTTGCTGCTGACGTACCGGTCGAGCTGCTCAATGGGGCGATACAGCCTCCGCGTGACGGCGGCGGCCACGCCGATCGCCAGCGCGAGGGCTGCCGCGGCGATCGCGGCGATCTGGAACGTCAGCCGCGAGATCCCGGCGAGGGCGACCGCGTACGGGCTCAGGCCGATGAAGATCCAGCCGTCGGCGTCCGGCCTGGTGAACGTCATCGCAAAGCGCTCGCCGTCTCTCGTGACCATCGCGGAGCCCGAGAGCTCGCGCGATGCGTCGGCGATGCGGTAGAACTCCTCCCCGGTGACGTCGGCGAGAAAGCCCTCCTCCGCCTGCCCGCAGACGACGCGGCCCTTCTCGTCGCAGACAAGCACGGCGCCCTCGGTGTAGTTGCCGCGCTCCGACACGGGGAGAATCATGTCCGAGAGGAAGGAGGCGCGCAGGTTGACGACGATCGCGCCCTCCGAGGCTGAAATCGCGTTGCTGTAAAACGGGAAGACGTAGGAAAAGACCTCATAGCTTTGCTCCGGGACGCCGTTCGTGCGGATGACGCGGGCGCGGGCGCGCACGGCGTTCTTCCCGCCCGCGAAGTCCATATAGGAGGCAAGCTCCGTGTCGTAAAACTCGCCGATCGGGGAAAACTCGCCCGTGCGGCTCGAGGCCACCCGGCCGAGCTTTCTGTTGTAGTAATAGATCGAATCGATGCCGTTGCACAGGAGGTTGTACGCGTAGCGGTCGGTGTTCATCAGCTCAATGAACATCATGGCGCGCTCGGGGTGCCTGCTCGTGACGGAGATGCTCGTCATCGTGGCAGACGCCTTCTCGTTCGTCAGGATGGGCTCGATGAACTTGTGATCGTAGGAGACGGTCCCGCTCTGGGCGTACATACGGCCCTGATACTCGAGACCGGCGGCCTCGAAGTCCTCGGTGCCGAGGTCGATCTGCTCGTACTCGATGGCGTACTTGCCGGCCTTGACGTCGGGCGTTACGTCGCTGAGCGTGGCCGCGTCGGCGCGAAGGTAGCCCTTCTCATACCAGCTGCGCATCAGCGCGGTGTAC
>CASFAA010000247.1 GCA_949292505.1 uncultured Oscillospiraceae bacterium
GCTGCCGGAGCTGCGCACGGTGACGGCGAAGGTGACGGTGCGCTGAGCCGAACCAAGGGCGGCGGCGGGAATGTCCGTTTGCCCTCTGCTGCCGGGAGCATGAGATCGATTCCTGCGCCGCCTGCCCGGAATATCCCTGCCCGCAGCTCGCGGCATATCAGGAGAAGTATGTCAACCGGTGCAATCAGGCAGAGCTGTCGGAGCTTTGAAGCTTGTTCCAATCAACACGAAAACGACAAAAACGCCGCCGCGTGCTGCAAGTGACAGCGCGCGGCGGCGTTCTCTATGGGAAAACAGCTCTCTGAATCGCCCGGCCTCAATCCATGGCGCGGGATTTATCCTGCTCGACGGCCTTCGCGGCGAAGTCCGCGACAGCCATCGCGCCGATATCGCCGTCCTTGCGGCTGCGGACGGAAACCGTGCCGGTCTCCGCTTCCTTGTCGCCGACGACAAGCATATACGGGGTTTTCTGCAGCTGCGCCTCGCGGATCTTGTAGCCGATCTTTTCGTTGCGGAGATCCGCCTCGACGCGCAGGCCGGCGGCCTCGAGCTCGGCGGCGACTTTCTGGGCGTACTCGTGATGGCGCTCGGAGATCGGCAGCACCTTGACCTGCACGGGCGAGAGCCACAGCGGGAACGCGCCGGCAAAGTGCTCGGTCAGGATGCCGATGAAGCGCTCAATGCTGCCGAACACGACGCGGTGAATCATGATCGGGCGGTGCTTCGCGCCGTCCTCGCCGGTGTACTCGAGCTCAAAGCGCTCGGGCAGCTGGAAGTCGAGCTGGATGGTGCCGCACTGCCAGGTGCGTCCGAGGCAGTCGGTGAGGTGGAAGTCGAGCTTCGGGCCGTAGAACGCGCCGTCGCCCTCGTTGACCTCGTAGTCGTAGCCGAGCTCGGTGATGGCGTTGCGCAGCGCCTCGGTGGCGTTGTCCCAGTCCTCCTGCGCGCCCATGTGATCCTCGGGCATCGTGGAGAGCTCAATGTGGTACTGGAAGCCGAAGGTCTTGTAGACGGAGTCGATCAGGTTCACAACGCCCTTGATCTCGTCCTTGATCTGCTCCTTCGTCATGAAGATGTGCGCGTCATCCTGTGTGAAGCAGCGCACGCGCATCAGGCCGTGCAGCGCGCCGGAAAGCTCGTGGCGGTGCACCAGACCCAGCTCGCCCACGCGCAGCGGCAGGTCGCGGTAGGAGTGGAGCTTCGTCTTGTAGACGAGCATTCCGCCGGGGCAGTTCATCGGCTTGATGGCGAAGTCCTGATCGTCGATGACGGTGGTGTACATATTCTGCTTGTAGTGATCCCAGTGGCCGCTGCGCTCCCAAAGGGAACGGTTGAGGATCATCGGGGTGGAGATCTCCTGATACCCCGCCTTGCGGTGGATCTCGCGCCAGTAGTCGATGAGCAGGTTCTTCAAAATCATGCCCTTCGGCAGGAAGAACGGGAAGCCCGGGCCTTCGTCCATGATGGTGAAGAGCTCGAGGTCGCGGCCGAGCTTGCGGTGGTCGCGCTTCTTCGCCTCCTCAAGCATCGTGACGTACGCCTCGAGATCGGCGGCCTTCGGGAAGGAAATGCCGTAGACGCGCTGGAGCATCTTGTTGTTCGCGTCGGCGCGCCAGTAAGCGCCGGTGCAGTTTGTGAGCTTCACGGCCTTGACGTGCCCGGTGCTCATCAGATGCGGGCCGGCGCACAGGTCGATATATTCGCCCTGCTGGTAGAAGCTGATCTTCTCGCCCTTGCCGGAGTGCTCCGCGATGAGCTCGAGCTTGTAGTCCTGCTTTTTCTCCTCCATCAGCTTCACGGCGTCCTCGGGGGAGAGCTCAAAGCGCTCGAGCGGCAGATCTTCCTTGATGATCTTCTTCATCTCGGCCTCGATCTTCACGAGGTCGTCCGGGGTCAGCGTCTGCTCGAGATCGACGTCGTAGTAGAAGCCGTTCTCAATCGCCGGGCCGATGGCAAACTTCGCGCCGGGATACAGTCTCCCGATGGCCTGCGCCATGATGTGCGCCGTGGTGTGCCAGTAGGCGTGCTTGCCCTCCGCCGAGTCGAAGGTCAGAATCTCGAGCTCGCAGTCCTTCGTCAGAGGCGTGCGCAGATCCGCGGCCTCCCCGTCTATTTTGCAGGCGCAGGCCGCCTTGTACAGTCCCGCGCCGATGGATTTCGCGATTTCCGCGGCGGTCACGCCCGCCTCGAATTCCTTCGCGTCACCCTTGAGCATTACTTTGATCATGCGTGACAGTCCCCTTTCATGAAAATATATCTCAGCACCCGGGCGGTGGTTTTGCCCGGAAATTGCCTGCAAAGAAAACAAAAAGCCTTGCCCCTCCTGGTAAGGGGCAAGGCTCAGCTTGCGGTTCCACCCTATTTTCCGAATTGCTAAACAGGGAAAACCATGTATAACAAAACTCTCTCATAGCTGCCCGTAACGTGGGCAAAGCGTCACGCCTTATTTCGGCGCGCACTCAAAGGCGGTATTTCAGATTCGTCCGCCGTCCGCGCTTGCAGCCCGATGGGCGCGGACTCTCTGGAGACAGACAGGTGAGTCGGAAACTTCCTTCTCAACGCTTTGAACTATTTTGCTGTTACTAACATACTAGCATCGGCCCGGGGCTTTGTCAAGAGGAGGACTGTAAAATTTTCAAAAAACCAATCAATTTATACAGACTGTAATATCGCTCTTGACAAAACCGGATTGAATTTGCAAATAATTTACAGGACCGCTCGCGCTGTGCGTGCGGGCTGTGCTATAATAACGGAAAAGGGTTCAGAAATTCAGCGCTGCGCGGACGCAGTGAAGCGCGTCCGGCGGCTTGGGAGGAAACACCGTGAATCTGACAAAGGCAAACATGAAAAAGCTGCTCCTGCTTGTGGTGCTGGGCGTGGCGCTCAACGCGGCGCTGCAGCATCTCGATCTGGTGTGGAAGGCCGCGGATCTGCTGCTGAATCTTGCAGCCCCGTTCCTCGCGGGAGCGGCGATTGCGTTTGTGCTCAATGTGCCGATGCGGCAGATAGAGCGGCGGCTTTTTCCCGAGCTGCCGGAGGGGCGCGCGCCGGGGCGCCTCCGCCGCGCGAAGCGGCCCATCAGCTTTTTTCTGACGCTTCTGCTTGTGTGCGGCGTCCTGGCTGTGGTGTTTTTCCTGATTCTCCCGGAGATCGGGCGCACCGTCCAGAGTCTGGTGGATCGCATCCCTCTGTTCCTGCAGCAGGCGCAGGAGAACGCCGACCGTCTGGCGGAGCAATACCCTGATCTGGTGGAGTGGATCAACTCGATCAGCATCGACTGGGAGAAGGTTACGCAGGGAGCGATGGATTTCGCCCAGAACAGCATGGGCGGCGTCGTCAACTCGACGATCGGCATTGCGTCTTCCATCATCGGCGGAGCGATTGGCTCCGTCGTCGCCGTCGTGTTTGCGGCGTATGTCCTTCTGCAGAAGGAGCGCCTCGGGCGGCAGTACCGCCAGCTCCTTTACGCATACCTGCCCGAAAAATACGCCGATCGCATTTCCGAGATTGGCACGCTCTCCTTCCGCACCTTCTCGGGCTTCCTCTCCGGCCAGTGCCTCGAAGCCGTGATACTCGGCTGTATGTTTTTCCTCACGATGAGCATTTTGCGTTTCCCGTATGCGCTGACAATCAGCGTCCTTATCACCGTGACGGCGCTGATTCCCATCTTTGGCGCGTTTATCGGCTGCATCGTCGGTGCGTTTCTGATTTTGACTGCCGACCCGATGCAGGCCGTCTGGTTTGTCATCCTGTTCCTGATTCTCCAGCAGGTCGAGGGAAATCTGATTTACCCGCACGTCGTCGGAAGCTCCGTCGGCCTGCCCTCGCTCTGGGTGCTCGCCGCCGTCACCATAGGCGGCAGCCTTATGGGGATTGTGGGAATGCTTGTTTTTATCCCGCTGTGCTCCGTCGCGTACACCCTTCTGCGGCACAACGTCCTGAACCGTCTTCACCGCCGGAATATTCCGAAGGAAAAATATCTCTTCCCGAAAAAGCTCTCCGAGGTGCCGTTCGTCCGCGGCAAAGCGCCGATTGTCGACTGCGTGCCGGATGAAAGCTTTGACCCCCTCGCGGAGGAGGGGGAAGGGGAAACTCCGGGGGAGGAAGCCGCGGAAAACCCGGAGGCGTCTGATTCGAAATCCGGGGAGGAGCCGGGGAAATGAGGTTTTTCACGAAAGAAAGCAAGCGTTCTTTCGTGAAAATCAATTATCAAAAATGGAGGAACTTCATGATGCTGACACAGGAATTCACGCAGGCGCTCAGAGACTGGGCGCAGGAGGACGAGGGCATGGAGGCGCTGATCGTCGTGGGGTCGCACGCGAGAGGAGCGAACCGGCCTGACTCCGACCTGGATCTCGTCGTCATCACGACGAGAAAGCCCATGATGGTCGAGACACAGGACTTTCCCGCACGGTTCGGGAACGTCGCAAAGCAGCAGACGGAATACTACGGCGCGTGCACGTCGGTGCGCGCGTGGTATGAGGACGGGCGCGAGATCGAGTTCGGGATTGTAGAGCCGTCCTGGATGGATATTCCGCTCGACGCCGGGACGCATAAGGTCCTCAGCGACGGGTATCTGGTGCTGACGGATAAGAAGGGGTATTTTGATGGGCTGGAGCTGTGAAGGAAGCAGTCGGGCCGACAATGAGAAAAAGCAGCTTTTATATTCGAGCAAAGCTTGCTTTGCACTGCTCTGAAAATAAGTCTGTTTCTTCTCTCTTGCTTCTTACCTCCCAAAGCCCCAGGGACGGGGAAAGGAGGAGCAGCGGGGAAGAAAGGTAAAAAGTAAAGCCCCAAGGACGCGCGTCCTTGGGGCTTTACTTTTTACCTTTCTTCCCCGCTGCTCCTCCTTTCCCCGTCCCTGGGGCTTTGGG
>CASFAA010000248.1 GCA_949292505.1 uncultured Oscillospiraceae bacterium
TCGCCCATCTTGTTGCCGTAGCCGATGACGCCCTTGACGAGCTGCTTGATGTGCTCGTACGTTGCCGGCGCCTCAAAGCACGGCTGAGACGAGATCGCCTCGGTGAAGACGTTCTGCATCTTTGTCAGGTAATTGAACAGCGCCTGCACGACGGCGAACTTCGCGCGGCTTCCGCCGTAGAGCTTGATGTCCTCCATGCGGTTGTCGACCTTGAACAGGACGAAGTTCATCAGGCCGGGCACGTTGACCTCACAGTCCTGGCTCGCGAGGAACTCCTCGAGGTGGTTGTTCGCGAACGCCGCGTATTTGACGTAAATCTCGCCGACGATGCCGACGCGCACCTTCGGGGTCTTTTCCACCTCGATGGCCGCAAAGTCGCGGGCGATCGCGAAGAGGTTTTCCTTCTCCTCCTTCAGGCCCATGCCCTTGCCGCGGCGGAACTGGCCGCAGAGGCTGTCCGTCCACTGCTTGACGAGGCGGTCGGCCGCGCCCTCCTCCTTTTCGTACGGGCGCACCTGGTTGCTCAGCGCCATGAGCGCGTCGCCGTACGCGATGGCCGCGACCATCTTGCGGATGATCGAGAGGTTGATGGAGAAGCCCGGGTTGCTCTCGAGGCCCGAGAGGTTGAGCGAGATGACCGGGATCTGATCCATGCCCGCGCGGTGCAGAGCCTTGCGGAGCAGGTGGATGTAGTTGCTCGCGCGGCAGCCGCCGCCCGTCTGCGTGATGATGAGGGCCGTGCGGTCGAGGTCGTACTTGCCGCTGTGCAGCGCGTCGATGAACTGACCGATCACGAGCAGGGCGGGATAGCAGGTGTCGTTGTGGACGTATTTCAGACCTTCCTGTACGATCGACGGCCCGTCGTTCGTCAAAAGCTCGACCTTATAGCCGCAGCTGCGGAAGACGTCGACGAACAGGGAGAAGTGGATGGGGAGCATCATCGGGCAAAGGATGGTGTACTCCTTCTTCATCTCCTTCGTGAACAGGAGACGTCCTTTTCGATTGAATTTCAGTTCCGCCATAATCTCAGTTTCTCCCTTCATTTTCCTGTTCCAGAGCGGCGAACAGGCTGCGCAGGCGAATCTTGACCGCGCCGAGGTTGGTGATCTCGTCGATCTTGATCTGCGTGTAGATCTTTTCCTTCTCCTCGAGGATGCTGCGCACCTCGTCCGTCGTGATGGCGTCGACGCCGCAGCCGAACGAGACGAGCTGCACGAGGTTCATGTCGGGCTGCGTCCCGACGTACCGGGCGGCGGCATACAGGCGGGCGTGGTATGTCCACTGGTTAAGGACGTGCGTCTGGAACTTGTCGACGCGCGCGCTCACGACGTCCTCGGAGACGACGGCGGCGCCGAGGCTCGTGATCAGCTTGTCGATGCCGTGGTTGATCTCCGGGTCGAGGTGGTACGGGCGTCCGCTGAGGATGATGATGGGCTTCTTTTCGGCGCGCGCCTCCTCGATCATCTCGTCGCCCTTGCGGCGGATGCGGTCGAGGTAGCCGTAATATTCGGCGTAGGCGGCCTCCGCGGCCTCTTTCACCTCGCGCAGCGGGATGCCCTTGAAGTACTGCGAGAGGATGTCGTGGAATTTCCCGGGGAAATCGTGGCGGCGGTGGATGCCGACATAATCATGGATGAAGTTGACGTCCCGCAGCGCCTCGGTGTTCGCAGCGATGACCTCCGGGTAATACGCCACGACGGGGCAGTTGTAGTGGTTGTCGCCGAGCTTCTCATCGAAGTTGTACGACATACACGGATAGAAGATGGAGCGGATTCCCTGATGGATGAGCGAGAGCACATGGCCGTGCATCAGCTTGGCCGGGAAGCAGACGGTGTCGCTCGGGATGGTGCTCTGTCCCTCGAGATACAGCTCGCGGCTCGACAGGGGAGAGGTGACGACCTCGAAGCCGAGCTTCGTGAAGAGCGTGTGCCAGAACGGCAGCAGCTCGTACATATTCAGGCCCATCGGGATGCCGATCTTGCCGCGCGGCCCCTCGACCGGGCGGTAGGAGAGCAGCTGCGCAAGCTTGTACGCGTACATATTGAGCTCCTTCTCCTTGCCGGAGCGGCGCGTGACGGGCTTTTCGCAGCGGTTTCCGCCGATGAAGCGGCGGTTGCCGGGGAAGATGTTGATGGTCAGGCGGCAGTGGTTGTTGCACAGGCCGCACGTCGTGACCTTGACCTCATGCTTGAAGTTTTCGAGCTCGTCGAGGGAGAGCAGCGTCGTCTGCCCCTTCGCGCGCGACTGCGCGTAGACGGCCGCGCCGTATGCGCCCATCAGGCCGGAAATGTCGGGGCGCACGACGTTGACTCCCATCTCCTTCTCAAAGACGCGCAGCACGGCGTCGTTGAGGAACGTGCCGCCTTGCACGACGATTTTCCGGCCGAGCTCCTCGGCGCTCGCCACGCGGATGACCTTGTAGATCGCGTTTTTCACGACGCTGACGGAGAGGCCGGCGGAGATGTCCTCCGTCGTCGCGCCGTCCTTCTGCGCCTGCTTGACGGAGGAGTTCATGAACACGGTGCAGCGGCTGCCGAGGTCGACAGGGTGCCGCGCGAACAGGCCGAGCTTCGCGAATTCCTCGATGCTGTAGCCGAGCGTGTTCGCGAACGTCTGCAGGAAGGAGCCGCAGCCGGAGGAGCACGCCTCGTTGAGGAAGAGGTTGTCGATCGCGCCGCGGCGGATCTTGAAGCACTTCATGTCCTGCCCGCCGATGTCGATGACGAAGTCGACGTCCGGCAGGAAGGTCTTGGCCGCCGTGAAGTGCGCGACCGTTTCGACGATGCCGAAGTCAATGCCGAAGGCGTTTTTCAGAAGCTCCTCGCCGTAGCCGGTGACGGCGGAGGAGGCGAACGTCAGGTTCGGGTACTGCCGCCGCAGCGACAGCAGATAGTCGAGAACAATCGGCACCGGGTTGCCCGAGTTGCTGCGGTAGATGGAGTCGAGCACCTCGCGGTTCTCGCCCATCACGACGGCCTTGACCGTCGTAGAGCCGGCGTCGATGCCGAGATAAGCCTTGCCGGCGTACTCCGCGAGATCGCCGCGCGGCGCGCAGCAGGATTCGTGGCGGCGCCGGAACTCGTCGTACTCCTCCTCGCTCTCAAAGAGCGGGGGGATGAAGCGGAACGCCGCGTTCGCGTCGTAGCCCGCGATGTTGACGAGCGCCTCGTCGATGTCAATGGCGTCGACGCTGCTGTACGCCGCGCCGAGCGCGACGAAGTAGAGCGAATTCTCCGGGCAGATGCCGGTCGTCTTCAGCGCGATGTCGAACGCGCGGCGCAGCTCGGAGAGGAAGGTCAGCGGGCCGCCGAGATACAGCACCTTGCCCGCGATCTTTCTGCCCTGCGCCAGGCCGGCGATCGTCTGGTTCGCCACCGCCGCGAAGATGCTCGCGCAGATATCGCTTTTGCGCGCGCCCTGGTTGAGCAGGGGCTGAATGTCGCTCTTTGCGAACACGCCGCAGCGCGACGCGATGGTGTAGATCTTCTCGTACTCCGCGGCGAGGGTGTTCATCTCCTCGAGCGGGAGATTGAGCAGCGTCGCCATCTGGTCGATGAACGCGCCCGTGCCTCCCGCGCACGAGCCGTTCATGCGCACCTCCATGCCTCCGGAGAGGAAGAGGATTTTCGCGTCCTCGCCGCCGAGCTCGATGATGACGTCGGTGTCCGGGATCAGCTCGTTCGTGGCGATGCGCGTGGCGTACACCTCCTGCACGAACGGCAGGCTGCACGCCTCCGCGATGCCCATGCCCGCCGAGCCGGACACCGTCAGCTGCGCCGGCTTCCCGTCGAGAACGCCGATCTTGATTTTGTTGAGCAGTTCCGCCATCTTCTGCGTGATCTGCGAATAGTGGCGCTCATACGATTGATATACGATTTTTTGGTTGTCGTCCAGCACCACGCATTTGATGGTGGTGGAGCCCACGTCCAGGCCGATTTTCATCTGTCATTCCTGCCTTTCCGGCTCGCAGTCCGGGATGACTCCCTTTCGCGTCCCAAAACATATTTAATTTCCTTAAAAAATATTGCATGATACTCTGACTATTTATTATAGAAAGTTTTTGACGGGAAAGTCAAGAGGGCGGGGGAAAATGGCACGCCTATTTCCCGGCGCGGTATGGGGAGAAATCTGTTGATTTTTTCTGCGGGAAGGCGCCTGCGCATATTTCTAAAGGAAAAAAGGATGGGGAAGGGCCCCGCTTTCGCCGAAACTCTTGCCAGATCCCTTTGTTTATGGTATGATAAACGATAGCGTTTCTGAATGGAGCTTCATTTTACTGTAAGTTGGAGGTACGATTATGTCAGGACATTCCAAGTGGAACAATATTAAGAGAAAGAAAGAGAAGACCGACGGCGCAAAGGCCAAGATCTTCACAAAAATCGGCCGCGAGCTCGCCGTGGCGGTGAAGGAAGGCGGCGGACCTGACCCTGCTTCCAACTCAAAGCTCAAGGACTGCATTGCGAAGGCCAAGGCCAACAATGTGCCGAATGACAACATTGAGCGCATCATTAAGAGAGCGGCCGGCGACAACGACGCCGACAAGTACGAGAGCATCGTCTACGAGGGCTACGGCCCGAACGGCGTCGCTGTCATCGTCGAGACGCTTACCGACAACCGCAACCGCACCGCCGGCGACGTCCGCCACTACTTTGACAAGTTCGGCGGCAACCTCGGCACGACGGGCTGCGTTTCCTTCCTTTTCTCCGAGAAGGGCGTGATTGTCGTCGAGCGCGAGGATCTCGACGAGGATAAGGTCATGGAGGACGCGCTGGAGGCCGGCGCCGCCGACTTCAAGGCGGACGAGGACGTGTTCGAGATTTACACCGAGCCCGACGATTTCAGCGCTGTGCGCGAGGATCTCGAGGGCAAGGGCTACGAGTTCGTTACCGCCGAGGTTGAGATGGTGCCGAGCACCTACACGACCCTGACGGACGAGGATGCCGCCAACAATATGCAGCGCCTCCTCGACGCCCTCGAGGACAACGACGACGTGCAGAACGTCTGGCACAACTGGGATAATCCCGAGGAAGACGAAGAAGAATAAGTCTGCCGGGTTTTTCCGCGTTTCCCGTCCGCCGGTTGGCAAGCCTTGCCGCGGACGGCTTCATCCAAAGGAACAGAGGGAGGTACCATTGGAATGGCAGGGTTGGAAAGCCTTTGCATGAACTGTATGACTGACACAGGCGGCCGGTCTGTGTGTCCGAACTGCGGTTTCGCGGCGGACGGCAGTCAGCAGCCCAACGCGCTTCCCTTCCGCACCTGGCTGCAGCAGCGGTATGTGGTCGGCATGGCTAAGCGGAGCAACGGGGAGGGCTTTGTCTACATCGGCTACGACACCGTGCTGAACATTCCCGTCGAGCTGCACGAGTTTTTCCCGCAGTCCCTCTGCGAGAGAGCGGTCGACGGCAGGAACGCCCGCGTGATGGGCGGAAGCGAGCTGGCCTTCGATGAGAATTTGGCCTCGTTTCTGAACCATTCCCGTGAGGTCGCGCGCATCCGCGAACTTTCCGCGATTGTTCAGATCTACGATATTTTTGAGGAAAACCATACCGCCTACACCGTCTCCGAGTGGGAGGAAAGTATCACGCTCCGCTACTTCGTGGAGAGAAGCGGCGGGCATTTGAGCTGGAACGAGGCGAGGCCGCTGTTCATGCCGGTGCTTTCTGCGCTGAGCTCGATGCATTCTGCGGGCGTCAGCCATCTCGGCATTTCTCCGGAAACGCTTCGCATTATGAAGGACGGCAAGATGAAGCTCGGCGGCTTCTGCATTCCGGCTGTCCGCACCGCGGACACCGATCTGCAGCCGGACATTGTGGCCGGCTGCGCGGCGATTGAGCAGTATGTGATGGGCTACCAGCCGCAGGAGTGCACCGACGTTTACGGCTTTGCCGCCTCGCTGTTCTTCGCCCTGACGGGCACGCTGCCCCAGGACGCGCTCAAGCGGCGCACCGATTCCCGCCTCCTGATTCCGACGACGCTGGTGCGCAGCATCCCGCCGCACGTCATCACGGCGCTTGCGAACGCGCTGCAGGTCTCGCCGGACAGGCGCACCGCCACCTTCGAGCGGCTGCGCGCGGAGCTTTCCGCCGCGCCGACGGTGACGATGACGCTCGAGACGCCGGTTGAGCCGATCCGCGCCTCCGGAGGAAACGCCGGCGCGCGCCAGTACCCGGTCGATCAGCTGCCGAAGAAGGATCGCCGCCGCGGCGTACCGCCGTTTGTCTGGGTGCTCGTCTCCTGTGTGGCGTGTCTTATTGTGTTTACCGTGATCGGCGTGCTCTGGCTGTCGTCCTCCGGGACGCAGGGGAGCAGCGCGGCCGGCGCGGAGGTTTCCTCCGCTGTTTCCGCCGTGTCCTCCGCCGCGCCGTCGAGCGCGGCCGCGAGCTCGCAGGCCGAGAATCAAATCCCCATTCCGAATCTTGTCGGACAGAATTACGAGTCTCTTTCCTCCAAGGCGGATGAAGCGGAATATCAGATTCTCGCCGCAGCCCAGCGGCAGTTCAGCGACACTGTCGCGGAGGGCTGCATCATCTCCCAGACGCCCGCCTGGGAGGAGGGCAAGACCATGACGAAGGGGACGGCCATCGTCGTCGTCATCAGCCAGGGGCCGTCCGTCCGGGAGCTTCCGCAGATTGAGAACCTTTCGCTTGCGGAGGCGTCTACCGCCGTCACGGAGGAGGGCTTTGTCGCCTCCAAGATCGAAGAATACAGCGACACCATTCCGATGGGCTATGCTATCGGCTATCAGAACGCCAAAGCGGGCGACAAGATGCCGTACGGCTCTCCGGTGGTGCTTATCATCAGCAAGGGGCCTGAACCCTCCGGAGGGACGCAGACGTATACGGCGGCGGGAGACGCCGGCTCGCAGGCGGCTGCCTCCGCGGAGCCTGCCGCGGACACAGACACCGTAACGCCGTAACACCGCCGTTGCTTTTTGATTTTTACAGCCGAACAGCCCTTTGATATCCTCCCTCTCCGGGAGACAGTGAAAGAAACCGCTGTCTTCTGGAGGGGGAGGATGTGCGTTTGGGGCTGTCCGGCTTTTTGATTAGCCGCGCCGCGCGGCCTCTTCCTTTTCTTCCGCTGCAGCGGGAGGCTGTGCGGCTATGCCGTGCAGCAGGCTGTCTAATGCCGTGCGCACCATCAGATTGGCGTCAGCACCGTATTTGGCGGAAAGGAAGCAGCTATCTTTGGCAAAGAAGGAGAGGATGGCTAACGCGCTGTACATCATGGTGGCGCAGGTGGGAATCGGCTCCAGATCCGGACGCACGCTGCCGTCGTGAAAATGGTTTGCCAGCAGCCGTACCGTCGCGCCCGTGCCAAAATCCTGCGGATGGAAAACGGTTTCATAAATACCGTGCGCTTCTTTTGCTGTTTCGCGCTGGTAGATGCTGTCAAATACGCGCAGGAACAGAAACGTATCCGTGCGTTCCGAAAATTCCTGGTAAAGGAAGTTGAAAAAGAGCGAGAAACGATCGTACGTTGTCTGCCAGGGGGCGGACAGCTGGACGCGCAACTGTTCACCATATTCAAGCATACGTAGGTGATGAATTTCCCAGAGGATGCGCTCCTTGCTGCGGAAATATTTATACAGGGTGGCGCGGGTTACGCCGCTGGCTTCCGCAATCTGGGTGAGAGTAACGCTCTCGATGCCGTTTTCAATGAACAGCCTCTGCGCGGCGCTTAAGATACGCTTTGTCTGCATCCGGCTGTGACGCTTGTATTTCGGTACATTGTTCATGGGAGGATCGGCCTCGCTTTCTGCGTTGATTTTCTGCGAACGGGCGCAGGGCTTGTTTCGTGCCCGTATGGACCCGGTGT
>CASFAA010000249.1 GCA_949292505.1 uncultured Oscillospiraceae bacterium
ATCGGCAACGTGAACCAGCCCCTTCTGCGCGATCCGCAGTATCTTACGGACGCCGATTACGTCGTGATGGAGTGCACCTACGGCGACCGCAGCCACGACGCGCCGCCGGATTATGCGGCGGAGCTCGCGGAGGTCATCCAGCGCACGTTCGATCGCGGCGGAAATGTTGTGATCCCGTCCTTTGCGGTTGGCCGCACGCAGGAGATGCTTTACTTCCTGCGTCGGATCAAGGCGGAGGGCATGGTCAAGCGTCACGGAGATTTTCCGGTCTACGTCGACAGCCCGATGGCTGTTGAGGCGACGAACATTTTTCATGACAACGTGACAGGCTATTACGACGACGAGGCCATGGCGCTGATCCGGCAGGGAATCAACCCGATCGGTGTGCCGAATCTCCGCCTCTCGGTGACGAGCGACGACTCAAAAGCCATCAACGACAGCGGCGGCTGCAAGGTGATCCTCTCGGCGAGCGGTATGTGCGAGGCAGGCCGCATTAAGCACCACCTCAAGCACAACCTCTGGAGGCCGGAATGCACGATCCTCTTTGTCGGCTATCAGGCGGAGGGCACGCTCGGCCGCTCCATTCTGGAGGGGGCCGACTCCGTCAAGCTGTTCGGCGAGGAAATCGAGGTGCGCGCCGAGATCTGCCAGCTCAGCGGCGTCAGCGGCCACGCGGACAACAAGGGCCTCCTGCGTTGGGTGCAAAGCTTCTTCCCGAAGCCGAAGCGCGTCTTCGTCGTCCACGGCGACAGCGACGTCTGCGACCTGTTCGCCACGCGGCTGCGCGACGAGTTCGGCCTGCGGGCGACGGCGCCGTACCCCGGTGCGTCGTACGATCTCGTGCGGAACACCTGTCTCGACGAGGGCGTGCAGGAGCGCGTAAAGAAGCCGTCTCCCGCCCGCCGCGCGTCCGCCGTTTTCCAACGGCTCGTGGACGCCGGAAAGCGCCTCGTGATCGTCATCCGCCACAACGAGGGAGGCGCGAACAAGGATTTGGCGAAATTTGCGGATCAGATCAACGCGCTGTGCGACAAGTGGGACCGCTGAGCGGTCCGGCCGCGGCGCTTCGCAGAGAAAGGAAGGATGCTGTATGCTGCTCAAAAACGGACGACTTGCGAGGGAGGATTTCGAGCTCGTGTGCGCCGACCTGCGCACGGAGGGAACCCGCATCGCCGAGATTGGCCAGAATCTCACGGGGGACGGCGTGCTCGACTGCACGGGCTGCCTGATTCTTCCTGGCTTTGTCGATATTCACATTCACGGCTGCGTCGGGGCCGATACCTGCGACGGCGAGGAGGATTCCATCCGCAAGATGGCGCGCTTCCTTCTGTCGAACGGCGTAACCTCCTTCTGCCCGACGACAATGACCGTTTCCGCCGACGAGATCCGCGCTGCCCTGCGCGCCGCCCGCGGCTGTATGGATCGGCCCGAAGCGGACGGCGCGCGCGTTCTCGGCGTGAACATGGAGGGGCCGTTTATCTCGCCGAACAAGCGCGGCGCGCAGAATCTCCAATATGTCCTCAATCCCGACTGGGAGCTGTTCCGCACGCTCAACGAGGACTGCGGCGGGATCGTGCGCCTTGTGGACGTGGCTCCGGAGCGCGAGGGTGCGCGGGAGCTGATTGAGAATGCGAAAAAGGTCTGCACCGTCTCCATCGCGCACACGGAATGTGATTATGAGGGGGCGAAGGCGGCCTTTTCCTGGGGAATTACCCATGCGACGCACCTGTACAATGCGATGAGCGGCCTGACGCACCGCGCGCCGGGCGTCGTGGGCGCCGTGCTGGACACGCCCTCCGTCACGGCGGAGATTATCTGCGACGGCTTCCACATCGATCCTGCCGTCCTGCGGATCACCTTCGGAGCGCTCGGGGAGAGCCGGACGGTCGTCATCAGCGACTCGATGCGCGCCGCCGGTCTCTCCGACGGCGAGTACGATCTCGGCGGCCAGGCCGTCTCCGTGCGAGGCGGGCACGCGCTGCTCGCGGACGGCACCATCGCCGGTTCGACGACGAACCTCCATCAGGAGTTCAAAAATCTCATCTCGTTCGGCATTCCCGTCCGGCAGGCAGTGCGTTCCGTGACGATCAACCCTGCCCGCGAGGTCGGGGCGGACGGCACAGTTGGCAGCCTGGCCCCCGGCAAGCTTGCCGACGCCGTCGTCCTCGACGCGCAGACGTACGACATCCGGTATGTTGTAAAGGACGGCCGCCTTGCAGTCAAGGACGGCGAACTCCTCTGACGCGCGTTTCCGCACAGAAAAAGGACACAGGAAAGCAGTTTTGCTTCCCTGTGTCCTTTTTGTTATGCCGGAAGGAGAAAACTCACTGCGTGCGCAGCTGCGCGCCGAGCTTCTTCTCGAGCTTCTTCATCACCTGGCCTGCTGCGCTCTCGATCTCCTGCGAGGTCAGCGTCTTCTCGCCGGAGCCGATCGTCAGGCGGATCGTTACGGACTTCTGGCCCGCCGGGATCTGCTTGCCGCGGTACTCATCCACGAAGGATGCGTCCTTGAGCAGGGCGCTGGCCTTCTTCTCGCCGAGAATCGCGTCGTGGATATCCGTCCACTTCACGTCGGAGGCGAACAGCATCGAGATGTCGTAGTCCGTCTCGGGGTACTCAGCCAGATGGGTGAATTTGTTTGTGCGCGAGCGCAGCGGGACGAGCTTCGTCGCGTCGATCTCAAAGAGCATCACGGAGAGGTTCTTGATGCCGCACTCGAGCGAGACCTTCTTCGAGAGGAGGCCGAGGTCGCCGATCCGCACGTCGCCGCAGTACACGTTCAGCCACACGACCGAGTCGGCCCAGACGGGCTTCTCCTCCTTGCGGAAGGCAAAGCCCTCCATGTGCGTGAAGCGCGGCATATACTCGAGCACGCCCTTCGCCTCGCGGAACAGCAGGCCGACGTCCTTCTTTCCGCTCGCGAACGCCGCGCCGATGTGGCGGCGCTGCTCGGGCAGCGACTCCGTCGGGTCGTAGGGGGAGGAGTAGTTCCGGTCGAAGAAGACCTGCGCCTCCTCAAAGAGGGAGAACTCGTCGAAATACCGCTCGTTCTTCATCACAGCCTCGCACAGGTTCGGCAGCAGCGAGGAGCGGATACAGCTCAGGTCGGGGGCCGGCGGCGTGGAGAGCTTGAGCACGCCGTCCATGCTCTGCAGCACGGCGTTCGCGAACACGTCGTTCATCCACGGATAGGTATAGACCTCCTGCATCCCGCAGCGGATCGCGAGGTACTCCTTGATGTGGCGGACAAGATCCTGATCGAGCTGGTTGATCGCGCCGGTGAAGGTGGTCGTGAACTCCGTGGCCTCGAAGTTGTCGTAGCCGTACAGGCGCGCGACCTCCTCCATCACGTCGTCCTTGATCGAGATGTCGCCGGTGGAGCGCCAGGTGGGGGCGACGACGTGCATCTTGTCGCCGTCGATGGCCACGTCGAAGCCGAGCAGCTCGAGCTTCTGGCGGATGACCTCGTTCGAGAGATCCTTGCCGAGGCGCTTCGCGAGCCACGTCAGGCTCACGTCGATCTCGGCGCGCGGCAGCTTCTTGACGTACTTGTCACAGAAGCCTGTCACCTTGAGCTCCGGGTACAGCTCGCGGAAATAGTGCATCGAGAGCGAGAGCGCCTGATCGCAGCGCTCCGGGTCGACGGCCTTCTCATAGCGCGAGGAAGCCTCCGTGCGGGTGTCGTAGCGCAGCGCCGTGCGGCGGATGCCGGTCGACTCGAAGTTCGCGACCTCGAGGATGACGCGCGTCGTCTTCGGGAGGATGGAGTCCTTCGAGCCGCCCATCACGCCCGCCAGGGCGACGGGGCCCTCGGAGTCGGTGATGACGAGATCGTCGGGGCAGAGCGTAAGCTCCTTCTCGTTGAGCAGCGTGAGCGTTTCCCCTTCGGCGGCGCGGCGCACGACAATGTGGTCGGTAATGTTGTCCGCGTCAAAGGCGTGCGTCGGGTTGCCGGTGGCGAGCATCACATAGTTTGTGATGTCGACGAGGGCGTTGATCGGGCGCATCCCGGCTTTCCAGATGCGGCTCTGCATCTTGTAAGGGGAGGGCTTGACCGCCACGCCGGACATTTCGACGCCGATGTACCGCGTGCAGCGGTCGGGATCGTCGATTTCCACCTTGAAATCGGACTCCACGTCCGGCTCAAACGGCTCGATCGCCTTGAGCGGCAGATTGTACAGCGCCGCGATCTCGCGCGCGATGCCGTAATGACCCCAGAGGTCGGGGCGGTTCGTCATGGACTTGTTGTCGATCTCGAGAAGCACGTCGTCGAGGTCGAGCGCCTCGGCGAGCGGCGTGCCGGCCGGAGCGTCAAACGCGGAGAGATCGAGAATCTCGGCCTCCTGCGAGGCGGGGAAGAGGTCGCCGAGGCCGATCTCGTCGGAGGCGCAGATCATGCCGTAGGAGGCGACGCCGCGCAGCTTCGAGTTTTTGATCTCGACCGGCTCGCCCTCGCCGTGCCAGCGCACCATCGCGCCGGGGCAGGCGACGGCCACGCGCATTCCCTCGCGCAGGTTGATGCCGCCGCAGACGATCTCCTTCACGTCGCCGCCGAGATCCACCTTGCACACGCGCAGCTTGTCGGCGTTCGGATGGGGCTCGACGCTGCTGATGACGCCGACGGCCATTTTGTCGAAGCGGCGGGCGAGGTATTCCACATCCTCCACCTCGACGGTGGACATGGTGAGGTCATAGGCAAGCTTTTTCAAATCCAAATCGGCGGGAAGCGTCACATACTCCCCGATCCAGGAAAGCGAAAGTTTCATGTTCGTTCCCTCCTTATCTGAACTGGCTGAGGAATCTCAGGTCGGCGCTGTGGAACAGGCGGACGTCGTCAACGCCGTAGCGCATCATGACGAGGCGGTCGAGGCCGATGTTCACATAGAAGCCGGTGTATTCGTCCGGGTCGAGGCCCGCCGCGCGCAGCACGTTCGGATGCGGGGAGCCGCCGGGCATGACCTCAATCCAGCCGACGTGCTTGCACACGCTGCAGCCCTTGCCGCCGCAGACCTGGCACTGCATATCGATCTCAAAGCCCGGCTCCACGAACGGGAAGAAGCCGGAGCGCATCCGCACCGGCACGTCGGTGCCGAACACCTTGCTCAGGATAGCCTTGATCATGACCTTGCCGGAGGTGAAGGTGATGTCCTTGTCGACGATCAGCGCCTCATACTGGAAGAAGGCGCGCTCGTGGTGCGCGTCCGTCGTCTCGTTGCGGTACACGCGGCCCGGGTACACGAAGCGGAAGGGGGGCTTGTGCGTCTGCATATAGCGCACGCTGCCGCCCGTGAGGTGCGGGCGCAGGCACAGCTTTTCGTTGGTCGAGCCGGTGCTGTGGCCTTCGAGCCAGTAGGTGTCCATGCTCTCGCGGGCGGGATGGTTCGGCGGGAAGTTGAGCTTGTCAAACGCGTAAAGCTCGCTTGTGATGTCGTCCTCCTGGAAAATCTCGAAGCCCATCGAGCGGAAGGTATCGTTCAGGTCGTAGCACATCTGCGTGATCGGGTGCAGCGCGCCGCCCGGCGGCAGAATGCCCGGCACGGAGCAGTCGAAATCCGGGGACACCTCGGAGGCCTTGAGCTTGAGCTCCATCCGCTTTTCGTCGATGAGCTCCGTAACCCGGTTCTTGGCGAGGTTGAGGAGCTTGCCCATCTCGGGGCGCAGCGCGGGATCGAGCTTCGGCATCTCCTTCATCAGCAGCGTCAGGGCGCCCTGCTTGCCGGTGAACGCGCTCTTCACGTTCTGCAGTTCGCCTTCACTGGCCGCGGCGGCAATTTTGATCTCTGCCTCGGACAAAATGCCGTTGATTTTGTCTTTCATGTCCATTCTCCTTTCCTGTTTCAAACGGGGTAGCCGTGCAGAGGGCTTTTTTCCATAAAAAAACACCGCCCCCTGTCCAGGCGACAAGGGACGATGGATTGCATCGCGGTACCACCCTTATTCAGAGCGTGACAGCGTCACACCCTGCGCTCGTTTGCGTGCTGCTGTACTGCCGCACAAGCATCCGGCTTACCGCGCAAAGGCGCTTTTCGCCGAAGGGCTCCCATGCTGAAACTTCCGGAAAGTCCGCGCGGAACGCTTGCAGCCGGCGGCGCTCCGTCTCTTGCTCGCGTTGCTTTCCGTACTCACGCATCTTCATCGCCCATACATATAAAATAAGTCTACCACTCTATGGGAGGTTTGTCAATCGAAAAAGGCGCGGAATCCGGCGCAGAGAGCGCTCAGAAGACGAAAAACAGCGGATCCCGCCTCTCGGGACCCGCCGTTTGCCTGTCAGATGGAAATTGTTACTGGATCACACGGACACGGATGACCTCGTCGAGCGCGTCGATACCCTTCGCGAGGGACTCGGCGACGGCGCCGTCGACCTCGCCGGTGACGTCGAGGATGGTGTAGGCGTAATCCTTGCGCGACTTGCTCGCCATATTCTCAATGTTGACGTGGAACTGGCCGAGCACGCCGGAGAAGCGGCTGATCGTGTTCGGCAGATTGCGGTGCACGATGCAGATGCGGCTTCCCTCGCGCGGCATGGACACCGCGGGCAGGTTGACGGAATTGCGGATGTTGCCGTTTTCGAGGAAATCGATGAGCTCGAGGGCGGCCATTCTGGCGCAGTTGTCCTCGCTCTCCGGGGTGGAGGCGCCGAGGTGCGGCATCGCGATGGCGTTCTTCGCTCCGAGAATCGTCTCGTCCGCAAAGTCGGTCGCGTACGCGGCCACCTTGCCGGACTCGAGGGCGGCGGCGACGTCCGCGCTGTTCGCGAGATCGCCGCGCGCAAAGTTCATGATGCGCACGCCGTCCTTCATCTTCGCGATGCTCTCGGCGTTGATCATCTCGCGGGTGTCAGGCGTGAGCGGGACGTGCACGGTGATGTAGTCGCACTTTGCGTAGATCTCGTCGAGCGTCTTCGCGTGGTGAACGGCGCTCGAAAGACGCAGCGCCGTCTCGACGGAGAGGAACGGATCGTAGCCGTAGACCTCCATGCCGAGGCTGATGGCGGCGGCGCTCACGAGGACGCCGATCGCGCCGAGGCCGACGATGCCGAGCGCTTTGCCGCTTAGCTCCGGGCCGACGAACTGGCCCTTGCCCTTTTCGACGAGCTTCGAAATCTGATCGCCCTGGCCCTTGAGCGTCTTCGTCCACTCAATGCCGTCGACGATTTTGCGCGAAGACAGCAGCATGGCGGCGAGGACGAGCTCCTTCACGGCGTTCGCGTTCGCGCCCGGCGTGTTGAAGACAACGATGCCCTCTTCGCTGCATCTGTCGAGCGGAATGTTGTTGACTCCCGCGCCGGCGCGCGCGATGGCGAGCAGCTCGGGATTGAACGCCATATCGTGCATGGCGGCGGAGCGCACAAGAATGGCGTCGGGGTTCTGGACGTCCGTCCCGCAGACGTAGCCCTCGCCGAAGCAGGAGGTGCCGACCTCCGAAATTTTATTCAGGCACTGAATCTGGTACATGGCAATCACCCATTCTCCTTTTCAAAGTTGGCCATGAAGGCGACGAGCTTCTCGACGCCCTCGACCGGCATGGCGTTGTAAATCGAAGCGCGCATACCGCCCACGGAGCGGTGGCCCTTCAGGTTGACAAAGCCCGCCTCGGTCGCGGCCTTGACGAACTTCGCGTCGAGCTCGTCGCTGCCCGTGACGAACGGGATATTCATCAGCGAGCGATCCTTCGGCACGACGGTGCCGCGGAACAGCTTGGAATTGTCGAGGAAATTGTAGAGCATCCCGGCCTTCTTCTCGTTGAGCTCCTTCATCTTCTCGAGGCCGCCGATCTCGTCGCGGATCCACTCAAGAACGAGGCCGGCCATGTAGATGTTGTAGCACGGCGGGGTGTTGTACATCGAGCCGTTGTCGGCGTGGATCCTGTACTGGAACATCGTCGGGGTGATGTCCATCGGCTCGCCGATCATATCCTCGCGGATGATGACGACCGTCAGGCCCGCGGGAGCCATGTTCTTCTGCGCGCCCGCGTAGAGCAGCGCGAAGCGGCTCACGTCGATCGGCTCGGAGAGAATGCAGGAGGAAATGTCCGCCACGAGCGGCACATTGCCCGTCTCCGGCAGCTTCGTGAAGCGGGTGCCGTAGATGGTGTTGTTCAGGCAGATATGGAAGTAGTCCGCGTCCTTCGTGAACGTGGACGGATCAAGCTCGGGAATGTAGGAGAACGTCTTATCCTTCGAGGACGCCACGGCCTTCGCCTCGCCGTAGCGGGAGGCCTCCTGGTACGCCTTCGTCGCCCACTGCCCCGTCAGCACGAAGTCGGCCTTGCCGCTCTTCGTCATCAGATTCATCGGGATCATGGCGAACTGCGAGGAAGCGCCGCCCTGCAGGAACAGAACCTTGTAGTTCTCCGGGATCCCCATCACCTCGCGCAGAAGACTCTCCGCGGAGTCGATGATTCCCTGGTACACCTTGGAACGGTGAGACATCTCCATCACGGACTGGCCGCAGCCGTGATAATCAAGCATTTCGTCGGCCGCGCGGCGCAGAACGGACTCCGGCAGCATGGAAGGACCGGCGGAAAAATTGTACACGCGATTCATTTGAGTGCTTACCTCCAATTCAATACTCCCCGTTTCGCTGACAGGGAAAAACGTATGTAACCTATTATATTGCTTTAGTTTACTAAAGTCAAGGAGAACCGACGCTTTTTTACAAGTTTTTGAAGGAAAAGCGTGCCGGAAATTCATTTGTTTAGCGTATAAAAGCGGGCTTTTCCGCCGTTTTGGCGGAAGTATTGCCGCAGGAGAATAAAGAATATGAAAGTCTGAGGTGAAAAAATTCTTCTTCCTGCTTTTTTTGCTTTGCTTGACAAGGCGCGCTCCCCGGAGTACAATCGTAAATGCAAATCATTTGCATTTATTGATGTGCGAAACTGCGGAAAGGCTGTGAAAATATGAGATTTCGGCGCGCCGCCGCCCTGCTGCTCTCTCTGTGTCTCGCGCTGCTTTCGGGCTGCGCGGTCACGTCCCGCAAGGAGGAGCCGGCGTTCCGGGTGGTGACATCCTTTTATCCTATGTATATTATGGCTCTGAATGTGACAGACGGCGTCCCCGGCGTCCAGGTGGACAACATGGCAGGCCAGCAGACGGGCTGCCTGCACGATTACCAGCTCCAGACGAAGGACATGAAAAATCTCGAGACGGCGGACGTCTTCATCGTCAACGGCGCGGGGATGGAGAGCTTCCTCGACAAGGTGGTCGAGCAGCTGCCCGTGCTGACGGTCGTCGACACGAGTGTTGGCATCACGCTCCTCGAGAGCGGGACGGGCGAGGCGCACGTCCACGAGGAGGGGGACGAGCACGATCACGGCGACCTGAACCCGCACATCTGGGTGAGCATTTCGGACTGCATCCTGCAGGTGGAAAATCTCTGCGAGGGCCTTGCGGAGGCCGACCCGGCGAACGCCGCCTTGTACGAAGAGAACACGCGGGCATATGTGGAAAAGCTCGAGGCGCTGCGCAGCGAGATGCACGAGGCAATCGATCCGCTGCCGAACCGGAACATTGTGACGTTTCACGAGGCGTTTCCGTACTTTGCGGAGGAGTTTGATCTGCACATCGTCAAGGTCGTCAACCGGGAGCCGGACAGCCAGCCGAGCGCACGCGAGCTCGCCGAGACGATCCGCCTCGTGGAGGAGGCCGGCGTCGCCGCCGTCTTCGCGGAGCCGCAGTACCCGGAGAGCGCCGCCGATATCATCGCGGCGGAGAGCGGCGCCGAGGTCTATACGCTCGATCCCGTCACCACCGGGCCGGACGACAGGAACGCGTATCTCGACGCGATGGAACAGAATATGGAAACGCTGGTACAGGCGCTTTCGTGAGGAGGAACAACATGACAGAACAGCATCAGCACGTCTGCGGCGAGGACTGCTCGAACTGCGCCGCCGTCGGCTGCAACTGCGTCGACTGCAAGTGCAGCGTGCGCATCCGCGATCTCGGCGTGAAGAAAAAGGACGGCGTGATCCTGTACGACGTCAACCTGAACGTGCGCCACGGGGAAATTATGGCGCTGATCGGCAGGAACGGCGCGGGCAAGACGACGCTGCTCAAGGCGCTGCTCGGGCGGATCCCGTACACGGGCGAAATTCAGTTCACGAGCCACAAGGGCGAGCGCGTCGAGAAGCCGCGGATCGGCTACGTCCCGCAGAACCTTGTGTTCGATCACTCCTCGCCGATGTCTGTCGGCGACCTGCTCTGCGCGAACCTCTCGCCGTTTCCCGTCTGGCTCGGCCAGCGGAAAAAGCAGCGTGAGCGCGCCGCCGCCATGCTTGAGCGGGCGGGAGCGCGCGCCGAGCTCCTCGACAAGAAGCTCGGCAATCTCTCGGGCGGCGAGCTGCAGCGCGTCCTGCTCGCGTTTGCGCTCGAGCCAATGCCCGACCTGCTCCTGCTCGACGAGCCCGTCTCCGCCGTCGACCGCCGCGGCATCGAGGTCTTCTATGAGCTTGTCTGCGCGCTGCGCGTGCGATACCATATGCCCGTGATTCTTGTCTCGCACGATCTGACGCACGTCCTGAAATACGCGACGAGCGCCGCACTGCTCGACAGGACGATCCTCGTCAGCGGCGAGGTTTCCGAGGTCATGGCGTCGCGCGAGGTGCGGGAGACCTTCGGCCTCCCCGCGACGGATGAGAGGAGGGATTGAGCGTGGAAATTCTGTATGCCGTCATCGACGCGCTGCTTCCGTTCGAGTGGACGGAGTTCAATTTCATGAAAAACGCCTTCGTCGCCGTGCTGCTCATCACGCCGCTGTTCGGCCTCGTCGGCACGATGATTGTGAACAACCGGATGAGCTTCTTCTCCGACGCGCTCGGCCATTCCGCCCTCACGGGCGTCGCCATCGGCGTGCTGATGGGCGTTGACAACTATATGCTCTCGATGCTCGGCTTCGCGCTCCTCTTTGCCGTCGCCATCTCGGCGGTGATTGGCTCCGGCGTATCGTCGGCGGACACGATCATCGGCGTCTTCTCGAGCACCGGCCTCGCCCTCGGCGTGGTGCTGCTCTCAGCGAGCGGCGGCTTCGCGAAGTATTCCGGCTACCTCATCGGCGACATTCTCACCGTGCAGCCGGGGGAGATTGCCCTGCTTGCCGTCCTGCTCTTCGCCGTCCTGCTCGTCTGGGGGCTGTTCTTCAACCGCTTCCTCGTGGCGAGCGTCAACGCCGACCTCGCCGCGAGCAAGAATATCCGCGAGGGCGCGGTGCAGAAGGTTTTCGTCATTCTCGTCGCCGTGCTCGTCACCGTGTCCATCAAATGGGTCGGCGTGCTTATCATCAATTCGCTGCTCGTCCTGCCCGCCGCTTCGGCGCGCAACGTGGCGCGCAGTATGCGCTCGTACCACGCGTGGAGCGTCTGCATTTCGATGTTCTCCGGCGTGACGGGCCTCATTCTCTCGTATTACCTCGGCACGGCGGCGGGCGGCACGATCGTCCTCGTGGCAGCCGTCATCTTCGCCGCGACCTTCCTTCTCGGCTTCCTCTCGGGACGCCGCCGCGCCGCCTGACGGATTTTGGGTCTGGTAATTTGCCGCCGGATCGGCTATGATAGAGAGAACGACGCGAAAAAGGGGAGAGAGCCATGAAACGGGCGGTTCTGGCAGTCAGCTTCGGGACGAGCTACCGCGAGACGAGAGAAAAAACGATCGGGGCGATTGAGGACGCTTTGCGCCGGCGCTTTGCCGGCTGGGAGGTGCGCCGCGCCTTTACGAGCCGCATGATCATCCGCAAGCTCGCGGAGCGCGACGGGATGCACGTCGACACCGTTGCCGAGGCGATGGAGCGCCTCGTCCGCGACGGCATCGAGGAGGTTGTCGTCCAGCCGACGCACGTTATGAACGGCTACGAAAACGAGGAGATGCTCGCGCAGCTCGCGCGGTACGAGGGCTGCTTCCGGCATTTTGCCGTCGGGAAGCCGCTCCTGACGGCGGGGGAGGACTACCGCGCCCTCGCCGCCGCCCTGCGCCAGGGTTTGCCTGCGCCCGGCGAGGGGGAGGCTGTCGTCCTCGTCGGCCACGGCACCGACCATTATGCGAACGCCTCCTACGCCGCGCTCGCATGGTATTTTTCGCTGCTCGGCTGCCCGCGCTGGTACGTCGGCACCGTCGAGGGCGACCCCGGTCTGGAGGATGTGCGCGCTCTCCTGCGCCGGGACGGCGTCCGCCGCGCGGCGCTCGCCCCGCTGCTCATCGTCGCCGGCGACCACGCCGCCAACGACATCTTCGGCGCGGAGGACTCGTGGAAAACCGTGCTGGAATCGGACGGCGTGGAGGTGGTCCCTGTCAGGAAGGGGCTTGGCGAATATCCCGGCGTGCGCGAGCTGTTCGTGCAGCACGCCGTGCAGGCAAAGGAAAAAGCGTGCAGGCAGTGACCGCCTGCTGAGAGGAGGGCTTCAGCCCTCTTCTTTTTTTGTTCTTCGCGGGGAGGAAAATAAAAATAATGGTTGAAAATGCACTCTATTTCGTGCAAAATGAGGAAGAAAGGCGCGGAAGAAAGTACGATAATGGGGGCGATCAGGATCGATAATTTTTCCGGCCGGATATTTCGATTTTTTGACGGTTTTGCACCCGTTCCCCCGTGACTTTTACACGCAGAAGGAGGAGTTCAGCGGAAATGAATACAGCAGACAACGCATATCCCTATCATATCAGAGACGTCCATATTTCCGATCCCTTCATCTTCCCCGATCCGGTCAGCGGGAAGTATTACACCTATGTCCAGTTTGTCGACCGGGATCGCTTTCCTGAGTCCGTGTGCGATGAGCCCTGCTTCTATGTGCTGGAGAGCGAGGATCTGATCCACTGGTCGAAGCCGGAAATTTGCTTTCGCAAGGGCGATTTCTGGGCGGATTCCGATTACTGGGCGCCGGAGCTCCACCTCTGGCGCGGACGGTACTATCTGATCTCGTCGTTCCGCGCGCCGGGGCGCTACCGCGGCTGTCAGTGCCTTGCCGCGGACTCACCGAAGGGGCCGTTTGCTCCCGTCGGCGACGGGCCGGTGACGCCGAAGGGCTGGCACTGCCTCGACGGCACGCTGTACGAGGATCGCCATGGCAAGCCGTGGATGGTGTTCTGCCACGAGTGGCTCCAGGTGTACGACGGCCAGATCTGCGCCGTTCCGCTCAACGACGAGCTCTCCGCCCCGGTCGGCGAGCCCATCGTCCTGTTCCGCGCGTCCGACGGGCCGTGGACGGCCAAGGGCGGGGCGTCCGGCGGCTACGTCACCGACGGCCCGTTCCTCTATCGCCTCAAAAGCGGCGTTCTGCTCATGCTCTGGTCGAGCTTTTCGGCGTCCGGCGGGTACACGACGGGGTACGCGCGTTCCCTGAGCGGCGACGTGCGCGGCCCCTGGGTGCAGCACCCCGAACCGCTCTACGCCCTCGACGGCGCGCACTCGATGCTGTTCCGTACGTTCGGCGGCGAGCTGATGATGTCGCTCCACTGCCCGAACCGGCACGAGGATAAGCGCATCCTCCTCTTTGAGATGGAGGAAACGTTCGACGGTCTTCATGTGTACAACGAGGTCACGGGGAACTGGTACAATCACATCGGCGGCGTCGCGAAGCCGTACGCCTACCGCGCGCCTGTTGTCGAGGAGCCCTGCTTCCGCACGGATCCGAGACGGAAGGAGACAGCGGAGTGAAGCTGGAGCATATTCACTATTCCGGTGAGGCGAATGAAGCCTTCTGGCACGAGGAGCTCGACGACATCGGCCGCTACCTGCGCCTTGCGGCGGAGTTCGGCTGCGCCAAGGAGGGGGAGGACTGCCGCCGCGAGCTCGAGGCGTCGCTCGCGCACGTCAAGGAACGCTTTGAGAAGCTTGTCCTCGCCGCCCGCGACCCGGACGAGCCGGACGACCTGCCTTCCATTCTGGCGCTGCGGCCCGCCGGTCCGCGCCGCCTGCTCGGCCGCCTTCCGGCGGACT
>CASFAA010000250.1 GCA_949292505.1 uncultured Oscillospiraceae bacterium
ATGGCGTAAGCCAGTAAGGCCCCTTGAAGACTACAAGGTTGATAGGCTGCGTGTGGAAGTACAGTAATGTATGTAGCTTGGCAGTACTAATAGGCCGAGGGCTTGACCATTACTTCTTGGTCAGTCTGATTTTGCTTCGCAGAATCCTTCGTTTCAAGACTTTATCCAGTTTTGAGGGTGCCGCCCTTCGGGAATATGAAATGGTTTACAACAGTGCAGGCAGCAGTCTGCGCTGTTTTTTTATATTTTAAAATGTTATGGTTGGCGAATGAGTTCAGGTGATCGGCTTGCTTATGCTGTCACCCTCTTAAATGAGCCGTCGGAAGCATCCCCCCGGCGGCGAAGCCGCCACTCCCCTTGCACCAAAGGAGGCTAAGCACGGCAAATCGTGAGCGAAACTTTCTGATTTTTCCGCGCGGTAAGAGGGTGGAAGCCTGAGCGCGCTTGCCTTCCGCAAAGTGCGTAAGAATCCCGTTCCCACGGTCAAACATCTTCCGCAGGAAGAAATTCCCATCGAACAATTTTTCTTACTGTCCTTGTTTCCGCGCGAAAAGCGCGGTATAATGAGCACAATACGCCTCCATGCCTGGAGGAAGGGGGACGTCGTGAGAATGGAACAGAAAACCTGCTGCGTGACGGGCCACAGAGAGATTGATCCGCAGCGTGCCGAACGGCTTAATCAGCTTGTGCGAGCCGAGCTTGAACAGGCCGTCGCGGACGGCTTTACGCATTTCATCAGCGGCTTCGCAGCCGGCGCGGATCTGCTCTTTGCCGAGGCCGTGATTGCGCTCAAGAGAAAATATCCGATTACGCTCGAGGCCGCGATCCCCTATCCGGGACGGATGCACTCGCGCGATTTGCAGTTTCAGCGCTGCCTGTCAGAGTGCGACGTCGTCAAGGTGCACGCGGATACGTATTTCAAGGGATGCTACATGATCCGCAACCGGTACATGGTCGACCACTCCGATCGCGTCATCGCGATCTATGACGGCGTGAGCCGCGGCGGGACGTACAATACCGTGCGGTACGCCGAGGGGAAGGACGTCCGCTTCGTGTGGTGCTGAGAATGCTGTCCCGAGGGGGACTTGCGCGTCTTTCTGACAGCCGGATTCTTTTGCAGCTTCTACAATGCGGGAGCAGAGAAGGCCGCAAAGGTATTCCCTTGTTTGTCGTTTTCCGCCAAAAAACAGATGTATTTCGCGCGTAAGAAATTTTTTTGAAAAAATTGAAAAAAAGGCTTGCATTTTCAAAAAGGTTGTGGTATTATATTGAAGTCGCCAAGAGAGACGGGAAACCGCTCCGGGCGCGAACTGAATAGTTGGTGTTGATTACGGTGAGGGTCCACCCGTTCCCATCCCGAACACGGAAGTTAAGCTCACTGGTGCCGACGATACTTGGCTGGAAGCGGCCTGGAACAATAGGGAGACGCCAACACACAAAAGCAGCCACCCAATAGGGTGGTTGTTTTTTTATGCTTTCCCCTTGTTTTTTCCGCGGGGAACGGCTATAATAATTTCAGCGGTTTAAAGCATAAAGTAACGAAAGTGAGGAAGCTTCCATGATTATATTGATGAAAAAGGGATGCACCCAAAAGGAGATTGCGTCGATCGTCGAAGTCCTGAAATCGCACGGCCTCGGCGCGAACCTCTCCGAGGGCCAGCAGGCGACGGTCATCGGCGTGCTCGGCGACAAGTCGAAGCTCGGCGGCGTTAACCTCGAGCTGATGGACGGCGTCGAGAAGTGCGTCCCGATCATGCACTCGTACAAGCTCGCGAGCCGCGAAATGACGCCCGAGGGCCGCACGGTCGACGTCGGCGGCGTCGTCATCGGCGGGAAGCGGCTCGTCATGATGGCGGGGCCGTGCGCGGTGGAGAGCGAGGAGCAGGTTCGGGAGGCCGCCCTCGGCGTCAAGGCGGCCGGAGCGCAGTTCCTGCGCGGCGGCGCGTACAAGCCCAGAACGTCCCCCTACGCTTTCCAGGGTCTCGAGGACGAGGGCTACCGCATCCTGCGGCGCGTGGGAGACGAGACGGGGCTCAAGGTCGTGAGCGAGATCGTGTCCCACGATGAGATTGACGCCGCCTGCAAATACTGCGATATGCTGCAGATCGGCGCGCGCAATATGCAGAACTTCCGCCTCCTGCGCGAGGTGGGGCGCTCCGGCAAGCCTGTCCTGCTCAAGCGCGGCATCGCGTCCACCATCGAGGAATGGCTCGACGCCGCCGAGTATATCATGAGCGAGGGCAACTACAACGTCGTGCTCTGCGAGCGCGGCATCCGCACCTATGAGACGGCCACGCGCAACACGCTCGACGTCGCCGCCGTGCCGGTGGTGCGCGAAAGAAGCTGCCTGCCCATCCTCATCGACCCGTCCCACGCCGCCGGAAAGGCCGCGTATGTCGGCCCGATGGCGCTCGCGGGCGTCGCGGCGGGCGCGGACGGCCTCATCATCGAGGTACACCCGAATCCGAAGGTCGCCATGAGCGACGCCGCCCAGCAGCTCACGATTCCCGCTTACGAGTCGCTCACAAAGCAGATTGCCGCCGTTGCCGCCGCGGTGGGACGTGAAATGTAAACCGAAAATAAAAAAGCAGTTGACAATTCTCTTTCCTTCCGGTATGATGGAAACAAGCCATGATACCGGAGGGATTTTTCATGAAGACAAGAGAACTGACGATGACAGCGCTCTGCTGCGCTTTGACGTGCGTGCTTGCGCCGATGACGGTGACGCTGCCGATTACGCTGATTCCGTTTTCGCTTTCGCTGCTGCCGATCTTCCTGACGGGAGCGATTCTGCCGAAGAAGAACGCCTTCGCGGCGATTGCGCTCTATGTGCTCATCGGCCTGATTGGCCTGCCGGTGTTCAGCGGCTTCGCGTCCGGCGTGGGCGTCCTGGCGGGGCCGACGGGCGGCTTCGTCGTCGGCTATCCGTTTACGGCGTTCGCGCTCGCGTGGGCGGTGGAAAAGCGGTTTACGCCGCTGCGCTGCGCCGCCGGCGCGGCGATCGGGCTTGCCGTGTGCTACCTCGCGGGCTCGGTGTGGTACGCCGTCTCCGCGGGCGTGCCGTACGCGCAGTCCCTTCTCGCGACCGTCGCGCCGTTCGTTCTCTGGGACGCGCTCAAGGCGGTTGTCGCCGTGTCTGCCGCGGCAGCGCTTCGCGCCGCGATGCGCAAGGCAAAAATCGCTGTCGTGTGAGCGGCTTTCCGCTCCCTGCAATTTGACTAATCCCGCGCAGGTTTATGTTTCAGGCACTTTGCATACGGCGAGCGCGTTCTTAGTCCCTTTGGAGGAAAGGGGGCGGCGCGCAGCGCCCGTGAACAGCTCTTTTCCTACGCATTTCCTCGCTCTCTTACCTAAAACTCTCCCATATTTCGACTTAAAATTACACGTTTTCCCAATACCTATGACAAACTTGTAAAAAATGGAATTTTTTCTTGCAAAAACCTCGAGAGTGTGATATGATATTGGCATACCAAGGAAAAGGGAGACGGAAAAGGATGAACGAGAAAAAATTTACGAGAATTGTGGACGCGCTGGGGCGCATTGTGCTGCCGGCGGAGCTTCGGAACCACCTGGGAATTCAGGATGGCACGGCGGTGTGCGTCACGCTCGATGAGACGAGCGGCGCGATTGTGATTCGCCCGGCGGAGTGAGAAAGGCTGCTCTGAGAGGGAGGCGCTCGTCCTCCCGAAGGAGGGTCTGACAAAAGAAAAACCGGCTTTCCCGTGTGCGGGAGAGCCGGTTTTTTTGTTACGCGTTGAGGCTGTTCAGGAGGCCGCCCTTTTCGATGATGTTCTGGATGAACGGCGGGAAGGGCTGCGCCTGGAAGGTCTGGCCGGTCGTCGCGTCGGTGATGACGCCGGTGTCGAAGTCGACCTCGACCTCGTCGCCGTCCTGAATCGCGGCGGCGGCTTCGGGGCATTCGAGGATCGCGAGGCCGATGTTGATGGCGTTGCGGTAGAAGATGCGCGCGAAGGTCGGGGCGATGACGCAGGAGATCCCGCTCGCCTTGATGGCGATCGGCGCGTGCTCGCGCGAGGAGCCGCAGCCGAAGTTCTTGCCCGCGACGATGATGTCGCCGGTCTTGACCTTGTTGACGAACTCCTTGTCGATGTCCTCCATGCAGTGGGCGGCGAGCTCGCTGTGGGAGGCCGTGTTCAGATAACGGGCGGGGATGATGACGTCGGTGTCGACGTTGTCGCCGTAGCGATGTACAAAGCCATGTGCGTTCATGTCAATTCCTCCTCAGTTGAGCTTGGCCGGGTCGGTCAGGCAGCCGGTCACGGCGCTGGCGGCGGCGACGGCGGGGCTGGCGAGGTAGACCTCGCTCTCGATGTGTCCCATGCGGCCGACGAAGTTGCGGTTCGTCGTGGAGACGGCGCGCTCGCCCTTGCCGAGGACGCCCATGTGTCCGCCGAGGCACGGGCCGCATGTCGGCATACTGAAGATGGCGCCCGCGAGGATGAACGTCTCCGCGAGGCCCTCGCGGATGGCGTCGAGGTAAATCTGCTGCGTGCCGGGGATGATGATGCAGCGCACGCCGTCCGCGACCTTGCGGCCCTTGAGGATGGAGGCCGCCATGCGCAGATCCTCCATGCGTCCGTTCGTGCACGAGCCGATCACGGCCTGATCGATCTTCACCTCGCCGACCTCGTCGATGGTGCGCGTGTTCTCGGGCAGATGCGGGAACGCGACCGTCGGGCGGAGCGTGTCGAGGTTGATGACGACCTCGCGGTCGTAGACGGCGTCCGCGTCGGCCTCGTTGACGACGGCCTCGCGGCGGAAGCGGTTCTCGCCGTACGCGAGCGTGACCTCGTCGACCGGGAAGATGCCGTTTTTCGCGCCGGCCTCGATGGCCATGTTGGCGATGCAGAGGCGGTCGTCCATCGAGAGGCTGCGGACGCCCTCGCCCGCGAACTCGAGCGACTGGTACAGCGCGCCGTCGACGCCGATCTCGCCGATGAGGTGCAGGATGACGTCCTTGCCGCTCACATACGGGGGCAGCTTGCCGGTGAGCGTCACGCGGATGGCGGACGGCACCTTGAACCATGTCTTGCCCGCGATCATGCCCGCGGCCATGTCGGTGGAGCCGACGCCTGTGGAGAACGCGCCGAGCGCGCCGTAGGTGCAGGTGTGGGAGTCCGCGCCGATGACGCAGTCGCCCGGCACGACGATGCCCTGCTCCGGCAAAAGCGCGTGCTCGATGCCGACGCGGCCCACGTCGAAGAAGTTGTCAATGTCGTATTTGGACGCGAACTGGCGCACCTGACGGCACTGCTCCGCCGCCTTGATGTCCTTGTTCGGCGTGAAGTGGTCGAGCACCAGCGCGATGCGCGACTTGTCGAACACGGAGTCCGCGCCGATCTTCTCAAACTCGTTGATGGCGACCGGCGAGGTGATGTCGTTGCCGAGCACGAGGTCGAGCTTCGCCTCGATGAGCTGCCCCGGCTCCACGAAATCCAGGCCGGCGTGCGCCGCCAGAATCTTCTGGGTCATGGTCATTCCCATTTGTCTCTCTCCTTTTGCGAGCCGTCCCCGGACGGCCTGATGGGTATCAGTATACCACAGCCCTTGCCAAAAGAATGTATCATGTGTTACAATTCAGAAAAAGAGAGGGGGGACGCGCATGGCATCGCGCGCGGAGAGAAGCCCGTGGACGATCTTTGAGGAGACGCAGCCGATCCGGCTGTACGCCAAAAACCAGACGGTCTACTCGCAGGAGGAGACGGCGGTGCAGTTCTACTACCTGCGGCGGGGATCGGTGAAAATCTATCTCTCGTCGCCGGACGGCGCGGAGCACACGCTGCGCCTCGTGCAGCCGGGGGAGCTGTTCGGGGAGGCGTCGTTCTTCGACGGCGCGCCGCGCGTGTCGTCTGCGCGGACGCTGGAAAAATCGGAGATCGTGTCCGTAAACCGCCCGGCGCTGCTGAGGTGCATCGCGCTCGAGCCGGAGCTCGCGATGAAGCTGATGCACTCGCTCGCGTCGACGATCCGCCTGCTCTCGGCGCAGGTGGACGCGATGGCCTTCCTGCGCGGCGAGGAGAGGGTCTGGCGGCTTCTGAGACGCCTCGCGGGGGAGGATGGGGAGGTTTCCCTTACGCACGAGGAAATCGCCTCCCTGACGGGCCTGACGCGCGTTTCGGCGTCGCGGATTCTCAAAAAGCTCGCCGACGAGGGGAAGCTCCGGCGGGAGTACGGCAGGGTGATCCTGTCTGCCGGACAGGATCATGTTGTCTGAACCGTCCGTTTTCGGTATGCGGCGGCGGGAATGGACGCTCCGGCAGCCTGGCGCGAGAGAGCGCCCTGTGTCCCGCCCTTTTCCGCCGGAGGAGAGCGTTTTCTGCCGGAAGAAAAAACAAGCTGCCCGGAAGCATTTGGCTTCCGGGCAGCTGCAGGTTTCAGTCCTTGTCTCTCACGCGAGGTCGATGTCGCAGCAGAAGTCGTCGGCGGAGGGATCCTCCCAGTCAGAGTCGTCATCGGCGGCGCCGGCGGCGGGCTTGCGGGAGAGGACGGCGGCGACCTTCCGGCAGAAGGGGCAGTCTGCGAAGGAGGGCTTGCCGAACGTCTCCGCGACGACCGCGGCGAATTTCTTCATCAGCGGCAGCCACGTCGTGATGAAGACGACGACGGAGACGGCGAGGGCGAACTTCCTGTTTTTGCGCAGGGCCGTCAGACCGAGGATGACGCCGAGGGCGCACAG
>CASFAA010000251.1 GCA_949292505.1 uncultured Oscillospiraceae bacterium
TCCTTCCGCGCGGAGCTCGCCTCGCAGGAGGGGAACGACTACTTCTGGAAAATCTACGCCGTCGGTGCGGCGGGGCAGACGTGCAATGTCACCGTGAACGGGACGTGCGTCGCCCGTCTGACGGCTGTCTCCGTCTCCGGCAGCACGGTCGTCTCCGACACGACGGCGCCGTTCACCGTCGCGGCGGGCGGCAGCTATCAGTTCCGCCTCACGGCAGACACGATGCCGTCGATGGCGGCAGGCTCGCCGTCGTTCCGTGTCGAGTATGTCGGGAATGACGGAAAGGACTGGTTCTTCAAGGTCTACGCCATCGGCAATGTTGGCGACGCGTGCGGATTTTATGTCAACCGCGCGCCCGGGCCGGTCGCGGTGGCGACGATTGTGTGAGGATGGCTTGAAAGAGTGAGAAAACGCCCCCCGGCAAAATACCGGGGGGGCGTTTTGGTGGGGGGATTATTTTTCGCACTCCGCGTGAGGGGAGCGCGTTCTTTAAACCTCCCTTGGTGGAAGTCCGGGGGCATATACTGTTTGTATATAGTCAGACGCAAATTCCAAACTGTATCAAAAAAGCCGTGCGGCTTATGCCGCACGGCTTTTTCCCTGCTCATAATTTCAGATGCTCTTACTTCTTCTTCACAACCGGCTTCGCGACGGCCTTCTTCGTCTCCGGGAGGGGGGAGGCGTTCCAGATGTTGTTGGCGTAGTCGCGGATGGAGCGGTCAGCGGCGAAGCGGCCGGACTGGGCGATGTTCACGAGGCACATCTTCTGCCACTTCTCGGCGTCGAGGTACATCTGCTGCGCGCGCTTCTGCGCCTTGCAGTAGGAGTCGAAGTCGGCGAGGACCATGTAGGGATCCTGCGTCGTCAGCGAACGGACAATGTCGTGGAAGTCGACGCCGCCGAAGCTGCGGCCCAGCTCGCGCAGGGCGTGGCGGATCGCGGCGTTGTTCTCCGCGATGACCTCCGGATGGTAGCCCTTCTGCTTGAGGTCGGCGACCTGCGGGGTCGTCATGCCGAAGAGGATGATATTCTCGTCGCCCACGGCCTCGTGGATCTCGACGTTCGCGCCGTCGAGCGTGCCGAGGGTCACAGCGCCGTTGATCATGAACTTCATGTTCGACGTGCCGCTCGCCTCCGTGCCGGCGAGGGAGATCTGCTCGGAAATATCGGCGGAGGGGATCATCAGCTCCGCGAGGGAGACGCGGTAGTCCTCCACATAGACGACCTTGAGCTTCTGGTTGACGCGCGGGTCGTTGTTGATGACCTCGCTGA
This sequence comes from uncultured Oscillospiraceae bacterium, assembly GCA_949292505.1. Taxonomy (GTDB): domain Bacteria; phylum Bacillota; class Clostridia; order Oscillospirales; family Acutalibacteraceae; genus Caccousia. The sequence goes on from CASFAA010000251.1 coordinate 1,273, forward strand.
GCTTGACGATGAAGCGGATCATCTGCTTCGCGAAGTAATAGCCCGCCGCGGCCTTCGCGCCGAAGATATAGGTGTGGGGCGTGTAGTCCGCGTTCGGGTTGTCGCGCAGCCACATATACTCGCTCATGATGTGCAGCGCGTTGAGGTGCTGGCGCTTGTACTCGTGCATCCGCTTGACCTGGATGTCGAAGATGGAATCCGGGTCGAGGACGATGCCGTTCGCCTGCTTGATGTAGGCGGCGAGGCGCTCCTTGTTGCCGTGCTTGATGGCGGCGAGCTTCTGCAGGACGGCCTTGTCGTCCTTATACGCCATGAGCTTCTCAAGCTCGGCGGCGTTGAGGATATACCCGGGGCCGATCAGCTTCGTCAGCAGGGCGGCGAGCTCCGGGTTGCTCTGGTTGAGCCAGCGGCGGTGGGCGATGCCGTTCGTCACGTTCGTGAACTTCTGCGGCATCTCCGTATAGAAATCGTGGAAGACAGTCTGCTTGAGAATGTCGGAGTGCAGCGCGGACACGCCGTTCACATTGTGCGAGCCGACGACGGCGAGGTTCGCCATCTTGACGTAACCGTCGTTGAGCGGGGCCATGCGTCCCACCTTGTAGCCGTCGACGCCGAGATCGTGCATACTCTGGCAGAAGCGGCGGTTGATCTCCTCAACGATCTGGTAGATGCGCGGCAGGCGCAGGCGGAACATATCCTGGCCCCAGCACTCGAGCGCCTCGGCCATGACGGTGTGGTTCGTGTAGGCGACGGTGCGCGTCACAATATCCCACGCGGCGTCCCAGGTATAGCCGCACTCGTCGAGCATGATGCGCATGAGCTCCGGGATCGCGAGCACCGGATGCGTGTCGTTGAGGTGGATCGCGGCGACGTCCGGCAGGTTGTCGAGCGTCGAATACTTGAACAGGTGGCGGCGCACGATGTCCTGAATCGTGGCGGACACGAGGAAGTACTGCTGCGT
>CASFAA010000252.1 GCA_949292505.1 uncultured Oscillospiraceae bacterium
AAACTTGTCGGCGTCGTCCTGCAGCTCCTCGTCAAGCTTTTCCATCAGCTCCCGGTTGACGCTCTCCTCCGTATGCAGACGAAACACCACGCTCTGCGCCGCGAGAGGCACCAGCGCTCCCAGAAAGAGCAGCAGAAAGCATTTGGCGGCAAAGGGCATTCCCGCCGCCGTCCGTTTTCCCCACGCTATCAGCCTTTTCATCCGCGTTCCCCCCTCTGTCCGGCCCTCCCCAATCGGAAAAGGCCGCCGACGGGAACCCCCGCCGACGGCCTTCTGACGCTGTGCTCCGGGAAGCGTCCGTTCCCGGCATCCGTTTTCCATCCATCCGCGGGCTCTCCCGCTCGCCTCGTGAAATTGTCGGGAATATGATAACATTTTCCGACAAAACTGTCAATTCTCAAACGTTTTCTGTCCGAATCATATCACCCGCCGCCCCATCCGCTGTGGACGGCGGTAAGGCTCGCGTACCGCAGGGCGAATTCCTCGTCGGTGAGCATCCGATCGAGGGCGGCGGGGATGTCGAGCGAGCCGTCCGGCAGAAGAAGGCCGAGGGCGCGCGCGTCGCGCCGCGGCAGGGCGATGCGGTACGAAAAGCCCGCGTACGCCGCGCCCGGGAGGATGGCTTTCCCGAGCACGTCCCCGGCCTCGGCGCCGGGCAGCGGAAGGCAGAGCGCGGCGCGGCGCTCCACGCCGTCCGGCTCCGTCAAATCGGCCTCAAAGCGCGCGGCGACGGCTCCGGCTTCCTCGTCCCAGCCCACGGAGGAGAAGACCACGTCCGCGCCGAGGATGCCGAGGCACTCCACCGGCTCCGTCTCGGAGCGAAACCACAGCCCCGCCGCCGCGAGCGCCACAGCGAGGACGGCCAGTGCCGCCCCGAGCGCCGCGCGCCTTTGGCAGCGCTTCCGATCCATGCGGCCAAGCCGTTCCGCCGACCGCGCGGAGAGCCGGGCGCGCTCCTCGCGCGTGAGATCTTCAAAACGCCCGAAATCCGGCTCGAGGTCGGGCGGGGGCGGCAGGGGAACGCTCTCCGCCCGCTCCAGCGCGTCCGGCCCGCCGCCGGACGGCAGGCGCAGCCCCTCGAGCGCCGCGAGAATCGTCCCGCACTCCGCGTGCTCGTCGGCGAGCTCCCGTCTGTGCGCGTCGAAGACGGCCTCCGCCTCCTGCGGGCGCTCGAGGACGCGGCGGATCCGGTCGACGGAAAAGCGGAGTTCGCGCAGGCGCGCCACCAGCTGCAGGCGGCGCACGTCCGCCTCGGAATAGTCGCGATACTCGTTCCCCGCGTCGATGTCCGGGGAGACGAGTCCCTTCTCCTCATAAAAGCGAACGGCGCGGCGCGTCAGGCCCGTCCGCTCGCAGACCTCCTTGATTTTCATCGAATCATCCTCCCTTCGCCCTCAGCATAAGGGATGACGTAAGGGAACAGTCAAGCCTTTTTTGTCAATTTCCAAAAATCAGCCGCGCGCAAGGCCGGGAGCGGCGGCTTCGCAGCCGGTCAGGCGGGCGATCAGCACCCCGTAGTTCGTCATCGGCACGCCCTGGGCGCGCGCCTGCGCGACGCGCGAGAGGACGTACTTGCGGTTGAACATACACGCGCCGCAGTGGACGACGAGGTCGTACGGCGTGAGATCCTGTGGGAAATCCGTGCCGCGCACGAAATCGATCGAAAGCCCCTGACCGAACCGGGCGCGCAGCATCCGCGGGATTTTCTCGCGGCCGATGTCCTCGGCGAGCGGCGCGTGCGTGCACGCCTCCGCGATGAGCACGCGGGACGACTCCGTCAGGCTTTCCACAGCGGCGGCGGATTCCGTAAAGAAGGCAATATCGCCCTTGTACGCCGCCATCAGGATGGAGAACGACGTCAGCACGCTCTCGGGCGGCTTTTTGTCCGCGACGCGGCGGAACAGCTGGCTGTCCGTGATGATGAGGCGCGGCGTCGCGGCGAGCGACGCGAGGGCGGCGTCGAGCGTGTCCCCCGTGCAGCAGGAGAGGAGGCATTTCTTGTCGAGCAGCTCGCGGATCACCTGCACCTGCGGCAGGATCAGCCGCCCCTTCGGCGCCTGAATGTCCTGCGGCATGACGAGCAGGACGAGATCCCCCGCCGCGCACAGCTCGCCGGTGATGCTCTCCGCCTCGAAGTCCGCGGGCATCGCGCGGAGAATCGCCGCGCGCAGCGCTTCCACGCCCTCCCCCGTCTTCGCGCTGACGAGCACAGGCTCGAGCTTCGCCTCCTCCCGCACGCGGCGGGCGAGGGCGGCGGCGTTTTCGCCGTCCGCGCGGTTCACGACGGCGACGACGGGCGTCTTTTCCGCGCGGAAGCGGGAGAGCCACGAAAGCTCCTGCGCGAAATCCGCGCCGGAAAAGAGCAGCAGCGCGACGTCCGTCTTTTTCGCCGCCTCGAGCGTGCGCTCGACGCGCAGGCCGCCGAGCGCGCCCTCGTCGTCGAAGCCCGCCGTGTCGATGAACGTGCACGGGCCGATCCCGTGTACCTCCATCGCCTTGTAGACCGGGTCGGTCGTCGTGCCCGCCACGTCGGAGACGAGCGCCGTCTCCTGCCCCGTGAGCGCGTTCGTCAAAGACGACTTCCCGCTGTTGCGCTTGCCGAAAACCCCGATGTGCAGACGGTTCGCCCGCGGCGTATCTGTCAGAGACATGAAAACCCCTCCAATTTTCCCGTTTGAGACAATCTTATCACAATTTCTCCTCACGCTCAAGCCCGTCCTTTGCCGTCAGCCAGTAGGGCGAGCCGGGGCGATCGTACTCCTCGAGAAAGGGGTGCAGCGTCCCGTCGCCGCGGTAGCCGACGAGGGTGCCGAGGTTGACGTTGTGGAAGCTGTGGAAGATATTCTGCGCGGCGCTCGGGTTCGTCCGCTCAAGGGCGCGGATGAGCTCCTTCATCTCCTGCCGCTTCGAGTCGAGCGTCCCGCTGGCCGTGCCCTCCGTCAGGCGGCACGCGCAGCGGAGGAAGGTGAGCTCGTTGTATCTTGCCCAGGAAATAATGTCGGCCTCGCGGACGAGGTAGAGCGGACGGATCAGCTCCATGCCGGGGAAATTTGTGCTGTGGAGCTTCGGCATCATCGTCTTCATTTCGGCGCCGTAGAGCATACTCATCAGCACCGTCTCGACGACGTCGTCAAAGTGGTGGCCGAGGGCGATCTTGTTGCAGCCGAGGGCCTGCGCGTGCTTGTAGAGGCAGCCGCGGCGCATCCGCGCGCAGAGGTAGCACGGCGACTTCTCCGCCGAGGCGGCGGCCTCAAAGAGCCGGTTCTCCACGACGGTGACGGGCAGGCCGAGCAGGGCGGCGTTCTCCTCGATGCGCGCGCGGTTCTCCGGGCTGTAGCCGGGATCCATCACGAGGTAGACGAGCGCAAAGCGCGTCGGGCTGAACCGCTGGAGCAGCTGCATACACTTCGCGAGGAGCATCGAGTCCTTGCCGCCCGAGATACAGACGGCCACGCGGTCGCCGTCGGAGAGCATGGCGTAATCGCGCAGCCCTCCGACAAATTTGTTCCAGATGGTCTTCCTGTATTTTTTCTGAATGCTCAGTTCCGCGCGCCGAAGCCGCTCGTCCACCGCAGCACCCTCCTTTTCTTTTTTCATAAAAGTATTATAGCATATTGATTGACATTTTTCTTCCCCGGCATTAGGATAGAGGCAAACCTATCCAAGGAGGAATCTGCCATGAGCAGCCGCTTTGACGAAATCATCGACCGGCGTCATACCATGTGCGAAAAATATGATGCAATCGAGCAGACGGGACGCCCCGCCGACACCATCCCGCTGTGGGTGGCCGATATGGACTTCCGCGCGCCGGACTGCGTGCGCGACGCGCTGCGCCGCCTCGCCGACCACGGGATCTTCGGCTACACCTTCGTCGGGGACGAATACTTCGACGCCGTGCAGGGCTGGTACAAATCCCGGTTCGGCTGGGAGCCGCAGCGCGAGTGGCTCGTCTGCACGCCCGGCGTCGTGTACGGTTTTTCCGCCGCCATCGAAGCGCTCAGCGAGCCGGGGGACGCCGTGCTCATCCAGCAGCCCGTGTACTATCCGTTCGCGTCGTCCATCCGGGAGACGGGCCGCGTCCTCGTAAACAGCCCGCTGCGCGAGGAAAACGGCGCGTACCGCATGGAGACGCCGGAGGAGCTCGAGCGGCGGATTGTCGAAAACAACGTCAGGCTCTTCCTGCTGTGCAGCCCGCACAACCCCGTGGGGCGCGTGTGGACGAGGGACGAGCTCGCCGCCGTCTGGGACGTCTGCGCGCGGCACGGCGTGACGGTCATCTCGGACGAGATTCACGCCGACTTCACCTGCCCCGGCCATCGACACACCGTCTTCGCGTCGCTCTCGAAGGAAGCGGAGCAGGGCTGCGTCGTTTGCACCGCGCCGAGCAAGACGTTCAACCTGGCGGGCCTGCAGACGTCGAACCTGTTCGTCCCGAACGAGGAATTGCGGAAAAAGCTGCGGGACCGCCTGCACGCGCTGCACTTTGAAGCGCCGAACCTCGCCGGACTGACGGCGTGCATGGCGGCGTACCGCGAAGGCGCGGCGTGGCTCGACGAGCTGCTCGCGTATCTGCGGGGGAACACGGACTTTGTGCGCGCCTTCCTCGCGAATCGCCTGCCGGAGCTTCGGCTCGTGGAACCGGAGGGGACGTATCTGCTGTGGATTGACTGCCGCGGCCTCGGCCTTTCGGACGAAGCGATCGGCGAGCTGCTGACGGCCCGCGCCCGCGTATGGATTGACGACGGCCCGATGTTCGGCCCCGGGGGAGAAGGCTTCATCCGCGTGAACGCCGCGTGTCCGCGCGCCGTTTTGGAAAAGGCGTTTGAGCGAATCGCGGAGGCCGTGGGGAAATAAGCAGGCTGCCGATTGGGAAAGTGAAAGCTATTCGCTCCAGAAAGCTTACCTTTCGACTCGACGAGCAGAGCTTTTTCTGCGTCAAAAGGCTTGCCTTCTGGAGCGAATACCAAAGTTTCCTGCCCGCCTTTTCAAAGGCGGCAGGGGGGCGGGGGCGAGATCAGAGCCCCCGACCCGTTCTCCCACGCATCCAGCCTCGTCCCGCGTCCCCAAAATAATCAGCCGCGCCCGCTTTGCAGCGGACGCGGCTGTTTTGCACACTTTTGGACTCAGAAAAAGCTTTGCTTTCCGATTTCCCCCTCTCAGCCCACAATCACCTTGCCCTCCGGGCGGACGGCGGCGGCCTTGCGGGACTTCTTGCCCGCGATGGCGAGGCCGAGGGAGACGGGGCCGACGCGGCCGATGAACATCGTCAGGCAGAGACAGAGCTTTGAAATCGGGCTCAAAATCTGCGTAATACCGGTCGTGAGGCCGACGGTACCGAAGGCCGACACGGACTCGTACAGCGCGTCGATGCCGCTGACGCGGTCGCCGTTCGTCAGAAGCAGCACGGACGTGGACAGCACCACGACGAGGATGGCGACGGTGACGATGGCGAGCGCGCGGTAGACGACGGATTTGTCAATGCGGCGCTTGAGGATGATCGTATCCTCATGCCCGCGAATGACGCTGAACACCGTCGCGGCGAGGACGACGAAGGTCGTCGTCTTGATGCCGCCGCCGGTGGAAGCGGGCGACGCGCCGATGAACATCAGGAGAATGGTCATGATTTTTGTAATGTCGTGCTCCGCGCCGACGTTGACGGACGCGAAACCCGCCGTGCGCATACTGGCCGACTGGAAGAACGAGGCGTTGAGCTTCTCGAAAAAGTTCAGGCCGTCGAGCGTGTTGGAATACTCCATCACGAGAAAGAGGATGGTGCCCAGGCCGAGCAGGACGGCCGAGGAGAGGAGCACGAGCGTGCTGTGCAGCGCAAGATGGGCGGGCTTTTTCTTCTGAAAGCGCGACTTGATCTTCGCGTTGAACACATCGCTGATGACGATGAAGCCGAGGCCGCCGGTGATGATAAGGGCGGCGACCACGAGGCTCACGAGCGGGTCGCCCGTATAGCCGATGAGGCTTCCGTCCTTCCACTGGAAGCCGAGAATATCGAAGCCGGCGTTGCAGTAGGCGGAGATCGCCACAAACGCGGAGATCCACACGCCGTGAGAGCCGAACTGCGGCACGAACCGGATACTCAGCAGCAGCGCCCCGACAAACTCACACGAGAGCGTAAAGGCGAGAATGGTTCGCACCAGATGATAGATGTCCACGGTATTGCCCGAGGTGTTCTCCATCGCGAGCTGCACGTCCCTGAGGCCGAGGCGGCGGCGGACAAGAAGCGTGAAGCCCGTGGTAATGGTGATGACGCCGAGGCCGCCGATCTGGATGAGCAGGAGGATGATCGCCTGCCCGACCACATTCCAGTGCGTCCAGGTGTCGAAGACGACGAGGCCCGTCACACACGTCGCCGAAACGGCGGTAAACAGAGCGTCGACAAACGAGGTTGCTCGGCCGTCCCGTGCGGAGAAAGGGAACATCAAAAGCAGCGTGCCGAGAATGATGATGAGCACAAAGCTGCACACCACAAGCCGCACGGGCGCGACGGCCTTGATTTTCTTCAGGAGGCCGGATAAGCCAATGGACATGATTGAAACACCAGCTCTTTCTTTTGATACGGCGCGCCGGCAATCAAACCGGGAGCCGGACTCCCTCAGCGCGCGGAGCGCAGGGAGAAGACGCGGTTTTCCGCGTCGAGCCTGTCGAGAAGAATCGCAAGCGGCAGGCCGAGCACATAGCAGGCGGCGAGCTGACCGGCTCCGACGGACAGGGCGTTATAAAGGAAAACGGGCCAAAGGAAGCCCTCGGGGGAGACTATCGTGATTTCATGGCCCACAATCAGGGCGTTGAAGAGAACAGGCGGAAGCGGGGCGAGCACCGGGATCCCCTTCACGCGCACATGGCGCACGGCGCGCGTCGCGACGGCGGCGAGCAGTGTGGCGAGCGTGCCGAAAATCATATCCATCGCGCCCATGCTGCTCCACAGGTTGCTCAGAAAGCAGCCGACGGCGAGGCCGGGGATCGCGGCGGGCGTGAAAACGGGCAGCACCGTCATCGCCTCAGAGAAACGGAACTGCACGGGACCGAAGGCCCAGTTAAGCATGACGGCGACGAGGGTCAGGGCGGTGTACAGGGCGGCAATCATGGCCGCCTGCACGAGGAACCGGACGTTGGTGGATGCGTTTGCTTTCATTTTTCATTCCTCCGTAGTTTTCTTTAAGGTCAGGAGTTTGCGACTGACCGCCCCTTCCGGTTATTCTGCGAAGGGAGCCATACTACAATACTATAAAGAGGAAAGAAAAGCAAGCTTTCACGAAAAGAAAGCTGCGGAAAGCGCGCGGTACAGCCTGCGCACGCAGCGCGCCGACCACGCGCACGCCTTCGGATCGCGATACTCGGCCAGGTAGACGTAGGCGTCGATGAGACGGTACCACAAAACGTACAGCTTCTGCCGCAGCGCGCAGGCAGGCTCCGCTTCCCCGAGAGGGCGGCGGTGCGCGAGGAACGCGGGACTTGTCATCCATTCGCCCGCGAATTCGGCGGCAAAATCGCCGAACAGGCTTCTGTCGCCGTCGATGACGGCGGCAATGTGCCGGTGGTCGGGCGTGACGAGAAGGTTTCCCTCCCAGAGATCGGCGTGGACAAGCTCCGGCTCCGTCACAGCGTCGAGCAGCGCCGAAAAGCGCTCCGGCAGCGCGCGCAGCTCGCAGAGCTCCGAGGCGGAGAAAACGCCGTACGGCGCGAGGAAGCGGGACACCGCCTCAAGCTCGGCGGAAAGAAAGTCTGCCCACCGGTCAAAGCCGCGCCCGGCGGCAGCGTCCGCGAGGCGGCCGAAGCATCCGCCGCGCACGGCGTTCCATCTTGCGGAGAGCTCCCCGGCCTCGGCGTGGAGGAGGCTGCGCTCCTCCGGCGTGATCTCCTTTGCGGAAAGCGGAACGCTTTCGACGTATTCCGTCAGCATATAGTCGCGCGGAAGAAGCTTTTTATCGGTAACGCAGGCGTACACACGCGGGACGGGCACGCCCGCTTCCCCACACAGGCGGTAGAACACAGCCTCGGACTGCATCAAATTTGCCTCGAACGGCAGCAGCAGGCCGTGCTGCACGGGCGCGCAGCGGAGAATGCAGCGCCGCCCGTCCGAGAGCTCCAGAAGGCCGGTTGTGTTGAACATCCCGCCCGCCTTTGGAGTAAAGGTGAAGCCTGCCGCGCCGAAATGGCGCCTCACAAGCGCGGAAAGCTCCGCGCCGGAGGGTTCCAGATAAAAAGGGGAGGACATGAAAAACGCTCCTTTCCCTCTGCGCGGGAAGCGCACGAAAAAGGGTGGGAAACCGCGCCGCAGAGGCGGCGGGCTCCCGCCGGAAAATCAGTCTCGCTTGTCCCTGCGGCGGCCGCGCTCGGGCTTTTCCTCCTCCACGGGCGGCTCTGCGGGGATTGTCTTTTCAATGAGGATGCGCGCGATGCGCCTGTCCTCGACCGCGCCGACGGTCAGCGTCAGCGGCGGGATGGACACGCTCGGATGCTCGCCGGGGTTCGGGACGCGGCCGAGGCGCTCCATCATCAGGCCGGCGATGGTGTCGTACTCCGTTTCGGGCAGCTCGACGCCGACGAGATCCTCGATCTCGTCGATGGGGGTCGTGCCGTCGACGGTGAATTTATTCTCGGCGACCTTGCGGATTTCCTCCTCCTCATGGTCGTACTCGTCCTGGATGTTGCCGACGATCGACTCGAGCAGGTCCTCCATCGTAATGAGGCCCTCGGTGCCGCCGTACTCGTCGACGATGATGGCGATCTGCACCTTGCGCTCCGTCATCTCCTTAAAGAGATCGCTGCAGCGCTTGCCCTCGGGGATAAAGTACGCGGGGCGCAAAAGCTGGGTCAGCGGCACGTCGGGAGACGCGCCGGGCGCGATATAGCGGAGCAGATCCTTGACGTAGAGGATGCCGACGACGGTGTCGAGATCCTCATGGTACACCGGGATGCGCGAGCAGCCCTCCTTCATGGAGAGGGCGACGGCGTCGAGCACGGAGGCCGTGTCCTCGACGGCGTGGATGTCGGTGCGGTGCGTCATGACCTCGACGACGGTCGTATCGCTGAAATCAAAAATGTTGGAAATCATGTCCTTCGCGTTCTCGCCGATGACGCCCTTCTCCTCGCCGGCGTCGACCATCATGAGGATCTCCTCCTCCGTGACGGTCTGCTCGCCCTCGTTCGGGTTCAGGCCGAGCAGGCGGAGCACCAGGTTGGTGGAGGCGGAGAGCAGCGCGATGAACGGGCGGCACACCACGGCCACGGCCTGCAGGATGCCCACAAAGCGGAACGCAAGCGCTTCCGCCTTCTGCATGGCGATCTTCTTCGGCACGAGCTCACCGAGCACGAGCGAGAAATAGGAGAGCAGCAGCGTGATGAGCACGGTGGACACGCCGTGCACCAGCGTGGCGGGCAGGGTGGGGGAGAGGCGCAGGATGGCATTCGAGAGCAGCGGGGCAAAGTTCTGCGCGGCGGAAGCCGAGGAGAGCAGGCCCGCGAGCGTGACGCCGATCTGGATCGTGGAGAGGAAGCGGCTGGAGTTTTCGGTGAGCCGCAGCACACGGATGGCCTTTTTGTCGCCATCCTCCGCCATCTTCTTCAGCTTGTTGTCGTTGAGCGTGATGACGGCGATCTCCGCGGCGGCGAAGAAGCCGTTCACGAAGATGAGGATGAACACCAGCAGCAGCGACAACCACGGGTTATCGGAGGAGGTGCCGGCGGC
>CASFAA010000253.1 GCA_949292505.1 uncultured Oscillospiraceae bacterium
AGCGTCTCCCGGAACAGGCGGAAATACTCCTCCTTGTCGGCTCCCTTCCAGAAGCCGGGGAGGTTCGGCTCGTTCCAGACCTCGATCGGCCAGGTCAGCGCGTCCTCGCCGTAGCGCTCGAGCAGGTGGCGCAGGAGCGCCTGCACCAGCGCGCGCCACGCCTCGTACGTCTTCGGCGGGGTGACGTTGCCCTTCCAGTAGAAGACCGTCTGGTCGCCCGAGGCCATCTTCTCCGGCATGAAGCCGAGCTCGAGGAAGGGGCGCAGGCCGACCTCGCGGTAGCTGTCCATCACGCGGTCGAGGTAGGTGAAATTGTACTCGGCGCAGGTTTCGCCGTTCTCGTTTTTATATTCCTGATAGATGGCCATGTCGTCGCAGAACAGGCCGTGGCCGCGGATATGCGAGAAGCCGATCTCCTCCTGCACAAGGCGCAGCTGGTCGAGGTATTCGCGGTGCAGGGCAAGGCCCATGCGGCCCGTGCCGATGCACTCGTCCGCGTGATTATGGAACTCGACGGCGCAGCCGGGCTGCAGCCGGTAGGATGTTTCTCTCATGCTGATTCCTCTCCCGTCTTACTCGTCCGCTTCGCCCATCAGCCAGCGCATGGACGAGAGGATCTGCGGATTCCAGAAATTGTAGTCGTGCACGCCCGGCCCCTCGCGGTAGGTGAAGGGGTAGCCGTTCTCCTCGAGGAAGCGGCGGAAGATCTGGTTGTCCTCATAGAGGAAATCCTCCGTGCCGATCGCAAGGTACAGCTCCGGCAGCGCGGCCTTGGCGTCAAGCAGCCCGCGCGCGAGCGTCTCGGGATTGTTGCGGCTCTGCAGGAGCTCCTTCGGCTCGCCGAACATGAGCTTGTAATACTCGTAGTTCGCGATACCGTCGAGGTCAGGCCCGCCGGGCTCCATCGCGGCGACCTTGTGGGTGATCAAGGCCGCGGAGAGCGAGACGATCTTCGAGAAGGTCTCCGGATAGGCGAGGCCGGTGTGAATCGCGCCGAAGCCGCCCATCGAGATACCCTCGATAAAGGTATCCTCGCGGCGGGCCGCGAGGCCGAACGTCCGGCGGACGTAATCGACGAGCTCGACACCGACGAAGGTCTCGTACTTTCTCCCCGTGGCCGCGCCGTTGAGATAGAAGCTGTTCTCGCCGGACGGACAGACGAGGGCGAGATTGTACTGCCCGGCGAGCCCGTAGAGCGACGTGTCCTTAATCCAGTCGCCGCCCGAGCCGGTGTAGCCGTGCAGGAGGAACAGCGTCTGGGTGGGACGCTCAAAGTATTTCGTTTGATACTGCGGATCGACGTCGTTCGGCAGATACACCGAGAACGAAGCGGGACGGCGCAGCGCGTCGGAAAAATAGCTTCCCTGAAAAATAGCCATGCGGTTTCCCTCCTTACGCCTTCTCGCGCTCGACGAAAAAGTTCATGACCTCGTCCGCGGGGCAGGGCTCCGACTTCGGCATCGTGTAGAAGGTCATGCGCTCGGGGGACGCCTCGTCCCAGGGCTTCCACGTCTCCTGTGCGGCGCCGTCGGCGTCCGTGCAGTTCGGGTCGCCCGTCTTCACGAAGGCCGCCCAGTAGTTGCACATCTGGCGCGCGAGGTCGTAATGCTTGCCGGTGAACGGACGCCAGCACTTGGCGAGCGTCTCGAAGAAGAACCACAGGTCGCTCGAGTGGAACGCGCCCGGGTTGTCCCAGCCGGGGATCTCGGGGCCGAACTCGTAGATGTAGCACGGGCTCTTCGCGCCCTTCTCCGCGCGGCGGCGGCACAGCGCGCGGATGGCGATCTCCACGGCGCTGAGCGTCGCGTTCTTCTTCGCCGCCTCGACGCCGTCGCCGGCATGGATGACGGAGAGGAAGGCTTCGGCGTCTTTCCCGAGATACTGCTCCGCCAGAGCGCGCAGCGCCTCGTCGGAATCGGCCTGCGGGACGGCGAAAAACTCGGCGTTCGTGTCGCCGACCATGAGCGGAATGTCGGGCAGCTCGCCGCGCTTCGCGGTCTCCCAGCTCGTGCGCTGCTGGAATCTGCCGTCCGCCACGACGCTCCAGAACACGCCGAACTCCTCCATCTTGTCGCGGAGCAGGACGGCGGGCAGGGCGCGCGCCTCGGCGAGCGTGGAGATGCCGAGGAACTTGAAGAACTCGACGCCCTTCTGCTCGAGCTCGGCGAGCGTGTTGATGCGCGGCGCGTCGTACGGCTGCACAAAGACGCCGCTCTCCACGATGGCGTGCGAGACGCAGGCGGCGCTCTCCGGGTTGTTGAGCTGCGCCATGACGCTCGCGCCGCCCGCGGACTGACCGGCGATCGTGATGTTGTCCGGGTCTCCGCCGAAGGCCGCGATGTTGCGCTTGACCCAGAACAGGCCGGCCTGCTGATCGAGGCAGCCGAAGTTCGCGGGAGCCTCGGGGTGCTCGGCGGTCAGCTCGGGGTGCGCGAGGAAGCCGAACACATTGACGCGGTAGTTGACCGAGACGACGATGATGCCGCGGCGGGCAAGGCGCTCGCCGTCAAACTCCATCTCGGCGGTGTAGCCGCACTGGAACGCGCCGCCAAAATACCACACGAGGACGGGAAGCTTTTCCTCCCCCGTCACGGCGGGCGTCCAGACATTGAGGTACAGGCAGTCCTCGCTCATCGGGATCTGCGGGTCGACGTGCCACTCGCGGGCGTAGAAATCCTCCGGGTTCGCGCCGGGGACGTACTGCATGGATATGGGGGCAAACGCAAAGCAGTCGCGCACGCCCTCCCAGCTTTCGGCGGGCTGGGGCGCGCGCCAGCGCAGATCGCCGACGGGCGGCGCCGCAAACGGAATTCCCTTGAACGAGGTAATTCTGGGATCGGCGGCGGGCAGGCCGCGCACGAGGCCGTTTTCAGTCTTCGCAATTCTGAGCATGGCTTTCTCCTCCCTTTCAGAGCAAAAATTCGTGAGATCCGGTTATTCTACTTTCACGCGCATGGTCACATTCTGCAGGGCGGGATTGACGTCCCGCTCTGCAGAGAGATCGAAGCGCGGGCGGTTCTGCAGATCGAAGTGGACGCGGCGGATGCCGGCGCAGCGCAGGCGGCTCTCGAGGTCGGTCTCGCCGTGATAGGCGATCCAGAGGTTCCCGAGCTCGTCGGAAAAGAACGAGTTGTGGCCGGGGCCGTACTCGCCGTCGACGGAATAGTACGACAGGACAGGCGTGAGGCTCTTCTTCCAGCTGGCGGGATCGGCGAGGTCATCGTTCGGATCGGCCGTCAGCAGGCCGAGAACATAGGTGAAGCTGTTCGCCGCGCCGCCGGAGTACGTCATATAGACCTTGTCCTCCGTCACGAAGGCATAGGGGCCCTCGTTGTTGACGGTGCCTTCAAGATTCTCCCAGCTCAGGAGCGGGCGGGAAAGCAGCGCGGGCTCCCCGGCGAGCTTCCACGGCTCCTGCTCGTTGAGCGGGGCGATATACAGCATCGAGCCGGTGTCGAGCGGCGTGGTCATGCCGAAGCGGTACGACCACGCGGCATAGGTGCGGCCGCCCGCCTTGATGACGGTCATGTCAAGCGTGATGCCCTTCTCCGTCAGGGGCGTGCCGTCCTGCCGCAAAACGCGGCGCGGCTCCTCCCAC
>CASFAA010000254.1 GCA_949292505.1 uncultured Oscillospiraceae bacterium
GTAGTAGAACGCCGTGACGACGATCGCCTCGCAGATGCCGTGCAGGACGGCCATCAGCAGACCGAACGGGACGGCCGTGCGCATCGACTGCAGGATGGAGCCGGACTTCTTGAGCAGGAACGCACCCACCAGGACGAACACGAGGTGGGACGCCGCGCGCAGGGCAACGACGAGCGGCATGGACAAAGCGAAGCCGATGCTCGTCACCACCGTGACCATGATGGCCGAGGCGGGGGAAATGAACATCGCGATGAAGATCGGCACATGGCTCGCGAGGGTGAACGACATGGGCGGGATCCAGATTTTCGGCATGAACATCGGAATGATGATGCCCAGGGCGCAGAGCAGCGCCGAGATGCACATCGAGACGACGGCGTCCTTCTTTTTCATGAGACGGTTCCTCCTTACATGAGCGACAGCATATTTTGTCAGGTGTCTTGACACCTATCATACTCATGAAAGGAAAATGTGTCAATGGATAAGATTGACGGACTTTTTCCGCCGTTCTCTGAAAAAAACGGAAATTTTGGCGAGAGGCGTCAGTCCTCCGGCGGGGCGATGAGCAGCCCCTTGTCCCGCAGGGCGGCGCAGATCCGCGCAAAGCACGCGTCGTCGCGGCAGACGACGGTGTGCAGGTGGATACCGCCCGTCAGGGAGGAGAGGGGGGAGTCCTCCCCGGCGGAGAGGCGGCGCACGAACTCGTCTGCGTCGTACCGGGAGAAGACGTGCAGCTTTCCGCTGAGCTGGCCGTAGAGGGCGTGGTCGACGATCACGTCGAGCAGGCCGCCGCCGTTGTCGACGACGGCGTACAGCTCCTCCGCGACGCGGTCGCGGCCATGGCAGCACGCGATGGTGTATGTTTTCGTGTTCGTCTCGTCCTTCGAGAGGACGTAGCCGCGCGGCGTCGCCGCGATTGGCGAATTCAGCGCGCGCAGCATCGCGACGTCGCCCACCACCGCCTGACGGCTCACATGAAGCTGCTTCGCGAGCGCCGACGCGCTCACCGGCGTCTCCGCCCCCTCAAGCGCGCGCAGAATCGCCGCGCGCCGCTCCTTTGCCGTCATTGCCTGTCCCATTTGTCCGCCCTTCCTTTCGCCGTCTCGTTTCTATTCAGTATAGCAGATCGGCGCGCCGAATGCGTAACGAAATGTTAAATTTTTCTTGCGCGCCTTCCTTCGGCTTGCTATAATAGAGAAACGCGCCCCCTGTGCGGGCGCCGTGAAACCTGTTTGCTTGCTGAGGAGGAAGACCCAACACTATGGCGAAAATTCGGGAAATTTATACGAGCGACGCGTACTATCCGTTTCTGTGCTACTGTGAAAGCCACGGCTACGAGGAAATGCACGATCTCGTGCGCTGCCCGTTTTCGAAGCTCAAGGATGAGCCGGATATCACGATGTCGCTTATCAGCCGGATCCGCGTGACGTACCTCGCGTACCTCAAGGCGCACCCGGAGGAGTTTCTGCTCGAAAAGAAGAAGGCCGTCGCCGCCGCCGCGCGCGCGCCGAAGACCGGGCTGGACGAGGCCGAGGAAAAGCTGCGGCTGTTTTTCCGGGAGAACGCCGACCGTCTCATCCACGTCTCGGAGGCCGTCAAAGCGATTGCGCCGCAGAAGCTGCGCCGCGCGGACGTCGCCGCGATTCTCGATAAAGCCGACTGGTGCCGTCTCGTCGACAATTCGACGTACTTTTACTGCGGGGAGCGCTGAGCGTCCCCGTTTTTTCAACCCGGAAGGGAGGCTCCCGCCGTGAAAATTGTCCTCGCCGCGTTCAGCGCGCAGTATATTCACACCTGCCTCGCCGCCCGAAGCCTGCGGGAGAGCGCCCGCCGGGCGGGCTTTGCCGTCACGCTCTGCGAGCGCACGGTCAACGAGCCGTTTGATACGCTGCTTGCCTCTCTGGCGCTCGAACAGCCGGATTTTATCGGCTTTTCGTGCTATCTGTGGAACATTTCGCTCGTGCGGGAGCTGTGCGCCGAGCTGAGAAAGCTCCTGCCGCGCGCGTTTCTCTGCCTCGGCGGGCCGGAGGTCTCGTTCTGTGCAAAGGACGCGCTGCAAAAGCTGCCGGAGGCCGACGCCGTCCTCTCCGGCGAGGGGGAGGAGAGCTTTCCCGCGCTGCTGCGGGCTCTCGAGTCGGGCGGGCCGCTCGGCGGAGTGTCCGGCCTGTGGTACCGCGAGGGCGGGGCGATCCGCGCCGCCGCCTCCGCCGCGCCCGTGCCGATGGAATCGCTGCCGTTCCCGTATCCGGAGCTGCTCTCCGGGGACGGCGCGTCCCTTGAGGGGAAAATTCTTTACTTCGAAACGTCGCGCGGCTGCCCGTTCTCCTGCAGCTACTGCCTCTCGTCGCGCGAGGGCGGCGTGCGGCTGATGCCCGCGGCGCTTGCGTGCGAACGGCTCTCTGTCTTTGTCGCCGCCCGCGTAAGGCAGGTGAAATTCGTCGACAGGAGCTTCAACGCGAACCGCGCCCATTGCGACGCAATCCTCGCCTATCTTCTGGAGCACGACAACGGCGTGACAAACTTCCACTTTGAGATTGAGGCCGAGCTTCTCGCGGACTCGACGCTCGCGCTCATCCGGCAGGCGAGGCCAGGGCTGTTCCAGTTCGAGGCCGGGGTGCAGTCGACGAACCGGGAGACGCTCCGCGCCGTCCGGCGATCGGAGAACGTGCCGCGTGTGCTTGAGCGCTGCGCCGCGCTCCGCGAAGCCGGAAACTGCCATCTGCATATGGATCTCATCGCGGGTCTGCCGTACGAGGACTACGCGTCGCTCGGCCGGTCGTTCGACGACGTGTTCCGCGTCGGGCCCGATATGCTTCAGCTCGGCTTCCTCAAGCTGCTGCGCGGCACGCGTCTCGAGGAGGAGGCCGGGCGGTTCGGGATCGTGTGCCGGACGCGCCCGCCGTACGAGGTGCTGTTTACGCCGTGGATTTCGTATGAGGAGCTGTGCCGTCTCAAGAAAATCGACAGCCTGTGCGGCGCGCTGTACAACAGCGGGCGCTTCGGCACGGCGCTGCCGTTTCTGCTGCGGGACTTTCCTTCCCCGTTCTCGTTTTTTGAATCGCTTGCCGCCTTCGCGGAGGAAAACGGCGCGTTCAGCCGCCCGTGGGGCCGGTACGACGGCCACGCGCTGCTGCTTGATTTCTGCCGGTCGCGCGGCGGGGATGCGGAGCGTCTGCGCTGGCTTCTGCGCTTCGACGCCCTTTGCGAGGGACGCGCCCGCGGCCTGCCGGAGTTCCTGAACCCGCCCCAGCCGCCGGAGGCCGCCGCCCTCCTGCGCGACGCCGCCCGCGACGAGGCTGCGCTGCTCTCCCAGTTCCCGCGCCTTGCGGACATTCCGCCGCGCGAGCGTCCTTCCGAGATCCGCCGCACCCTCCGCTTCGCCTGGTTCCCCTTCTCCCCGCAGACAGGGGAAAAAGGGGAGCGCGTCGTGGCGATTGTTGAATAAATCGCCGCGGCGCGAGGGAAGAAGTAAGAGGGAATAGTGAAGAAGTGTGGCGGCGCAGAGCGCCGCGATTCTATATTCGCGCGGCTGCGCCGCGCCACCACAATTATTCACTATTCATTATTCATTATTCACTTCATTCCCCCTCCGTGCTATAATGAGAGGCACAAAACGAAATTATATGGAAAGGGCTGATTCTTGTGCCTTGTATGCAGTGGAAAACGAATGTCTCTATCACCTCCGCGCAGGAGGAAACGCTCCGCGCCGCGCTGGGGGAGGCGATTGCGCTGATTCCCGGCAAGAGCGAGAGCTGGCTGATGATCTCCTTTGAGCCGGAAACGCACATGGCCTTCCGCGGCAGGGCGGACGAGCCGGTCGCCTTCATCGCCGTCGATCTGTATGGCGGCGCGCCGGACGCTGCCTGTGAGAAACTCACCGCGCGGCTGTGCGAGCTTGCGGGAAAGGTGCTCGGCATCGCGGCCGATCACGTCTATGTCCGCTATCTCGCAACGGATCAATGGGGCTGGAACGGCGCGAATTTCTGAACCGGCCCCTTGACAAACGGCGCGGCGCGGCGCTATAATAGGTTCCATACAAAATTTCACAGCCAACAAAGGCGTTGAAGGGAATAAGACGCTCTCGAAAGTCCTCAGAGAACCGGCGGGTGGTGCGAGCCGGCGGCTTTGCCAGCGTGAATAGCTCATCCCGGAGCCGCCGGTCCGATGCAAGGGCGTAGGGCCGGACGCAGAGGCAGCGTTACAGGCCAAGACCTTCACAGAGAGGTCTGAGGGCGCGCGCAGCGCGCTGAATTTGGGTGGTACCGCGGATGGAATCATTCGCCCCGAACTTTCATCACGAGAGTTCGGGGCTTTTTTGTTCCGTCTCTCAGGAGAGACAGGAGGTATTTGCGATGTTGAACAAAGGCTGTAAGAAGTACATTCCGTTTTCCCCCGTGTCCCTGCCCGACCGCACCTGGCCGGACAAGGTGATCACGAAAGCGCCCGTGTGGTGCAGCGTCGACCTGCGCGACGGCAACCAGGCGCTCATCGACCCGATGAATCTCGAGGAGAAGCTCCTCTTCTTTAAGACGCTTGTTGAGATCGGCTTCAAGGAGATTGAGATCGGCTTCCCGTCCGCGTCCGAGACGGAGTACGAGATCTGCCGCGCGCTGATCGAGCGCAATCTCATCCCCGACGACGTGACGATCCAGGTGCTCGTGCAGTGCCGCCCGCATCTGATCCAGAAGACGTTCGAGGCCATTGACGGCGCGAAGAACGTCATCGTCCATTTCTACAACTCCACCTCGACGCTCCAGCGCAAGGTCGTGTTCAAGACCGATATGCAGGGCGTCATCGATATTGCCGTGGAAGGCGCGAAGCTCGTGCGCGAGCTGACGGAGCAGGAGGTCGCCCGCACCGGCGCGAACATCCGCTACGAGTATTCGCCCGAGAGCTTCTCCGGCACGGAGATCGACAATGCCGTGCTCATCTGCGAGAAGGTGCTCGAGACGCTCGGCGCGACGCCGGAGAACAAGGTCATCCTGAACCTCCCGAACACCGTCGAGATGTCCACGCCGAACCACCACGCCGACCAGATCGAGTATTTCTGCCGCCACCTGAAGCACCGCGACTGCGCAATCATCAGCCTGCACCCGCACAACGACCGCGGCACCGGCACCGCCGCCACCGAGCTCGGCATCCTCGCCGGGGCGGAGCGCGTCGAGGGCACGCTGTTCGGCAACGGCGAGCGCACCGGCAACGCCGACATCATGAACGTCGCGATGAATATGTATTCGCAGGGCGTCGATCCGGGGCTCGATTTCTCCGATCTGCGCCGCATCCGCGAGATTTACGAGAAGTGCACCCGCATGACTGTCCCGCCGCGCTATCCGTATGCGGGCGATCTCGTCTTCACCGCCTTCTCCGGCTCGCATCAGGACGCCATCAGCAAGGGCGTCAAGTATATGCAGGACACGGACAGCCCGTTCTGGGAGGTGCCGTACCTGCCGATCGATCCGGCGGACGTCGGCCGCAAGTACGAGCCGATCATCCGCATCAACAGCCAGTCCGGCAAGGGCGGCGCGGCGTTCGTCATGCAGCAGTCCTTCGGCTACGAGCTGCCCAAGGCCATGCATCCGGAGTTCGGCGCGCTCGTCAAGCACGCGTGCGACGAGGCCGGGCGCGAGCTGCAGCCGCAGGAGATCTTCGACATCTTCCGCCGCGAGTACCTCGAGATCAAATATCCCTACAACCTCAAGTCGTATAAGCTCTACGAGGAGAACGAGGCCGAGAGCGACGAGACCGTCGTGCACTTCGAGGGCAACCTGCGCTTCCGCCATGAGGATCACTTCATCAGCGGGCGCGGCAACGGCCCGATCGACGCCTTCTTCAAGGCGCTGCGCTCCGTCGGCATCACCGACTACGCGTTTGTCTCCTACAGCGAGCACGCCGTCGGCGAGGGCGCGGACTCGAAGGCGCTGTCCTACATCCAGCTCAAGAACAGGGAAGGAAAGACCTTCTTCGGCGTCGGCATGGACGGCAACATCAGCCTCGCTTCCATCAAGGGCATTATCTGCGCGATTAACCGCGCGACCGGTGAAAAGAAAAAGCAGTAACGGGAGGAAATCCGCATGAGAACGTACAACATCGCCGTCCTCAAGGGCGACGGCATCGGCCCCGAGATTGTCGATCAGGCGATCCGCGTGCTCGACAGGGCCGGGGAGAAATTCGGCTTTGCCATGAACTACAGCTACGCCCTGCTGGGCGGCTGCGCCATCGATGAGACGGGCGTGCCGCTGCCGCAGGAGACGATCGACGCCTGCAAGGCGGCGGACTCCACGCTGCTCGGCGCCGTCGGCGGCCCGAAGTGGGACAATGTGCCCGGCGATCGCCGCCCGGAGAAGGGTCTGCTCGGCATCCGCGGCGCGCTCGGCCTGTTCGCCAACCTGCGCCCCGCCGTGATTTTCCCGCAGCTGCGCGGCGCGTCCCCGCTTCGCCCGGAGATCATCGGCGAAGGGCTGGATATTCTCGTCGTGCGCGAGCTGACGGGCGGCATCTACTTCGGCGAGCGCGGCCGCTGCACGGTGGACGGAGCCGAGGCGGCGTACGATACCGAGAAGTATTCCGTGCCGGAGATCGAGCGCATCGCCCGCGTGGCCTTTGAGATGGCGAGAAAGAGAAAGAGCCGCGTGTGCAGCGTCGACAAGGCGAACGTGCTCGAGAGCTCCCGCCTGTGGCGCGCGACCGTCACCCGCGTCCGCGACGAGGAGTTCCCGGATGTCGAGCTCTCCCATATGTACGTCGACAACTGCGCCATGCAGCTCGTGCGCAATCCCGGCCAGTTCGACGTGATCGTCACCTCCAACATCTTCGGCGACATCCTCTCCGACGAAGCCTCCATGATCAGCGGCAGCATCGGGATGCTCGCGAGCGCCAGCCTGAGCGGCGGCAAGTCCGGCCTCTATGAGCCGATCCACGGCTCCGCTCCGGACATCGCCGGCACCGGCAAGGCGAACCCGCTCGCCACCATCCTCTCCGCCGCGATGATGCTGCGCTACTCGCTCGGCGAGGCCGAGGCCGCGGACGCCATCGAGGCCGCCGTCTCCAAGGCGCTCGAGAAGGGCCGCACCGCCGACATCTGCACCGAGGGAATGCCCCTCGTCTCCTGCGAGGAGATGGGCACGCTCGTCTGCGAGTCGCTCTGAGCCTGACCAGAAAAAGCAACAATCAGCGGCCCGGCGGCGGAATCAGCCGCCGGGCCTGCTTTGCCGGGGACTGAAAATCATGTCAGAACAGCTTACCTTCCGCAAGGGCCTGAAAGACGGCCTGCCGATCTGTCTCGGCTATGTCAGCGTTTCCTTTGCCTTCGGCATGATGGCGACGCAGGGCGGCCTGCCCGTCTGGGTGGCGCTGCTCATTTCGATGACGAACCTGACCTCCGCCGGTCAGGTGGCGGGCACGACGCTCCTGCTCTCGGGCGGACTCTACATCGAGATTGCCGTGACGACCTTCGTCATCAACATCCGTTATATGCTCATGTCGCTGTCGCTCTCGCAGAAGGTCGACGCGGCCATGACGAATCTGCAGCGCTGGGTGCTCTCCTTCGGCGTGACGGACGAGATCTTCGCCGTCGCGATGCAGCAGAAGGGAGAGATCAACGCCCGCTATTTCTCCGGGCTGATCCTCACGCCGTACTGCGGCTGGGCGCTCGGCACCTTCCTCGGCGCGGCGGCGACGGGCATTCTCCCCGAATCGCTGCGCAGCGCGCTCGGCATCGCGATCTACGGGATGTTCATCGCGATCATCATTCCGCCGTCGCGCTCGTCGAAGCCGATTCTGCGCGTCGTGCTGCTCGCGGGCGCGCTGTCGTGCCTGTTTACCTGGACGCCCGGCCTCAACCTGCTCTCGAGCGGCTGGGTGATCATCATCTGCGCCGTCGCGGCATCCGCGCTCGCGGCGCTGCGCTACCCCGTGGCGAAGGAGGCGCAGACGTGATCAACTACGCCTATGTGCTCACCGGCGTGCTCATCATGGCGGTGGTCACCTACGTCGTCCGTATGCTGCCGCTCGTGGTGTTCCGCAGGAAAATCACGAACCAGTTCATTCAGTCGTTTCTCGCCTATGTGCCGTACGCGGTGCTCTCCGCGATGACGTTCCCGGCGATCCTCTCCTCCACCTCAAGCGGGTGGAGCGCGGCGGCCGGCCTTCTCGCGGCCATCCTTCTCGCATACAAGGACAAGGGACTTCTGACCGTCGCCCTCGGCGCGACGGCCGCCGTCTTCGTCGTCGAGCAGGGCATGGCCCTCGCCGGCCTGCCGCTCTGACCCCGGCGCTTTTCCATGGAATTTCTCCGGCGCGCCTCCCGAAATGCGGGGGACGCGCCGGTTTTCTGTACTTTCCGCAGCTGGGACTGGTTTTTTTGCGCAAAGGGTGTATAATAATAGGCAATCATCCATTGGAAAGGAGGGACCGTCCATGACCCGTACGCTGGAGGAAATCCGCGCGCGGCTGTTTCAGATGCAGGACGAGGATTACCGGGCGTTTCACTCAAAGCTCATGCCGACGGTTGACCCGGAGACGGTGATCGGCGTGCGCGTGCCGCAGCTGCGGGCGTTCGCGCGCGAGCTCGCGGGGACGGACCGGGAGGCCGCCTTTCTGCGCGCCTTGCCGCACGGATACTACGAGGAAAACAATCTGCACGGCCTTCTGATCTCGTCGATGCGCGGCTATGAGCAGGCCGTCGCAGCTTTGGGGGAGTTTCTGCCCTACGTCGACAACTGGGCGACGTGCGATCTTATCAGCCCGCGCGCCTTCCAGAAACGCCCCGCCGCCCTGCCGGAGCAGCTGCACCGGTGGCTTCTGAGCGGCAGGACCTACACCGTCCGGTTTGCCATGGGGATGCTCATGAGCCTGTATCTGGACGACGCGTTTCGTCCCGAGTACGCCGAATGGGTCGCGTCCGTGCAAAGCGACGAGTATTATGTCAACATGATGACGGCGTGGTACTTCGCGACGGCGCTCGCCAAGCAGTGGGACGCCGTTTTCCCTACCCTCGCGGAGAACCGCCTCCCCGTCTGGACGCACAACAAGACGATCCAGAAGGCCGTCGAGAGCAGACGGATCAGCGCGGAGCAGAAGGAGGAGCTCAGAGCGCTGAGGAGGAAGGAGTAGGGAAATGAAATCTTCCGCTGGCGCGGAAGGTGAAATCCGCCGCTGCGGCGGCGGATGAAATTCGGCGCGATGCGCCGAGTGAAATCTTTTGCTCCAGGGGAGCAAAAGGTTGCGGTGGCGGCGCGGCGCGCCGCGATTTGTAAATAGAATGGGGAGCCTGCGTCCCTTCACGGGAGGCAGATGCACGGGCGCGGGAGGAGGGCGGCAAGCCCGCTGAAAGCTTCGCGCGAAGTAAAGTTTTCGCCGAGCATTTTTCAAAAGGCTCGCGTTCTCCCATTCGTACCCAAAAAAGAGAGGAGAAATCAGTATGCAGAATACGATTCCGGCGAGAAGCGAGGCGGATCCCCGCTTTACCTGGGCGATCACCGATATGTATGAGAGCGACGAGGCGTGGAGGGAGGAGCTTGTTCGGATGCGCGGCCTCTCGGAGAAGCTCGCGTCGTATGAGGGCAGGCTCTGCGCGAGCGCGGCGGCACTGCTCGAGTACCTGCGCCTTCTGGACGATGTCGACCGCGGCGCAGGGAAGCTCGTCTCGTACGCCTTCCGCCGCACGGACGAGGACACGCGCAATCCCGTCTATCAGGAGATGAGCGCACAGGCGCAGAACTACCTCGTCGACCTCAAAAAGGCGACCGCCTTCTTCACCCCGGAGCTGCTCGCCGTCGACGACGAGACGTACGAGTCCTTCTTCCGCGAGGAGGAGGGGCTGGAGCATTACCGCCTCGCCCTGACGCGTGTGCGCCGCAAGAAGGAGCACACCCTTTCCGGCGAGTGCGAGGCGCTGCTCGCCGCCGCCGGACAGCTCGGCCAGGCTCCCGAGGAGATTTTCTCCCTCCTCAACGACGCCGACCTGACCTTCCCCGACGCCGCCGACAGCGAGGGAAAGAGCCACCCTGTCACGCACGGCACCTATATCTCGCTTTTGATGTCGCCCGACCGCGCGCTGCGCGAGTCCGCGTTTCGCTCGCTGTACGGCGTGTACGGCCAGTTCCGCAACAGCTCGTCCGCCATTCTCAGCGCGCAGATGAAACAGCTGCAGTTCTTCGCCGACGCACGGCGCTATCCGTCGGCGCTCCATGCCGCGCTCGACGAGACGGAGGCTCCCGTCGAGATTTACCATAACCTCATCCGCGCTGTTCACGAGAACCTGCCGGCCATGCACCGCTATGTGCGCCTGCGCAAGCGCCTTCTCGGCGTCGAGAAGCTCCACTACTACGACCTCTATACGCCTATCGTCTCCGGCGAGGATATGAAGGTCACGTTCGAGGAGGCGAAGGAGCTCGCAAGAAAGGCGCTCGCGCCGATGGGCGAGGACTACCTCAAGATTCTCGAGGAGGGCTTCCGGAACCGCTGGATCGACGTCTACGAGAACCAGGGCAAGCGCTCCGGCGCGTACTCCGCGGGCGTCTACGGCGTGCATCCGTTCGTCCTGCTCAACTACACCGACACGCTCGACGACGCCTTCACGCTCGTCCACGAGATGGGCCATGCGCTGCACTCCTACCTGTCGAACCGGACGCAGACCGTCACCTACGCCGACTATGTCATCTTCGTCGCGGAGGTCGCGTCCACCTGCAACGAGGCGCTTTTGATGCAGTACCTGCTCGGGCAGACGAAGGAGCCGTCCCGCCGCGCGTACCTCATCAACCACTTCCTCGAGCAGTTCCGCGGGACGCTCTACCGCCAGACGATGTTCGCGGAGTTCGAGCTGTGGTGCAGCGAGCAGACGGGAAAGGGCGAGGCTCTGACGGCCGAGGCGCTCTGCGCGAAGTACGCGGAGCTCAACCGCCTGTACTACGGCGAGGACATCGAGCCCGATCCGGAGATTGCCCTCGAGTGGGCGCGCATCCCGCACTTCTATTACAACTTTTACGTCTACCAGTACGCGACCGGCTTCGCGTGCGCGATTGCGCTCTCGCAGCGCATCCTGCGCGAGGGCAAGTCCGCCGTCGGCGATTACCTGCGCTTTTTGTCCGGCGGCTGCTCCGCCGACCCGGTCACGCTGCTGCGCGGCGCGGGCGTCGACATTGCGAGCCCCGCGCCCGTCTCCGACGCGCTCCGGCTCTTTGATCAGCTGATCGGGGAGATGGAAGAACTTACCGCGGAATAAATTCCTGCGGCGGCAAACGATAAGTGACAGAAAGGCCCGGAAAAGACCAGCGCTTTTCCGGGCTTCTTCCTGCTGCTGAAAGGGAAAACGGTCCGGTTTTCAGGCTGATTTCAGGTTTTTTGTCGGATATATTGATTTTTGCCCTTGTTTTTGGTAGAATAATAAAGTTATTTCGCTTCTCCTCGTTTTTCGGCCGGGTTAACTCTGCCGAAAAGTGCGGCGGAAGTGTGATATGTCCGGTTTTTCGCTTTCAAACGGAGGAGAGGCCCGCTTCCTGCGGTTTCGCTCCGCGCGAAAAAATCAACATATTTACCGGACAGGAAGGAAAGGAAGTTTTTTATGAAACTCAGAAAAATGCTTGCCCTGCTTCTCGCGGGCGCCATGGCGTTCTCTGTGGCTGCCTGCTCCGAGCAAGAGACAGTCACCAACAACGCGAGCCAGGCTCCCGAGAGCTCTGAAGCCAGCTCCGAATCCTCGGAGCCTGTGGAGAACAAACTTGTCATCGGCACTATCACGCAGATGAAGGCAGAGTTCTATGACGCGAACTTCTGCACCGATGCCACGAACTACAGTATGTACGATCTGCTCCACGGTTACACGACCGTTGTCTCCACCAAGGAGGGCGAGTTCGTCTACGATCCCACCGTCGTGAAGGATCACAGCGAGGTGGAGAACGACGACGGCACGAAGACCTATACCGTCACCATCAACGACGGCCTCGTGTGGAGCGACGGCACGCCGATCACGGCGAAGGATTATGTTTTCGCCGTTCTGCTCGAGAGCAGCCCGGAGATGGCGGAGCTTGCTTATCCGAGCCAGGCCGGTTATTCTCTCGTCGGCTATGATGAGTTCTACTCCGGTTCCACGAAGAACTTTGCAGGAGTCCACCT
>CASFAA010000255.1 GCA_949292505.1 uncultured Oscillospiraceae bacterium
CGTCGCCGAAAAGAGCCACGGCAAGGACGAGGACGAAGCGGGCGATCAGGACCCGATGATGGCCGAGGCGATTCAGGTGGTGGTCGAGGCCGCGCAGGCGTCGACGTCGCTGCTGCAGCGCCGTCTGCGGCTCGGGTACGCGAGAGCCGGGCGTCTCATCGACGAGATGGAGCAGATGGGCATCGTCGGCCCGCACGAGGGCAGCAAGCCGCGTCAGGTGCTGATTACCTACCAGCAGTGGCTGGAAATGAACATGAGAAAGGCCGACGAGGCCGAGATTGCCGCCGCGAACAAGGCGGCGGCCGAGAAGAAATCATAAAACCCGAGGCGGCGGCGCACACTATTCCCAAAACGTTTGAGAAGCGGGAGGAATGTGTGTGCGAAAATTTCGTGAGCTCGGCGCGTGGACGCGCGCCGTCGTGACGGGAGCGGCCTGCGGGCTGCTCAACGGCCTGTTCGGCGCGGGAGGCGGGATGGCCGCCGTCCCGCTTCTGCGGGCGGGAGGACTCGGGCAGAAGGAAGCGCACGCGACGTCGCTGGCGGTGCTGCTGCCGCTCGCCGCCGTGAGCGCCGCGTTTTACCTCGCGGAGGGCGCGGTCTCGTTCGGGGACGCGCTGCCCTACCTGCCGGGAGGTTTTCTCGGCTCGTGCGCGGGCGCGCTGCTGATGGGGCGGCTCTCGCCGAAGCTGCTGCGCCGGGGCTTCGGCGCGCTGCTCCTTTTCGCGGGCGTCCGCCTGCTGCTGCGATGACGGAGGCGGCTGTCGCCTTCCTCGCGAGCCTCGCGGCGGGCTTTCTGAGCGCGCTCGGACTCGGCGGGGGCGGCGTCCTCGTCCTGTATCTGACGCTCGTCCTCGGGATGGAGCAGGCGAAGGCGGGCGGCGTCAATCTGCTGTTTTTCCTGCCCGCCGCGGCGCTGGCCGTCTTTCTCCATCTGCGGCAGGGCCGGGTGGACTGGCGGACGGCGCTGCGCTGCCTGCCGTTCGGCGCGGCGGCGGCGCTCCTCGGCGCGTGGCTTATGTCCTTCCTCGACGCCGCGTGGCTCTCGAAGGGCTTCGCCGTCCTGATTCTCGTCATGGGCGTGCGGGAGCTGTTCGGGAAGGGGAAGGAAGGATAAGCGCGTCCCATCACATCAACAACAGGAGAGGAGGG
The DNA here is from genome assembly GCA_949292505.1 of uncultured Oscillospiraceae bacterium. Taxonomy (GTDB): domain Bacteria; phylum Bacillota; class Clostridia; order Oscillospirales; family Acutalibacteraceae; genus Caccousia. The sequence goes on from CASFAA010000255.1 coordinate 1,150, forward strand.
CGTTTCATGCCCGAACTGCACACGGCGCGCCTTGTACTGCGCCCGCTCGGACCGGCGGATCTCGACGCGGTACACCGGTACGCGTCCGACCGCGCGCTGACGCGGTATATGCTGTTTCTCCCGAACGAGACGAGGGAGGAGACGGCTGCGTTCCTGCGGGACGCGGCGGCGCAATGGGAGAAGGAGAAGCCGTCCGCGTACGAGTTCGGCGTCCTGCTCGGAGACGAGCTCATCGGCGCGGTCTCCGTCTATTGCGACGACGAGCTCGGAGAAAACGCCGGAGAGCTTGGCTGGGTGTTCCGAAGCGAGTACCAGAAGCGCGGGTACGCGCTGGAGGCGGCGCGGGCCGTCGCCGGCTTTGCGAGAGAGACGCTCGGGCTGACGCGGCTCGTGGCGCACTGCGACGCGCGGAACAGGCCGTCCGCCCGGCTGATGGAGCGCCTCGGCATGACGCTCGAGGACGCGGAGGGAGAGCGCACCTACCCCAAAACAGGGGAAACGGCGCGCGAGCTCCGCTATGCGGTGACCTTTCCGGGAGAGGGGGCGCGGCGGTGCAGCAGCTCATCCTGATTGCCGGCTCGCCGTGGGTTGGGAAGACGGCGGTCGGGGAGGCGCTCTTTCTTGCCTGTGAGAACAGCGCCTACTTTGACGGCGACTGGGCGTGGACGGTGCATCCGTTCTCCGTCTCCGACCCGCGCCTTCCGAACGGGGACAGGACGCTCGCGTTCGCGCTGTCGAACTATCTTTCCTCCGGCTGCTCCACTGTGATTTGCACCGGCGTGCGGCTGCTGTACGCGGACGTCCGCCGCGCAATCCTGCGGGACATCACGGCGAAGGACTACCGCGTGACAGCGTTCCGGCTGACGTGCTCCGAGGAGACGCTGCGCCGCCGGTTTGAGCAGCGCGGCGGGAGGGGGCTGTTTTCCGCCGAATGGCTGCGCGTGCCGCCCCTGCCGGGCGACATTGTGACGGACACCGACGGGAAGACGCCGGACGAGCTTGTCCGCGAGATGAAGTACATCCTCGACGACGAATCGAGACCATAAAAAGGAGAACTGCCATGCCGTTTTTGCCGATTACAAGAGAAGAAACCGAAGCGCTCGGGTGGGACTGCCCGGACTTTGTGCTGGTGACGGGGGACGCGTACGTCGACCATCCGACGTTCGGCCCGGCCATCATCTCGCGGGTGCTGGAGAGTCACGGCTACCGCGTGGCGATGCTGGCGCAGCCGGACTGGAGGACGGACCGCGATTTTACACGCTTTGGGAAGCCGCGGCTCGGCTTCATGGTGAGCGCGGGCAACATCGACTCGATGGTCGCGCACTATACGGCGGCGCGCCGCCGCAGGAGCGACGACGCGTACTCGCCGGGAAACCGGGCGGGGCTTCGTCCCGACCGGGCGGCGACGGTCTATGCGAAAAAAATCCGCGCGCTGTACCCGGACAGCCCGATCGTCATCGGCGGGCTGGAGGCGTCGCTGCGGCGGTTCGCGCACTACGACTACTGGGACGACAAAATCCGCCCCTCGGTGCTGGTGGAGTCGGGGGCGGATCTGCTCAGCTACGGCATGGGCGAGCGGCAGGCGGTGGAGATCGCCGATCGCCTCGCGGCGGGGGAGCCCGTCTCGTCGCTGCGGGACATCCGGGGGACGTGCTGCCTGATACCGACGAGCGAGTACGAGCCCGGCCCGGCGGTCGACTGCCCGAGCTACGAGCAGGTCTGCGCGTCGAAGCGGGAATACGCGGTTTCGTGCCGCAAGCAGCAGGACGAGCAGGACGCGGTGCGGGGCAGGCGCGTGCTGCAGAAGCACGGCAAGCTCCTTCTGGTGCAGAATCCGCCGGCGCTGCCGCTCGACGGGCCGGAGCTTGACGCGGTGTACGAGCTGCCGTATATGCGCACCTGGCACCCGTGCTACGCGGAGCAGGGCGGCGTCCCGGCGATACAGGAGGTGGAGTTTTCCATCACACATAACCGCGGCTGCTTCGGCGGATGCAACTTCTGCGCGATTGCGTTCCATCAGGGACGGATGGTGACGACGCGCAGCGAGGAGAGCGTCCTGCGGGAGGCGAAGCTTCTGACAGAGCAGCCGCATTTCAAGGGGTACATTCACGACGTCGGCGGGCCGACGGCGAACTTCCGCGCGCCGTCGTGCGAGAAGCAGAAGCGGCTCGGCCTGTGCGCGGGAAAGAAATGCCTTGCGCCGACGCCGTGTCCGGCGCTCGAGGTCGACCACAGCGCGTATCTGAACCTTCTGCGGAAGGTGCGGACACTGCCGGGGGTGAAGCGGGTGTTCATCCGCTCCGGCATCCGGTTCGACTATCTGATGGAGGACAAGGATAAAACCTTCCTGCACGAGCTGATTGAGCATCACGTCAGCGGGCAGCTCAAGGTCGCGCCGGAGCACTGCTCGGCGGCGGTGCTCGACGCGATGGGTAAGCCGCACATCGAGTCGTACCTCGCGTTCCAGAGGGAATTCTTCCGGTACACGAAGAAGATCGGGAAGGAGCAGTATCTTGTCCCGTACCTGATGTCGTCGCATCCCGGCAGCACGCTGCAGGACGCGGTAGAGCTTGCGCTGTTTCTGAAACGGGAGCATCTGCGCCCGGAGCAGGTGCAGGACTTCTACCCGACGCCGGGGACGATCTCGACGTGTATGTTCTACACGGGACTTGACCCGTACACGCTCGAGCCGGTCTATGTGCCGCGGACGGAGAAGGAGAAGGCGATGCAGCGGGCGCTGCTGCAATACTTCGACCCGTCGAAGCGGGAGCTTGTCGAGGAAGCGCTGCGCGCGGCGGGGAGGGCCGACCTCATCGGGTACGGCGAGCACTGCCTCATCCCGCCCGCGGCGGGCAGAAGGCCGCGCGGCGGGAAGGACGCGAACACGCCTCGCGCCAAGAGCGGGAAGCCTGCCGGAAGGAGCGGCAAAGGAGAGAAAAAGCCCGGCTCGAAGCTCGGCGGACGATGGGAAAAGGATGCGGAGCGGGAGAGGAAGAGGAGATAGGCGTATCTTATCTCGGGCTGTCGAAAAAGCTGAAAAAGGGCAAACGTGAAGTTTTCGCCAGCCTTTTTCAAAAGGCTGCGGGGTTTGGGGCAGCGCCCCAAAATAGTTCGCGAAGCCGCCTCTGTTCCGCACCGAGCCGTTGAATTTTAATTTTCCGGTTTTTCAAACCGCAAAATTGAAATTCAAACGCTGCCCGAAGGGCAGCATTTTTCCGGACGATTTGCACCGAGCTGAAAGCTTCCAATTTTAATGCAGCCAACCCTTTTTTCGATAAGCTGCATATCTATATTTTTTTTTCGAAGGACAGAAGCCTGGCTGAACGGACGGAAGCGGGCTGAAGGAAAACAGAAGGGAGACGGAACAAGAATGGGAAGACAGCTGATCATTGACCGGTTTGAAGGAACGTACGCAATCTGTGAGGAGGTTGCAAAGGAAGGGACGAAGGAGAGCGGGAAGAAAGCGGGGAAGAACGGGAAAGAGGTCCGCTTCTTCGGGATAGAGAAAGCGGAGCTCCCGGAGAATGCGAAGGAAGGCAGCGTGCTCGCGATAGACGAGGACGGGAATTTGACGGTGGATGAGGAGGAGACGAGAAGGAGGAAGGAGAAGATTAAGGCGCTGCAGAGCGGCGTGCTGAAAGGGAG
>CASFAA010000256.1 GCA_949292505.1 uncultured Oscillospiraceae bacterium
CCGTTTCGACGAGCTCCTCGTCCTGCGCGGCGGGACGATCGCGGAGCGCGGCTCCTTCGACGCCCTCATGGAGGAAAGGGGGTATTTTTACTCCCTTTACACCGTCTCCCAGCCTTGACGGGCGGAAAAAAAGAGGGGAGAAACCGTTTTGCAGCGGTTTCTCTCCTCTTTTTTGTTATGCGAGGGTCACGCACCAGTAGGTGCAGCCGCCCTCCTCAAAAACGCAGCCAATGCCGCAGATGGTGTACTGTGGGTCTGTCATCGCGGCGTAATGGCCCGCGCTGTTCGCCCACGCGTTGACGACGGACTGGGCGGAATTCCAGTTCTGCGCAATGATCTCCGCCGTGACGTATCCGTCGTGCGACATTTCCATCGCAACGATCATGTCATGGCATCGATCCAGCGCGAGGGTCATCATGTCCGAATCCGTGGAAAGCGGCGCCGCGCCTGCGTCCGCCCGGTACGCGTTGATGTTGGCGAGAACGGCGTCGTATACGTCGTCGGGCGCAGTGATGTCAAACCACATCCCGGTTCCCGCCGCGGCTTCAAACGGCACCGCGCCGTACGCGGCGGACGAGGCCGGCGCGGAGGAAGCCGGAGCGGGAGCCGATGAGGGGGGAGCGGCGGACGGTGCAGGTGAAGAGGAAACGGGTGCGGACGGCACGGGCGCGGAAGAAGCGGGCGCGGACGAGACCGGCGCTTCGGAAGGCGGCGCGGACGGGGCGGAGGAGACTTCTCCGGCTTCGGAGGAGGCGCTGTCCTCCTCCGGGGGGCTGGAAGATTCCGGCACAGACGGGGCGGACAACGTTTCGGAAGCGGTGCTGTCATCTGAGGCCGGGCTGCTGTTCTCCTCCAGCACTTCGGACGGGAGCTGGGAAACGTTGTCCGGATTTTCCTCTGTCTGGCCGGCGCTACAGCCCGACAGAAGCGTCAGAACCGCGGCGGCTGCAGCAGCAATTCGGATTTTCATTTGCATGGTTCTTCTTCCTTTCCGTTTTGTCCCTGTGGAACGAGGAGTTTGTGCCGTCAGAGCTGTGATACGGCGGCCCGCTTCCCTTCGGTCGTTTGGCTGTGTGCTTCCGAGACCCCGGCGGCTCACGTTCCAACTTTCTGCAGGTATTATATCATATTTTATCCGCTGCGGCACAAGGGAAGAAAAAAGAAGCGGAAATCCCAACGGATAGGAGTCGCCAGGGGACCGTATGCCGTTGACTTGTCAGCCGGGTGCGGCAGTTTCCTTCGCGTAATATTGCGCCTGAGCGTGCCAGAGGGCGCGGTAAACGCCGCCCTCCTGCGCGAGCAGCGTCTCATGGCTGCCGCGCTGGACGATTTCCCCGCCGTCGAACACGGCGATGTCGCCGCAGAACCGGCACGAGGAGAGACGGTGGCTGATATAGACGGCCGTCTTGTCCTCCACAATCTCGTTGAAATGGGAATAGACCTCGTATTCCGCGATGGGGTCGAGCGCGGCGGTCGGCTCGTCGAGGATGAGGAACGGCGCGTCCTTGTAGAGCGCCCGCGCCAGCGCGATTTTCTGCGCCTCGCCGCCGGAGATCTCCACGCCGTCCTCCTCAAAATCCTTGTAAAGGCAGGTGTCAAGCCCCTTGGGAAGCGTTTGCAGCCGTTGCCCGAACCCTGCCTTTTCGAGGCAGGCCGCGGCGCGCTCTTTCTCCACCTCCACGCTCGAGGCCACATTCTGGCCGAGGGGGAAGGAGAACAGGCTGAAATCCTGAAAGACCACGGAGAACAGGGAAAGATATTCGTCGTACTGGTATTTGCGGATGTCGACGCCGTTGAGCAGGATCTGCCCCTCGGTCGGGTCGTACAGGCGGCACAGCAGCTTGATGAAGGTGGTCTTGCCGCTGCCGTTTCTGCCGACGACGGCCATGCGTTCGCCGACGCGGAGCCTGAGCGAGACGTGCCGCAGCGCCCAGGCGTCCGCGCCGGGATAGCGGAACGAGACGTCGCGAAATTCGATCTCGTAGTCGTTGTCGCCGCCGTCGCAGAACGCCCGCTTTTCGACGGGAAGCGTGCCCTGGTATTTTTTGTCCGGCAGGTCGAGGAAGTCGAACAGCTCGCGCAGCGCCTCCGCGTTGATGAAGACGTCGGACGCCACGTTGAGCAGCCCGCTGAAGCCGCTTCGGAACTGCGTCAGGCTGCCGACACAGGTCACGATGCTGCCCACGGGGAACGCGCCGAAGAGAGCCTTCAGACCGACGTAGACGTACATCAGCCCGCTCATGACGGCGGAGTTGGCGAAGGAAAGGGACCGGTACCGCGCCTCGCCCTTCTGCCAGCGGGCGAACAGGCGGTTGATGGTTTCGGAAAAGGAAGTGAATTCCCCCAGGACCGAGTCCTTCATCCGGTACAGCTTCAAATCCTTGCCCAGCCGGTAATCCATCAGCAGACCGGCGTAATACTGGGCGACGCGGTTCACCCCGTTAAAGCCTTCCAGCATCTCGTTTTCGCGTTTGGCGCTCGCAGCCTGAATGGAGACGTCCCAGACGAGGCTCAGCGCAAACAGGAGAAGCAGCAGAACCGAGCACCACGGGGAAAATACGAAATCCCAGGCGCTTCCGGTGGGAACCGGCTCCGCGGTGAACGCGCCGATCACCAGCGCGAGCGAAAAAACCACCTGGAAAAAGCCCTTGATGCCCGTGCTGAAATACCACCAGTACAGCCGCGGAAGCCCGCGCCCGAAGCTGGACTCCTTCATCTTGATGGTATCGCGCTTCGCGTGGACGGCGCTGTCCTCGACATACTCGTAATCCATCGTCTGGATCTTGCGGTCCAGCGGGAGATCCTGCATCTGCCAGAAATTGCTGCCCCGGGTGTTGGCGATGCGGGTCATCAGGTTCAGCAGCAGGGTGGTGAGAAAGTTGAGCGCCGCCGTGAGCAGCGCCAGCGCCGCGAGCTCCCGCCAGTCCGCGCGCTGCGCCGCCGCGGTGATGATGCGCCCCGACATATCAATGCTGATAAACGGCAGAAGCGCCTCCAGCGCCGATCGGATGGCGGTGAAGGGGAGGTAGCCGGGCGCCATCTCACGGATGAGCCGCAGTCCCCGCAGCGTCAGGCGAATTTTATCCTTCGCGGTCATCGCTGGTTTCCTCCTCCCTGTAATAGCGGCTCTGCATCTCGAACATTTCGGCATATTGGCCGCCCTGCCGCATCAGCTCCTCGTGGGTGCCGGTTTCGGCAATCTGCCCGTGATCGAAAAAGAAGATCAGGTCGCAGAAGCGGGTCGAGGCCAGCCGGTGAGAGATAAAAACCGAGGTGTGGTTTTGCGACATCCTGCCGTACTCCTCGTAAATCCGGCTTTCCGCGATGGGGTCGAGCGCGGCGGTCGGCTCGTCAAGAATCAGCGCCTTTCCTCCCTTGTAGAGCGCCCGCGCCAGAGCCAGCTTCTGCGTTTCGCCGCCGGAAAGCTCCGCGGCGTCCTCGTGGACGCTCTTTACCAGCCTTGTGCGGATGCCTTGGGGCAGCGCGGAAACCTTTTCCCACAGTCCGGCGAGCCGGAGCGCCTCGACGACGCGGGCCTCGTCCGCGGCCTCCTCCGTCTGGCCGGAGACGTTCCGCGCAATGCTCACCGGCAGCACATGGATTTCCTGAAACACGACCGAGAAGAGGGAGTAGTACTCGGTGATGTTGTAATCGGAGGCCGGTTTGCCGTCGATCAGGATGACGCCGCCTGTGGGCGTGTACAGCCCGCACAGGAGCTTGATGAGCGTGGTTTTTCCCGCGCCGTTCCTGCCGACGACAGCGATCTTCTCGCCCTTTTCCACACGGAAGCTCAGATTCCGGATGGTATCCGTTTCGTTCCCGGCGTAGCGGTAGGAGACGTTCCGAAACTCGATGGAAAAGGTGCCCTCAGGCAGAGGAATGCCTTTTCCATGGTTCTGCCGGTCGGGGATGTCGAGATACTCGCGCATCTCGCTCATGCCCAGATGAATCCGGTTGAGCGCCTCGAGATTGTGGGCGAGGCCCAGAAGCCAGGTGGCAAAGCCGCCGATCAGGCCGAAGTACAGCACGAACTCGTCGGCGGTCATGCCCTGCCCGACAATCAAAAAGACCAGCGCGCCGTAGGTGATTCCCTCCCGCAGGAAGCTGAGCGCCGCCATGCCGGCGTCCACCCTCAAGCCGAAGGCCTGCTCCTTTTTGTGCCAGCGCATCCGCTCGGCGAGGGTCTGCGCAAAGACGTCCAGAAACCAGTCTGTCATCCGGTAGAGGCGCAGATCCTTGGCGCGCCGGAAATCGCCCGAGTTGCTTCTCAGATACTCGAGCTTCCGGTCGCAGACCGCCCACCGGCTGCGGTGCGCGTAGCTCCACCTGCCGAGCTGCTTGAGCAGAAAGAAGCCGGCCGTTGTCGCGGCGACGACCGTGAGCGTGATCCACGGGCTCAGCGCGGTCAGAACGCCCGCGTAGCTGACAATGCCGCCCGCGTTGGCGAGAAAGGAGGCGATGGTGTCGGACGCGATCCGGGCCGTGCTCTGATCGCTGCCGCAGTTCGCCATCGCCTTGGACAGGCGTGTCAGCCCCTCGGGATTTTCCTGATTCTCGTAATCCATGGTGACGGTTTTGTCGAGCAGCACCGTCTGCCAGTGCAGATCGTTTGCCATGGAAAGCTGGTACATCGCCGTAAACAGATACCGGTCGCAGATTCCGCAGAGGATCAGCGCCAGACTGATGCCGGCAATGGTCAGCAGCAGCCGTTCCGGCGTGCCGTGTTCCGTCACCGCGCGCACGACCTCCTTCGAGAGATAGACCCCCAGAAAGGACAGCAGCACCAGCACCGGCGCGCGCAGAAAGAGGAAGACAGTCATCCTTTTCTGGTGTGTCCACAGCTCCGCGAGCAGCATTTTCAAATTGGAGAAAAAGGGGTACGTCCCCTTTTTTCGCTTCATTTCTTCCACCTCCCGCCGTTATCCTAGCACAGCTTTCCCTGCCCCGGCCGGATTTCGCACGAACGGTGCGAAATCCGGCACGAATTGTTTTTCGGAGGAAGCCGCCGGGCGCGCAAAAAAACGGACGCCTCCCGCCGGGGAAAAGCGCCCGTGTTTGGAGCAGCACACCGAAGCCGTCACAGCGGCAGCAAAAGCTCGGTCGCGAAGACGCCCTCCTCGCTCTGGCGGTTGACGCAGCCTCCGTATTTTTCAGCAATCCGGTCGACGCGCAGCAGGCCGAAGCCGTGTGTCGCGCTGTTTTTGCTCGAGAGATAGCGTCCGCCGGATTTTTGCGCCGTGCCTCCCATGGAGTTGGAGACGGAGAGATAGAGCTGCTTTTTCATCACCCCGAGGAATACCCGGATGAACCGCGCTTCCCCCTCCGGCTGGCGCAGACAGGCCTCCATCGCGTTGTCGAGGAGATTCCCGATGACGACGCACAGATCGATCTCCGAGACGGAAAGCTCCGGCGGGACGACAGCTTTGGCGTTCGCCTCAATCCCCTTCGACCGGATGAGCGACAGCTTCGAGTTCAAAATGGCGTCCACCATCACGTTCCCCGTTTTGAGCACGGCGTCCACCTGCGTCAGATCCTCGTTGAGGCGCAGGAGATATTCGCGCGTTTTCTCCTCGTCGCCGGCAAGCGCCAGCAGCGTCTGGATGTGGTTGTGATAGTCGTGCCGCCAGCCGCGCATCGTGCGGTAGATGTTCTGCACTTCGTCGCAGTGGCGGGTGACGAGATCGTTCTGGTACGCGGCAATCCGGCGATCGATCATTTTTCCGAACAGCAAATCTCTCAGTCCCATGAGGCTTCTCCTTTGAACCAGCGCACAAACGCCTGATAAACGGCCTGATGCTTGCCGCGCGAGAGCGGGACGCGCCGGCCGTTGTCGAGCACGACCTCCGTTTTCGACAGGCTCTGGATGTACCGGATCCCCACGAGACAGGAGCGGTGGGTGCGGATGAACGTGTTCCCGTCCGCCTCGCGCAGCTTTTCCTCGACGGCGGAGATGCTCTCCCGGACGGCGAGCTCCTCCTTGTCCGTCGTCACCGTGCAGCTGTGGGCGAAGGCCTCCACCAGCAGGATGCGATGGACAGGCACGCGGCGGACGGCTCCCTCTGTGGAAAGAAGGACGGACTGCTCCTCCCGGCGGAGATTTTCCGCCGCGCGGCCGAGCACCTCGCCGAGCTTTTGACGCGAGACCGGCTTCATCAGGTAGTGCAGCGCCGCCACCTCATACCCTTCCGCGATAAAGTCGGGATATCCCGTGATGAAGACGATCTGGACGCGATCGTTTTCCTGCCGGATTTTTTTGGCGAGCGCCACGCCGTTTTCCCCCGGCATTTCAATGTCGAGGAGCAGAACGTCGAAGTCCGGGCGCTCCTCATAGCGGAACAGCAACGCCTCCGCGGAGGAAAACGTCTCCAAAGACAGCGCAATATTCTCCTGCTTCGCCCAGTCCGCGGCGGCCCCGGAGAGCTCGCGCAGAGTCTCCGGGCTGTCGTCGCAGATTGCCGCGCGGATTTCCATCCCCGCTCCGCCTCCCTTGCGTTTTTATTCCTATATTGTAGCAAAACAGGAGGCGAGACTCAAGCGGAAAAGCGAAAAACGGGCAAACACGCGAATCAGGACAGCCTCGGCGCGGCGAGGATGAATTCGTTTGCGGCGCTCACGGCTTGAGGCCCCCCAACCCGCCGAAGGCGGATTTCACCGCCTGCTGTTCCCGCTCGCAGGTGCCGCTTAAGACTTTTTTTGCACCGTATATTCCTTTTCCCGCACAAGGGAAAAGGAATCAGATATAATGGGAATAGCGGTTCGTTTTTTGTTGTTTTGGAGGAGGAAAATGAAATGAAAGCATCGAAGAAAAAGGCTTGGGGACTCGCGGCGGCTGCGGTCTGCGTTTGCTGTGCGTGTTGTATCGCGATGCTCAATATTCCGGAAGAGAGACTGTCTGCAGAGCAGGTCGCCGAATTAAGGGTTCAATATCCGGTCTGCGGAAAAAAGGTGCCTGCAACGATATCCATGAGAACAATGCAAATGGACGAAGTAAAGGATTTGACAGATACTTTTGTGTATGGCGAAGTAGTGGGCGATATCTCAAAATATCATGTAGCGGCGTCCGCGGGAGAGGAAGCCTTGGAGGAAAAAAGAGACAGCTATGGGATTGCGGATGTTTTTGAGTTTTATGAATATACGCTCTCTGTACTGTCTGACAGCGAAGGAAAATATGCAAAAGGGGATACCATTACCATTGCATCCAATACAGTCTTTATCGACTACTATCCGAGCTTGTCAGAGGGCATGAAGATCATCGTTCCGGTTGTACAGGATAAAGAGAAGCCGACAAGAAATTATTATTGCCTCGAGGGAATGTACTATGTTACGCCGGAAGGATATGCGATAGCAGCGTTTGATGAAACGGTTATTCCGGTTTCAAAAAATGCGTCCAGCGGCGTGAAGGCGGATTCCTTATTGAAAGAATTGAGAAAATAAGGATTCCGCCTTTTCCCGCAAGGAGGAGAAAAAGGCGGAATCCGTTTTTCACGAATCGATACGATATGGTTTGCGGAGCAGAACGAGAAGCGGGGAAGGGTTTTAGCGAAAGGTCTGAAGCAGTCAATCCTCTGAGTAATTTTGCAAATTGGAGGCCCGCATTCATGGATTCATTCGCTTGGCGCGATGATCGTAGTCAGCGATTTTTTCTGTTCATCAGAAGGAAGCTTGAGCTTGCCGTGATTCACGAGCTCTTTCATGCAGTGCAAGAGAAACCAACCGTCAGAGCAGAACATATATTGCAGTTCAAAGACCTGCATTTTGCGCATTTGCTTCGGCGTTTCCTTCAAAACCGTATGCACATAGATATCCTTCATGGCTTTCAATTCGCGCTTATGTTTTTCCTTGATGCGGCTGCCGGCGGCAAGCAGCTCGTTTTTCATCTCGCGGCTTTCCAGCCAAACCACCCGGGGAACGAATAAAGACTGCGCTTTTCTTTCGCCGCCGTCAAATTGCCGCGCTGCAATTCCGTTCTCTTCAAGAAAGGCAGAATCCTCCTGACTAATCTTATTGTCACAGCTTTTTTGCATCTCGATAAAATGGATAAGATGCGCTTTGCCTTTTCCATATAGCCGTCCGTCACCCGTATGGACGACCATTCTGAATCCATTTGCCAAAGGAGAAACTCCTGATTCTGATTCCAGCAGGGGCCGCGTAAATGCTGCATACTCTCGTAATACATGGGCTGTCTTCCGTTTGGCGCTGCAACTGACGCGTGACAAATATTGAATCCTCCGTCAGGACGCATGGCGGCGGCTTCCTCGAAAGAGACGTTTGTTTCTGCCGGAGCTTCTCCGCTGTGCGCCGCAATGTACGGAATCAGCGACCACAGGATAAAATTATCGTCTGCACGAGCGTGGCCTGCAGAATCGGGAGCCGGCACAGTTTGTCCGCATTCAATGCGGGGATCGCTTACTATCCCACTGCGTGTCAGTTCGTCAAACAGGTCATTGGCAAACAGTCTGGCAGCTTTACAATACACCTTATCCCGCAGGGCGATCAATTCGCTGCTTGGTTCATCCAGCAAAATGTTGCAGAGATATCTGCCGTTTTTACTTTTCCTCGATAATAATTGGCGAGGGCATTGTGTGCCGCTGTCCATATGAATTGATCCGGAGCCGCAATGTCTTCTCTGCAAAGAAGTGCATGAAACACCTTCAATACGATTTCCTGCGAGAGATCCTCTGCATCCTGTAAATTGGCGCATCGCTTCAAAGCAAATCCATAGATTGGTTTCAGATATTCTGTTGTTATTCTCTCGGCCTGTTCTCGCTTCATCTGTTTGTTCCCCTTGAAAGCTTTCACCCATATAGACACCGAGCAAAATGGAAGGTTGGTAAAACCGGCTTTTTTAAGTGGTGCGCTTTTGTTTGCCCCCCTGCGGATGAAATCCCTCGCATCGCTCACGGTGAGAGGAACGGCGTCCCCCCAACCCGCCGCAGCGGATTTCACCGCGCAGCGATTTCATCCCGCGCAGCGGGATTTCTCCCGTTCCGTCAGGGACGGATTTCATTGAAAACTCCCTCTTTGTCGTCATGAGACAAAGAGGGAGTTTTCCTGAGTGGCGGCGATAGAATAGACGTCAGCCCCAGCCGCGAGCGGCGGGGGAAAAGAAAAAGGCCAAGCCTGGAACGCGAAGTGCGTCCAGGCTCAGCCTGGTGGAGCGGGAGAGGGGAATCGAACCCCCGTATTCAGCTTGGGAAGCTGATGTTCTGCCATTGAACTACTCCCGCGCGGATTCATTTTTGAATGCTTTGCCATTTTACCACATATTCATGGCGAATGCAAGAGAAAAATGACGGAGACGGAAAATTTCTTCTTCGACACGGTTTTACAAAAGTCAAGCATTTACTTTACATAAAATGAAATATTTTTGAACAGGAAAGGATGTTCTAGCGGCTTTTCCACACTTTCAACAGAGTTTTCCACATGAAAAGCCCGGATTTCCTCCGACTCCACCGGGTTTTCCACGGGGAATGGGGAATCCCTCTGGCGGCAAGCGGTGGAATTCCAGAAAAGAAAATGGTTTACATAATTATATTATCTGCCTCGGAACTCAGTTTGAGGGCGCGCGGGCCGGTGTAGTAGGAGACGGCGCGGCGGATAAACTCCTCGGGCAGATCAAAATACTCGGCGAGCTCCCACGGCTCGCGGAAGCCCTCGCGCACCGCCTTTTGCAGGGCGGGAAAGGGCAGACAGTTCTCGAATGCCCAGCGGTTCGCCTTGTACTCGTGGCGCCCGATCAGGTCGAGCGGGCTGCTCAGGCGGTGCGTGCAGCCCGTCGCGCAGTGACCGATTTCGTGCGCGAGCACTGCCTTGACGTTCCGCAGGCTGCGGAAGCAGTCCGGATCGAGAAAGATGGCGTACCGCCCGCGGTACTCGATGGCGGCGGCCTCCGAAAAGCCGATCTCCCGCACATAGAGGGAAATCTTCTGCGCCTCGAGCTGCTGATAAAGCTGAGAGAACGGCATGGCTTCACTCTCCCTTTTGGTCGACGTCCTTTTTGAATTCCCGCGCCAGCCTCAGCACGACGCTCTGCTGCTCCGGGGTGAGCTCCATCAGCTCGTTGTAGAGGGCGTAGGTGAAATCCGCCGGGTTGTCCTGCGCCGGATCCACGGCGGGATCGCGGTGCTCGAGCAGATCGCCGACCGGCACGCCGAAGTACGCAGAGAGACGCTGCAGCGTCGCGATGCCCGGCACGGAGCCGTTTTTCCACTTGCTCACCGCAGCGCGCGAAAGCCCCATGCTCTCCGCCGCGGCGGACGGCGTTGTCCCTCTGCGCTCGCAGAGCCTGCAATAATATTCGTGAAACGTCATGGCGGGATTCCTCCGTCTTGAAATTTTATGGCGCGCCGGTGGTGAAAGCCGTGTTTTCCGGGCAAGCTATCCTCTGGGCGGACGGGAGCGCTTTCGCCCCGCCCGCCAAAATACGGAAGGAAGGCGAGAGTATGATCCGCAGAAACCGTCAGGCGTTTCCTGAAAACAGGCAGGGCTACGACCCCGGCGAGGCCGGGGATTATCCCGGCATGGACGTCGTCTCGGCGGGCGAGTATACGGGGATGATCCCCGCGCCGCCGGAGGACGAATTTGAGGCAGAATCTTACGCGCAGCTCTCTCCGCTGCCGGAGCCGCAGCCGGCGCGGCACAAAAAGGGAAGGTAAAAAAGAGACCGGGCGATCCGTCCAGACGGGCCGCCCGGCCTTTTGCCCTCAGTAATACCGCACGACGGCGACAACCCTGCCGAGGATGGTGACCTCCTGTGCGTAGATGGGCTGATAGTCGGGGTTTTCCGGCTGCAGGCGGATGCAGCCCGGCTCGCGGTAGAAGGTCTTGACCGTCGCCTCGTTCTCGATCATCGCGACCACAATTTCGCCGTTGCTCGCGGTGGAGGTCTGGCGCGCGATGACAATGTCGCCGTTGAGAATGCCGGCCATCTTCATGCTCTCGCCGCGCACGTTCAGGGCAAAGAGATCCTCGCCCGCGCCGTACGGCGGGGAGAAGGGGACGTATCCCTCGACGTGCTGCTCGGCGAGGATCGGCTGGCCTGCGGCGACGCGGCCGACGATCGGCACCTGCACGGCGCTGCGTTCGCCCACAATATGAATCGCCCGGTTCAGCCCCTTGTCGCGGGTGATGTAGCCCTCGCGCTCGAGCGTCTTGAGGTGGGCGTGCACGCTCGATGTGGAGCGCAGGCCCGTTGCGAGGCAGATCTCCCGCACGGTGGGGGGCAGGCCGTCCCGCGTTCTGCTCTTGAGATAATCATATACTTTCTGTTGGCTTTTTGTCAGCATTGCGCTTCCACCCTTTCCGAGGCAAGGCGCCTCCCGCATCCCAGGCGCCTGCCGCGAGACGCCGTATTATCTGTTCTCAGTATAGCAGAAACGCGCGCAAATTTCAAACATTTGTTTGAAATAAATTGGACGTATTTTTGTCCGCGATAATTTAAAGAATATTCACAGGGTGGTAACAACTAATTTGGCACTTTTGGCTATAATATAAGCGTAATCAAGGAAATGGAGCCGCACCATTCTTTGATTCATGTTCTACCCTCCTCAATATACCCTCAAGCAAAAGGAAAAGGCCGATCCCGGATTCGGGGTCGGTCTTTTCTTGCGTCCGGAAAAATTTCTCAAATTGTGCGCCGCGGCGAAAGAGGCGGCATATTTCGCGGAACGCCCGGCAAAAATACGGGTGGAGGTGCACAAAGCATGAAATATGAAAAACATCGCGGAACCCATGCGAAGGGGTTTTATCTCGCGCTCGGCCTGAGCCTGCTCGCCGTCGGCGTGGCGGCGTGGACGACGTACGACAGCGTCGTCAATTTTACAGACGGCGGGGCGTCCTCCTCCGAGGCGGTACAGCAGACGGAGAAGACGGTCAGCGGCGTGAAGGAGACGCCCTCGTCGTCCCCCGTCCTGACGGCGGAATCGGAGGAGCCCGCCTCCTCGGCGCCGGAGGAGCCCGTCTCTTCTGCGCCGGAGAAAATAACGGTCACCGCACCGAGCGAGCCGGAGCCCGAGCCGGCCGCGGAGCCCGCGCAGGAGACGGCGGCCCCGCCTGCGGACGAGCCTGAGACGCCGCAGTCGCTCTCCTACCCGATCGGCAAGAGCGTCTCCGTGCGCTTCAGCGGGAACGATCCCGTCTACTCCGAGACGATGGGCGACTGGCGCGTCCACAGCGGCGCGGATCTGCCGGGCCAGCCGGGCGAGACGGTCGCCGCCGCCTGTGACGGGACGGTCACGTCCGTCTCGGACGACGCGCTCTACGGCGGCACCATCGTCGTGACGCAGGGCGCGCTCGAGCTGCACTACTGCGGCGTCGACGAGATCGCCGTCGAGGAGGGGCAGACCGTCTCCGCCGGCGACGCGCTCGGCGTTCTCGGCGAGGTGCCGTGCGAGAGCGCCGACGGCAGCCACCTGCACTTCGGCGTGCGGCAGGACGGCGCGTGGATCGATCCGATGAGCCTCCTGGATTGACGGCGCGCTCTCCCGTGTGCTAGAGTAGAGAAAAACACGCGGGGAGGCGGCAGGATGGAGAACGAAAGGACGCTGCGCGTCGGGCTGGTGCAGATGAAGAGCGCGCCGTGCCGCGCGGACGAGAACAGGGCTGCGGCGGAACGGCTGATCCGCCTTGCCGCCGCGCGCGGCGCAAAGCTTATCCAGCTCCCGGAAACGTGGAACCTCGGCTTCTTTCCGAAGGAAGGGCTGTTGGAGCTCGCGGAGCCGGCAGACGGCGAGAGCAGCGCCCTGCTCTCCCGCCTCGCGCGGGAGCTCGGCGTCGCCATAGCGGGCGGGTCGCTTGTCACGCGGCGCGGCGCGGATGTGTGCAACACGTTCGTCTATTACGCGCCGGACGGCTCGCTCCTCGCGGAATATGACAAGCTGCACGGCTTTACGCCGTCGGGAGAACGGGCGTATTTCCGGGCGGGGGAGAGGCTCTGCCGCTATGCAGCGCCCGGCGTCGAGGCGGGGGCGCTGCTGTGCTACGATCTGCGCTTCTGCGAGCTTTCGCGAATGCTGGCGCTCTCCGGCGCGCGGCTTCTGACTGTCTGCGCCCAGTGGCCGGAAAGCCGAATAGAGGACTGGAGGCTCCTTGCCCGCGCGCGGGCGGTGGAGAACCAGGTTTTCGTCACGGCGGTGAACGGCTGCGGCTCCTTCGGCGGCGTGCAAAGCGGCGGACGCTCCATCGCCGTCGCCCCGGACGGAGAGATCCTCGCCGAGGCCGGCGCGGATGAAGGCGTGACGATCGCCGCGCTGCCGCTCGCGCGCGCGGATGAATGCCGCCGTGTGATGGACATCCTTGCCGACCGCCGCCCGGAGCTGTATGCGCCGCTGTGCGCCGCTGTGCCGGACGCCTGAGTCCTTTTTCCGATTGCGATGCCCGCAAGGGGCGGAGCGGCCTGTTCGCCGCCCCGCCCCTTTTTTCTGCTCCGCAGAAAAGAAGGAAATTTCCGGGTGAAAAAGGTGTTGGTATCTGCCTGTTTTTATGGTAGAATAGTTGAAAACAGCCTGCGGCCTTCCGCGGCTCCGCTTTGTGTGAAACTGCAATCCGAACGCGCGCCGGGCCGCCCGTGTGCGCACATCATGTGGGAGATTGAATTTTATGATTTTCAGCAGCTTGATCTATCTGACATTCTTCTTTCTGCTCGTCCTGCTGGCGTATTATCTTGTGCCGCGCCGCCTGAAAAACGGCTGTCTCGTGCTGTTCAGCCTGGCGTTCTACGCCTGGGGAGAACCTGTCTATGTCGTTCTGATGATTCTGACCATTGTCGTCGACTACTGCTGCGGCCTGCTTATCGGGCGCTTTTCAGAGCGGCGGGGCGCGGCGAGGGCTGTCATTGTCGGGAACGTGCTCATCAACCTCGGCCTGCTCGGCTGGTTCAAGTACGCCGGCCTGCTCGTCTCGGCCTTCGATCAGCTTACCGGCCTGAGCGTCCCGATACCGGAGGTCGCGCTGCCGATCGGCATCTCGTTTTACACCTTTGAGAGCATCTCCTATGCCGTCGACGTCTACCGCAAAGAAGCGCCGCCGGTGAAGAATATCATCAACTTCGCGACCTACCTGTCCTTCTTCCCGCACCTCGTCGCCGGGCCGATCGTCCGGTATGAGAAGCTGCAGGCGCAGGTGCTGTGCCGCGAGGAAACGCTCGAAAAGTTCACGGCCGGCATGATGCGCTTCTCGAAGGGTCTGTTCAAGAAGGTGCTCCTTGCGAACAACCTCGCCGTCCTCGCCGAGCGCGTCCAGTACATGGGCAACCCCTCGACGCTCGAGGCGTGGATGGGCGTTCTCGCCTACACCTTCCAGATCTACTTCGACTTCTCCGGCTACTCCGATATGGCAATCGGCCTCGGCATGATGTTCGGCTTCGAGCTGCCGGAAAACTTCGACCATCCGTATGTGTCGCGCAGCGTCTCGGAATTCTGGCGGCGCTGGCACATGACGCTCGGCGGCTGGTTCCGCGAGTACGTCTACATCCCGCTCGGCGGCAACCGCAAAGGTATGGCGCGCACGGTGCGCAACCTTGCCGTCGTCTGGGTGCTCACCGGCCTGTGGCACGGCGCGAGCTGGAACTTCGCCCTCTGGGGCGCGTACTACGCCGTGCTCATCATCTGTGAAAGACTCTTCCTCGGCAAGCTCCTCGAGAAGATCCCCGCCTTCTTCAGCTGGCTGTACTCCTTCGTCGCCGCCGTCGTCGGCTGGGCCATCTTCTCGTACACCGACGTCTCCGCCGGCCTGCGCGTCATTGCCGCGATGTTCGGCTTTGCGGGCGCGGGCACGGACTCGCTCGGGATGTACGCCCTGCTCACCTACGGCCCGACCTTCCTCATCGCCGCCGTGTGCAGCGTCCCCGCGGCGGGCAGGCTCGTCGAGCGGCTGCGCACCTCCGGAAAGGTGGGCAAGGCCGTCTGGTGCGCCGGCTTCCTCGTCCTCTTTGCCCTGAGCATGGCTTCCCTGGTGGACAACTCCTACAGCCCCTTCCTCTATGCCAAATTCTGAGCCGTTCCTCTCTTTTTTGACAACTTTAAGGAGTATTCTTCTATGAAAATACAGAATGTAAAAGAACAATGGAAGAAATGTGAGCCCGAATATGCGATTTTAACCGTTCTGCTGCTGCTCTGCTTCGTGTTCGGCGCGGCGTGGATCCTGTTCGCGCCGAAGGAGGATTTCTCGGAAGACGAAAACCGTGCGCTAGAGCCGGCGCCGAAGCTTTCGGCCGCAAGCCTGCTCGACGGCTCCTTCATGGAGAGCGTCGAGGCGTATGTCGGCGACCATTTCCCGCTCAGAAAAGAGTTTATTTCGCTCTACACAGTGTCGCAGGTTGCGATGGGCAAGCGCGACGTCGGCGGCAATTACTCCACGACACCGGCGGAGGGCGGCGTCTACTTCGGCAGCGAGGGGCATCTCTATGAGGTGCTGCTGCCCGACCGCACCGGCACGTTCGAGCAGAACGCGCAGGCGCTCGCGAATTTTGCCGGGGCGGTGGACGTCCCCGTCTATCTCCTGCCCGCGCCCTCCGGCAGTCAGGAGCAGGGGGGGAACCTGCCGCTCTTTGCCCCGAACCACGACCAGCGGGAGGAACTCCAGCGGCTGCGCGAGCTTGCCGGTGAGGAGGCTGTCGTTGTCAACGTGTTCGACGACCTCGCCAGCATCAACGGCGACTACTATTTCAAGACAGACCATCACTGGAACACCTTCGGCGCGTACGAGGCGTACGAGGCGCTGTGCGGGGAGATGGGAATTACGCCCACACCGCTTGACGCGTACAATCTGCGCACTGTGACGCAGCCGTTTTACGGCACGCTCTACTCGAAGGCCGTCTCTTTCTTCCAGACGCCCGACAGGATGTATCTGCCCGAGCTCAAGGAGGAGCAGGACATCCGCCAGTATGTCAACGGTACAGAGGAACGCGAGGGGATTTACTGGGAGGAGTATCTCGAAAAGAAGGACAAGTATTCCGTCTATCTCGGCGGCAACCGCGGCGTCGACGTCGTGAAGAATTTCGATGTGCAGAACGGCAGGAAACTGCTGATCCTCAAGGATTCGTATGCGAACAGCATGATTCCGTATCTGGCCACGAATTTCTCCGAGATCCACCTCATCGACCTGCGCTACTACAACTTCAACGTGTACGACTATATCAAGGAGCAGGGCATCACCGACGCTGCTGCGATCTACAGCGTCAAACAGCTCTGCGACGTCTCGATCGCGAATAAGCTGATTGTGCGCTGACCGGTCCGGCGGACGCCGTTCTCCGGCAGCCTTCACGCATACTACAAGACGCCCGCGCCGCGGGCACAGAGGAGTGGAAGTTTATGAAAAAGTTTCAGTGGACAATGAAGGACGAACTCGGCCTGCACGCGCGCGTCGCGGGCGAGCTGGTGAAGACCGTCTCCGCGGGCACCAGCCAGGTGACGCTCGAGAAGGGCGGCAGGACGGCGGACGCGTCGCGCCTGTTCGCCATAATGGCGCTGTGCGTCAAGCAGGGCGAGACCGTTACCGTGACGGTCGAAGGGCCGGACGAGGAGAAGGACTGCGCCGTGCTGCAGGATTTCTGTGAGAAAAATATCTGACGGGAAGCGGAACATAGTATGAGAAAAATCAAGGGTATCGCCGCCTCGGCGGGCGTGGCGTTCGGCTCCGTTCAGTTTGTCGCGCCGCCTCTGCAGAAGGTGGTGCTCGAGCGGACGCAGGATCCCGACCGTGAGCTTGTCCGCCTTGAGTGGGCGCGCGAGACGGCGAAGCAGAAGCTCGAGGAGCTCTGCGCCGCCGTGGGCCGTGAGTTCGGCGCGGAGTGCGAAAAGATTTTTCAAATTCAGCTCATGATGCTCGACGACGACGATTTTCGCACCGCGCTGCGCAGGGCTGTGCGCAGCGACGGCTATGCCGCCCCGTACGCCGTGCGCCGTGCGTCGGAGCAGCTTACCGCGATGTTCGCGGGCATGGAGGACGCCTATATGCGGGCGCGTCTTGCCGACATTCAGGACATCGGCATCCGTCTGCTCCATGCGCTCAGCCCGGATACCGCCGTGCTGCCGGAGCTGCCGGCGGGCAGCGTCGCCGCCTCGCCATTCTTCACGCCGAGCCAGGTGATGGGACTGGCGGCGAAAGGGGCGCTGGGCTTCGTGACGCGCGAGGGCTCCCGCACGAGCCACGCGGCCATTCTCACGAGGCTGCTCGGCATCCCGGCGGTGGCGGCTCTCGGCTCGTCGTACAGCCGTCTCTACGACGGCGGCGTCATTATCGCCGACGGCTTTACGGGCGACGTCGTGATCGATCCGGACGAAAAGACCTCCGAGGCCTATCGGGCGTTTGAGCGCAGGCCGAACATCGGGGAGGAGACTCTCGCCCAGCTGAGGACGCTGCCGTCCCGCACGCGCGGGGGACGCGCGGTCAAGATCCTCGCAAAGATTTGGAAGCCGTCCGACCTGCCGCTCGTGCTGGAGACCGGCGCGGAAGGCGTCGGATTGTTCCGCACCGAGTCGCTCTACCGCAACCGGACGGATTCCCCGACGGAAGACGAGCAGTACAAGGTGTACTGCTCGCTTGCGGAGCAGCTGGGGGAGCGCCCTCTGACCATCCGCACCGCCACGAGCGACGGCCGGGTGCGAAGCCTTGCCGAGGAGATGAACCCGGCGATGGGTGTGCGGGGCATCCGCTTCTCGTTCGAGAACATGGAGCTTTTCCGCACGCAGCTTCGCGCTGTGCTCCGCGCCGCGGCAAACCGGAATATTGCCGTCACGTTTCCGATGGTGACAAGCGCCGAGGAGCTGCGCCGCGCCCGCCGCGTGCTGCTGCACGTCAAGGAGGAGCTGCAAAGCGAGGGCGTTCCCTTCGGCGAGGCGGTTCCCGCCGGCGTGCTGATCGATACGCCCGCCGCGGCTCTTGTCGCCGAGGAGCTCGCCCGCGAGGCCGATTTCTTCGACATCGGCACGAACGGCCTGACCCAGTTCGCCCTCGCGGCGGACCGCTCGAATCCCGAGGTTTCGCCCGTCTATGATTTCCAGCACCCCGCCGTCCTTGAGCTGGTGCGTCGCGCCGTGTTCGCGGCGAAAAACGCAGGGATTCCCGCGGCAATCTGCGGCGACGCGGCGGGCGACCCGCGTCTGTTGTCATATTTCCTCGGCCTCGGCGTCGAGGCGCTCGTTGTCGCGCCGTCGTCCGTGCTTGAGCTTCGCCGCGCCGTGCGCGCGATGGAATAAGGGAGGAGCCGCGCCGGGCGCGGCTCCTTTTCTGCCCCTGGAAGGAGGTGCGCTGTTGTTCCGGGAGAATCAGAAAAGCTTTAATCTGCTCTTTTCTATCCTCAACGCGCTGCTGTGCGTGCCCGCGATGGCCTGCGCCTACGGCGTCCGCTTTTTTGTGCTCAGCGGCGAGCGCGGCGTCCTTTTCAGCTATTATCTGCAGCTGACGGCGCTGGCCGTCCCCGTCCATTTCCTGCTCTGCCACTCCTTCGGCCTGAACGAATGGTTTCGCCGGAAAAGCCCGGTGGCGGAGCTTGGCAAGGGAATCGAGGTCAGCTGCCTCGACGTCCTCTTTGTCTTCCTGCTCAGCTTCATGCTCAAGGAGGTCAACGTCTCGCGCGGCGCCGTGCTGCTGTTTGGCGCGTTTCTGACGGTGTTCTCCGCCGCGGAGCGCGCTGCTGTGCACGGAGCGCTGCGGGCCATGCGGCGGCGCGGCCTGTATCTCCGCCACATTGTGCTGGCCGGCTGGACGAGCGTTTCCGGCGACTTTTGCCGCCGCCTTCTGCAGAACCAGAGCCTCGGCTGCCGGATCGACGGCTACGTTTCCGATCGGGAGGAGGACACGGGCGATCTGGCGCTTCCCCGCCTCGGCGGGTACGACGCTTTGCCCGCCCTGCTCGCGCCGAAGGGGATCGATGAGGTCGTCGTCTCGCTCGAGGAAAAGGACTTCGGCCTGCTCGGCCGCATCATCGAGATCTGCGAACAGGCGGGCGTGAAGTCGAGCCTGCTGCCGTTTTACACGAAGTACCTGCCGATGCGCCCGTATATCGAGGACGTAGAGGGCCTGCCGCTCATCAACCTCCGGCGCGTCCCGCTTGACAGCCTGCTCAACAGCTTCGTCAAGCGAGGCTTCGACATCGTCTGTTCGCTCTTTGGTCTTGTTGTCCTCTCGCCGCTGCTGATCCTCGTTGCCGTCGGGGTGAAACTCAGCTCGCCCGGCCCGGTGATCTACCGCCAGGAACGCGTCGGACGGAACAGGCGCGTCTTTACAATGTACAAGTTCCGCTCGATGGCCGCCGGGGGCGAGGCGGACGCGACCTCCTGGGGGACGCGCGGCGATCCGCGCCGCACACGCTTTGGCGCTTTCCTGCGCCGGTACAGCATCGACGAGCTCCCCCAGCTCGTCAACGTCCTGCGCGGCGAGATGAGCCTCGTCGGCCCGCGGCCGGAGCGCCCGTACTTCGTCGACAGGTTCCGCACGGAGATTCCGCTTTATATGATCAAGCACCTCGTCCGCCCCGGCATGACGGGCTGGGCGCAGGTTAACGGCTGGCGCGGGGACACCTCGATCGAAAAGCGGATCGAGTGCGACCTGTACTACATCGAGAACTGGTCGTTTCTGCTGGATCTCAAAATCCTGCTGCTCACCGTCCTCTGCGGTTTTGTCAACCGCAGCGAGGAGAACGGGTGAAAAGCGTTTCTCTTCGGAATTTGGCACGCGGCACGGCTGTTTGCACCGGGAAAGAGAGGGGTTTTCTTTGCTTCCGTTTCTGATTTTGCTGGTTTTCGTGCCTGCGCTTGGCATTTTGCTCTGCGAGTGGCGGCGCGGCGGCGCGTCCATCCGGCCGAGGGAGCTCGTTTTCCTCTGCCTCTCGGGCGCCGCGCTGACGCTGTTCGCCGCCCTGCGCGGGGAAAGCGTCGGCGCCGACTATTCCATGTACAAGGAGTATTTCCTCTCCGTGCGCGAGGGAGGCGCGGCTTTCGTCCTCTCCTCCGCGAACGAGTACCGCGTGGAGTGGGGTTACAGCCTTCTCAACTACCTCGTCTCCCTTGTCTCGGGCGACGTGCGCGTCTTTATGGCCGTTGTCGCCGTGCTGATCGTGGGGCTGACGTGCGTTTTCATTGCGCGGTATTCGCCCTCCTGGTGGCTGAGTGTCTACGTCTTTCTGACCTTCGGCTCCTACATGAACTCGCTGTGCTTTCTCCGCCAGAGTATTGCGATCGCCATCTTCCTCTTTGCCATTCCGTTTCTCAAGGAGAAGCGTCTGCTTCCGTATCTCGGGATCGTGGTGCTTGCGGCCTCCTTCCACAAGGCGCTGTTTATCATGGCGGCGCTCTATTTCATCGCCCACATCCCGGTGAACTGGAAATCGCTCACGGTGTACGGCGTCCTCACGGCCCTCGTCCTCGTTTTCAGCTGGCCGCTGTTTCACTTTGTCACGCAGTTCGTCTACCAGTACTACGCCACGGAGGACGGCCTCTATTACATGGAGGGCCGCGACTGGCAGACGGCCTTCGTGCCCGTCGTCACGATGCTGGTGGTCGTCTGTCTGCGCAGGTATCTGCTGCGGCGCGACCCGAACAACATCGTCCTCGTAAATTTCTCGATCTACGCCGGCCTGCTGTATCTCATGACGTGCAAGCATTTCCTGTTCCAGCGTTTCGGGATGCTGTTTTTCGGCGCTTCGATTCTCATTATCCCGGAATTTTTCGCCTCGCTCGACGCCGACCGCGGCAGGCTCGCCGAGCTTCAGAGCGCCCCCGCTTCCGTCAAAAAGGGGAAGACGAGGAAGCAGGCGATTGCGTACCGCGAGGAGCGCATCGCCCAGCTCAGCCGAAAGTATTCCTACCGGTACGCTGTCATCGGCCTTGTCTGCGTCGGCGCGCTGTTCTATGTGTGGATGCTGGTGCAGGACCGCACCCTGCTGCTGCCGTACGTCGCCTTCTTCCAGTCTTGAGGAGGGGAACGCCATGAGACGGATTCTGTTCTGTGCCTCCACCGCGTCCCATCTTCTGCGCTTCCACCTGCCGTACCTGCGCGCCTTCCGCGAGGCGGGCTGGGAGGTCTGGGCCGCGTCAGGCACGGGGGAGAGCATCCCCTTCGCAAATCGTTCGGAGGCGCTTCCGCTCGTCAAGCGGCCGCTCAGCCCGCGGAACGCGCAGGCCGTCCTCGCGGCGCGCAGCCTCCTTTCACGGGGCCGCTTCGACGCCGTGAGCGTCCACACGACGCTGGCCGCCGCCGCGGTGCGCGCCGCCGCCCGCACGATGCGCGACCGGCCGAAGCTGTTTTATACCTGCCACGGCTATCTCTTTTCCGAGTCCGGCAGCGCGCCGCGCCGCGCCGCCTGGCTCGCTCCGGAGAAGCTTCTCGCCCCCGTGACGGATGTGCTCATGGTCATGAACGCCGAGGACAGGGCGATCGCCCAACGCCATCATCTCTCCGCCTCCGGCACGGTGCGCCTCATTCCGGGAATGGGCGTCGATCTGCCGCGCTATGCGGTTTCCCTCCCGGAGGAGGAGCGCCTTTCCGTGCGCCGCCGCTTCGGCCTCGGCGGGCGCGACTTCGTCTTTGTCTGCGCGGCGGAGTTTTCCGCCCGCAAAAATCACGCGCTGCTCCTGCGCGCCTTCGCCCGCACGGCGCGCGCCTGTTCGAACGCGCGCCTCCTCCTCGCGGGAGACGGCGCGCTCCGGGAGGACTGCGTCCGCCTCGCGCGGGAGCTCGGCATTGCGCGCCGCGTGGTCTTCGCGGGCGAGCTTTCCGGGATGGAGAGAATTTTCCCGGCGTGCGACGCCGCCGTCTCCGCGAGCCGCAGCGAGGGCCTGCCCTTCGGCGTGATGGAGGCGATGGCCGCCCGCCTGCCCGTCGCGGCGTCGCGCGTCAAGGGGCACGCCGACCTGATCCGCTCCGGGGAGAGCGGCCTGCTCTTTGCCCCCGACAGCCCGCGGGAGGCGGCGCAGGCCATGACCCTCCTGTGCCGCTCGCCCGAGCTGCGAGGCCGCTTGTCGGACGCCGCCGCCCGGTCTCTCGGGCCGTACGCGATCTCCGCCGTGCTGCCGCAGATTCTGGCAGTCTACCGCGAACAGTTCCCCGGCGAGCTTTGAGCCGCGGCGGAGGGGAGGTTGTCTTCCGAACGCTTCCTCTGTGCAGGACGGGGGAAAACATCCTGCAAAAGCGCAGAGATTCACCGCGGAAAATATGAAATTTGTGTGAATTTGGACGATTCTTTTTCGGACAACGTCCCTTTTCAGGGTTTTTTATTGAAAAAGGGGCGGCCAAGTAGTATAATTCATACCATTAAAGCGATGCTTCAATACGACGGAGGATGCGCCGCTCTGCGGCTGCATTTCTTCTGACAGGAGGGTAAGATTGCAATGAAAAAGCGTTTTCTTGCGGCCCTGATGGCCGTGCTCATGCTCGGCGCTGTGACCGGCTGCTCCGAGAACGGCGGCTCCGGCGACGCCGGAAACTCCGACACGATCCGCATCGGCGGCCTCGCTCCTCTGACGGGCGACGCCTCGAGCTACGGCGTGGCCGTCAACAACGGCATCCAGATGGCCGTTGAGGACATCAACGCCGACGGCGGCATCAACGGCAAGCAGATCCAGTACATCTACTACGACGAGAAAGGCGACGCCACCGAGGCCGTCAACGCCTACAACAAGCTCGTTCAGAACGACCAGGTCGTGGCGATTATCGGCGACGTGACGACGAAGCCGACGCTGGCCGTGGCGCAGCAGTCCCAGCAGGACAACATCCCGATCATCACTGCCTCCGCCACCGCGGCTGAGGTGACGCTGACCGGCCCGAACATCTTCCGCGCGTGCTTCACCGACCCGTTCCAGGGTGAGCTGATGGCTTCCTACGCGTCTGAGAAGCTCGGCGCTTCCACCGTGGCCGTTCTCTATGACATGGCGGACGACTACTCCTCCGGCATTGCCGAGGCGTTCGTCGCGAAGGCCGGCGAGCTCGGTATGACGGTTGTCGCCGAGGAGAAGTATCAGGACGGCGACGTCGATTTCAAGAGCCAGCTGACGAACATCAAGGGCCAGAACCCGGACGTTCTGTTCCTGCCCGTCTACTATGAGGATCTCCGCCTCATCTCCGCGCAGGCCAACGAGGTCGGCGTGACCGCTACGCTCTGCGGCGCGGACGGCTGGGATTCCGTCCTCACCGACAACTTCGATTCCAGCGTGCTGAACGGCGGCGTCTTCTGCAGCCAGTACAGCACTGAGAGCACCGACGAGCGCGTCCAGGATTTCATCTCCACCTACAAGGAGAAGTATGAGATCGATCCGAATATGTTCGCCGTGCTTGCCTACGACGCGACGTACATGATGGCGACCGCGATTGAGAACGCCGGCAGCACCGACTCCCAGGCGATCATCGATGCGATGGCCGCTCTCGAGTACGACGGCCTGACGGGCCACATGACGTTCGACGAGGAGCGCAACCCGCAGAAGTCCGCCGTCATCGTCTCCATCCAGGACAACGCGTACAAGTTCGTCGAGAACTACGACCCGGAGGCGTAAGGTTTCCGGAGACGGAAGGCTTGCTTTTGAACTGAATTGATCGCGTCCTTCGGGACGCGCGTGCCAAAAGGGGATGATTTCGATCACCCCCTTTTGGATTATCTTGAGGCAGGAGGGACAGGCATGGAATTTCTTACGCAGATCATCAACGGCCTGAGTCAGGGCAGCATTTTTGCCCTGGTTGCGCTCGGCTACAGCATGGTCTACGGTATTACGCAGCTCATCAACTTCGCGCACGGCGATATCATCATGGTCGGCGCGTACGCCACCTACGTCATGCTGATTCTGGCGGGCACGCCCCTGTGGGCGGCGATTCTTGCGGCGGTGCTGTTCTGCGCCATCGTCGGCGTCGTCATCGAGCAGGTCGCGTATCAGCGGCTTCTGAATAAAAACGCCCCGCACATTTCGCTGCTCATCACCGCGATCGGTGTGAGTATGCTGCTGCAGAACCTGTTCCAGCTGATTTTCAAGTCGGACGCGAAGTCCGTCTCCAACGTCCTGCCGAGCTTCCCCGTCCCGATTGGGCCGCTGGAGATCAGCAGCGTGACGCTTATCACCATTGCGACCTCCGTCGTCATCATGATTCTCCTGCAGCTCCTCGTCAAGAAAACGCGGATCGGCAAGGCCATGCGCGCGACGAGTGAGGACGCCGGCGCCGCGAAGCTCATGGGCGTCTCCTCGCGCAACACCATCGCTTTCACCTTCGCCGTCGGCTCCGGCCTCGCGGCGGTCGGCGCGGTGCTCTACGTCGGCGCGTACCCGTCGATCACCCCGTACATGGGCAGCCTCCTCGGCCTCAAGGCGTTTGTCGCGGCCGTCCTCGGCGGTATCGGCAGCATCCCGGGCGCGATGATCGGCGGTCTGCTGATCGGCGTCGCGGAAAGCCTCACGAAGGCTGTCGGCCTCTCGCAGATTACCGACGCCGTTGTGTTCGGAATTCTGATTCTGGTGCTCCTCGTCAAGCCTACCGGGCTTCTCGGGAAGAACATCAAGGAAAAGGTGTAAGGGGGGCGGCGCTGCATGACAAATCAGAAAAAACCGGGACTTGTCCCGAAGAATAAGCTCGTCTCCTACGCCGTCAACCTCGTTCTGCTCGTCGCGGCGTACATCCTCTTCTTCGTCCTGATCGGCAGCGGCGTCATCAACCGCTACACCTCCGGTATCATGACGACGATGTTTATCAACATCATCCTCACGGTCAGCCTCAACCTCGTGAGCGGCTTCCTCGGCCAGCTGGTGCTCGGCCATGCGGGCTTTATGAGCGTCGGCGCGTACACGGCGGCTCTCTTTACGCTGTATTCCGGCCTGCCGATCACCATCGCCTTCCCGATCGGCATCGTCCTCGCGGGCGTGGTGGCGGCGGTGTTCGGCGTTATCATCGGCGTTCCGGCGCTGCGCCTGCGCGGCGACTACCTCGCCATCATCACGCTCGGCTTCGGCGAGATCATCCGCGTCATCATTCTCGCGTGCGACTTCACCGGCGGCGCGAAGGGCCTGCGCGGCATCCCGACGATTCTGCCCCAGGGCAGCGACGCGACGAGCCTTTCCCTCGCGAAGTATTCCTATGTTTTCTGGCTGGCGGTCGTCACCGTCGCCGTCATCTGGGCGTTCGTCCGCTCCCGTCACGGCCGCGCCGTCATCGCGATCCGCGAGGACGAGATTGCCGCTGAGGCGTCCGGTATCCACACGACGTATTACAAGCTGTTTGCCTTCGTGATGGCGGCGTTCTTCGCCGGCGTCGCGGGCTCGCTCTACGCGCATCACATCGGCGTGCTCGACCCCTCGAAGTTCAACTTCGACTATTCCGTCGAAATTCTCCTGATGGCCGTGCTCGGCGGTCTCGGCTCGATCACGGGCTCCATCATCGCGGCCATCGTGCTGACGATTCTGCCCGAGTTCCTGCGCGGCTTCGAGGATTACCGGATGCTCATCTACGCCGTGATTCTGATCATCGTCATGCTGTTCAAGCCGTCCGGTCTGATGGGGCAGCATGAGTTCTCGCTCTCCCGCCTCGTTTCCCGTCTCACGGCGAAGCGCGCGGGCGGCGTGAAGCAGGGAAAGGGGGAGTGAGCCGTGGCGGAGTCTGAGAAGAAGAGCGTTCCCGTCCTTGAGGCGGAGAACCTGAGCATTGTGTTCGGCGGCCTGCACGCCGTCGACGACGTTCACTTTACGCTCCATGAAAACCAGATCATGGGTCTCATCGGCCCGAACGGCGCCGGCAAGACGACGGTCTTTAACCTCCTGACGGGCGTTTACACCCCGACGACGGGCCAGATCAAGCTCGATGGCAAGAGCATCCTTGGCAAAAAGACATACCAGATCACGAAGATGGGCGTCGCGCGAACGTTCCAGAACATTCGCCTGTTCAAGGATATGTCCGTGCTCGACAACGTCCGCGTCGCGATGAATCAGAAGATGAACTACTCCGCCCTCGCCGGTATTCTCGGCCTGCCCTCGTACTGGCGCGAGGAGGCCGCCGTGGAGGAGAAGGCAATGGATCTGCTGCGCGTCTTCCATCTGGAGGGCCACGCGCAGGACAGGGCGAAAAATCTTCCTTACGGCCAGCAGAGAAAGCTTGAGATCGCGCGCGCCCTCGCGGGCGACCCGAAGGTGCTCCTTCTCGACGAGCCCGCCGCCGGCATGAACCCGACGGAGACCGCCGAGCTGATGGAGACGATTGAGCTGATCCGTTCGCGCTTCCATGTCGCGATTCTCCTCATCGAGCACGACATGAGCTTCGTCATGGGAATCTGCGAGCACCTCGTGGTGCTCGATTACGGCCGCATCATCGCTTCGGGCACGCCCGAGGAGGTTCGCACGAACCCGAAGGTGATCACGGCGTACCTGGGAGGTGAGTGAAGATGGCAGACAACAAGGTGATGCTTTCCGTCAAGGATCTGGAGGTCTATTACGGCTCGATTCACGCCATCAAGAAGGTATCCTTCGAGGTGCGCGAGGGCGAGATCGTCACGCTGATCGGTGCGAACGGCGCCGGCAAGACGACGACCCTCCACGCGATCAGCGGCCTCGTCAAGGCGAAGTCCGGCGAGATCGACTTCTGCGGCAGCAATCTCCGCTCGATGGAGGCGCACAGGATCATCCGTCTCGGCCTTGCCCAGGTGCCGGAGGGACGACGCATTTTCGCGAGCATGACGGTACAGGAAAACCTCGAGATGGGCGCGTACATCCGCCGCGATCGGGAGAATATCCAGAAGGATTTCGACCGCATCTTTGAGCGCCTGCCCCGCCTCAAGGAGCGCCGCCGCCAGATCGCCGGCACGCTTTCCGGCGGCGAGCAGCAGATGCTCGCCATCGGCCGCGCCCTCATGTCCAACCCGAAGATGCTCCTCCTCGACGAGCCTTCCATGGGTCTCTCGCCCCTCCTCGTCAACGAGATTTTCAGCATCATCCGCGACGTTAACCAGTCCGGCATGACCGTCCTGCTCGTCGAGCAGAACGCCAAGCAGGCCCTCGAGATCGCCAACCGCGCCTATGTCCTCGAGACCGGCACCATCTCCATGTCCGGCACTGCCTCCGACCTCGCCGCCGACCCCAAAGTCCGCGTCGCCTACCTCGGCGCAGGCTGAGCCTGCACGCAATTCGCGCACGGCGGGCGAGCCCGCCGTCGGTCTCGCAGAAGGAAATCGACCCCTTTGCGATCTTGCGTCGCAAAGGGGTCTTGTTTATTTGCCCGCGTCGTTCCTCGCTGCGGGAGGGCAGGCAGATTGAATCTGCACACACTTCGCGGACCTGCGGTCGGCATTTCGCGCACGCCGCGTCCCGCGGCGAACCATTGTGCAGGAAATCGACCCCTTTGCGATCTCACGTCGCAAAGGGGTCTTGCTATATTACCCGCGGCGGTTCTTGGAGCAGGAGGCGGGAAAGGAAG